>NZ_DAIPIW010000007.1:0-47089 GCF_036770585.1 Yoonia sp. | reverse complement strand
TCCCTCGAGGCGACTCACGCCTGGTTCGATTCCAGGGTCGCCCACCATTTTTCCAAGTCGTTGGATTTTTTTTACCGTGCAGGCAGGCCAGGGGCTTGCGGCGACGGGCGGTCGGTTCGCTTTCGACACTCGCCCACCCTGCAATGTCACGCGCCGCCTTGCGCCCCGCGGCGGCCCAGCGACTTTCGCAGGCGGATGTCGGTGGGCAGCTTGACGCTGTCCGGCGGGGGGACGTCTTGTTGCAGCATCCCCAGCAGCATCGCCGCCGCGCGTCGGCCCATTTCGCGGTGCGGGACATGCACCGTGGTCAGGGAGGGCTCGGCCAGCATGGCAATCTCGATATCGTCGAAACCGGTGACCGAGACATCTTCGGGCACCCTCAGACCCATTTCGCGCGCCGCCCTCAAGGCGCCGATCGCCAGAACGTCATTCACGCACATCACAGCTGTCGTCTCCGGTGCGGTGGCCATGATCTGCCGAAAGGCGACCTCGCCGTTCTCGATGCCGTAGGGCGTTTCGATATAGGCCATGCCGTCTCCGTCCAGACCGGCATCGCGCAGGGTCCGGCGTATCCCGTCGACGCGGCGGCGCGCCCTGTCGTTATCGGCCGTCGGGGCCGAGATGCAGGCGATCCTGCGATGGCCATTGGCGATGACCAGCCGGGTCAGTTCCGCCATCGCCGCTGCATTGTCAAATCCGATCGCGACCTGATCCTTGCCCTCTTCATAGGACCACGCCACCAGCGTCGGGATCGCGCGCCGCGACAGGAACGCATAGAGAGCATCGCTTCGGTCATAGCCGATCAGCAGCAAGGCATCGGCACCGCGTGCCACCAAGGTGCGGACCTGCTCATCCTCGAGCCGGGGCTGATAGGCGGACGAGGCGACCAGCAGGGTCTTCCCATGCCGCCCCAATTCTTCCTGAAAGGCCTGGATCCCGCGTGCGAAAACCGCGTTTTCCATCGTCGGAATGATCGCACCGACCGTGTTCGTCTGCTTGGCCGCCAGCGCGCGCGCGCTGAAGTTCGGCGCATAGCCAAGGTCCGCCACAGCTTGCAGGACCCGTTCGCGCGTGATCCCCACAACCTGATCGGGTGAATTGAGACAGCGCGAGACGGTGGCCGTTGATACATGCGCATGGCGCGCAACATCGGCCAAGGTCGGCACACCGCCCGTGCCGCGCGATCTGGTCATGAGAACTTCTCGTCTTGTTTCATGCAGTTGACCAATTTCCCGATGCGGGCCCAGCCACGCAGTTGCGGCACAGGCGCGAGATGCCAAGGACCATACGCTGCGGGTGCAGCCGATGTAAACGCTTGCAAGAAAAAATGTAAGCGCTTACATTTAACACGAATCGTGCCGCCGTCATGCTTCTTGGGAGGGGAGATATGCCGTATCTGATCGCACTCGCACTGGTTTTGGCGTTCACCGCGAATGTGGTGATGGGTGCCATCGGAAGTGGCCGAATGTTCGGCAACGTCACTGAAATGCTGGTCCTTTTCGCTGCTGCGATCGCGTTTTCCGTGGGCATCCTGCGCAGCGAGGCGCGCGCCAAATCCAGAAAAACAGACGTCGAATAAACCGTCCAATGGGAGGAACATTTATGGACACTGACAGACAAGAACTTGCATCGGCCGAGCGCCGGAATTTCCTGAAACTTGCCACGACCGGCAGTTTCACGGCTGCGGTTGTCGCCGGTGCGGGGGGGATGCTCTGGTCGACCGAGGCCGCCGCACAAACCGCCGCCGAAGAGCGCGAGCGGGAAGCAGCCGCTGACCACGTGATGACGCTGGCGACAGCCTACGTGCTTGGTGCCTCACGCAGCTATCCGATCATGCAGCTGGACCTGAAGGAAAACATCCAGAACATGACCAACGGCAAGGTCTATGTCCGTCTTGCCCCTGGTGGCCAGCTGGGCGCTGGCGGCGCCCTTGTGCAGGCAGTTCAGGGCGGTACCATCCAGTGTGCACAGCATTCACTTGCGAACTTCGCACCCTTTGCCTCGGTGGTCGATCTGATCAACCTGCCCTACTTCTGCGGGTCCAACCAGCGCTTCACCAACCTGACCTCCTCTGACACCTGGAAGTCCGAGGTCGATCCCAAGATTGCGGCCAGCGGGTTCAAGGCGCTGTTCTACATCGTGATCGATCCGCGAGTCGTCGCGGTGCGTCAGGGGGGCAACGCCGTCATCACGCCGGGCGATATGGCGGGCATCAAGTTCCGCGTGCCCGGGTCGGCCATGCTGCAGCAGTATTACTCGATGGTCGGTGCCAACCCGACACCCGTGGCCTGGGGCGAAACGCCTTCGGCGATCCGTCAGGGCGTTGCCGATGCGCTGGACCCATCCGTGGGTGCGCTGCATGTCTTCGGCTTCGGCGAGATCCTGAGCCACGTGACCTTCACGCAGGCGGTGCCGGACAGTCAGGTCTATTCGATCAACCTCGAATGGTTCAACAGCCTGCCATCCGACGTGCAAGAGGGAATCGAGTTCGCAGGCGAGGTGACCCAGCACCAGAACCTGTCCAAGGTTCCTTCGGCACGGTCCTATGCGATGTCGCAGCTGATCGCCAACGGGGTCGAGTTCCACTCGCTCACCGACGACCAGCTGGCCGAATGGCAGGCAGCCGGTGGCTACCAGCGCAGCGAATGGGACCAGTTCAAGGTGGACCTCGCGGGCGACATGGACACTTTCGCGCGGCTTGAAGAGGCTGCCGGAACGCGCAGCCGCTACTACGTCCACGACGCATAAAGTCAGACCGGGCCGGCGCCCCGTTGCGCCGGCCCCCTATCCAACCACGACACGATCCAATCCAGGGAACGGATGCCGGCATGGGCAGGCTCCGTACAGGAGGGCTGCATGCGAAAAATCTATGATGCGATAGACCGCAATGGCGAACGCTGGCTGCTGCTGGCCTTCTACGTGATGCTGGTCGGCACCATGTTCATCGAGGTCGTCCGGCGCGAGATCTTCTCGTATTCGTCGATCTGGGGCGAAGAGATCGTCCGCTACTCGTTCATCTATCTGGCATGGATCGGGGCCGCGGCGGCTGTCAAGGAACGCGGGCATATCCGCATCGACGTCATCATGAACTATCTGGGGCGGCGCGCGAAGGCGCTGCTTTACATGTTCGGTGACATCGTGATGTTCATCGTTGCGCTGATCGCGATCTACTGGTCGTGGGAATCGGTGCATGTCTCGTGGAAGTTCGGATCGGTCACGCATGGATTGCGGATCGGCTTCTACTTCTTCCTCTTCGCGGTGCCTTTCGGCTTTACCCTGGTGGTCTTGCGATTGGTCCAGTCTTTCATCCGTGATCTCAACGACTTTCGGAACGGGCGTCCCGTTTACGAAGGCGACAAGCTGTTCGATTAAGGGGGGAACGGTCCGATGATGTGGCAACTCGCACAGGAAACCGACCTGATACTGGGTTGGGATTTCTACGCCCCCGTTATTCTCTTTGTCGTTCTTGTCGCGCTGGCCGTTCCGGTCTGGGCCGCGATCGGGGCTGCAACCATCCTCATGCTGGTCTGGTCGCAGGCGCTGCCTCTCAGCCTTCTGGGCGAGAAGCTGTTCACCGGGATCGACGCCTTCGCGCTGACCGCCGTGCCGCTTTTCATTCTGACCGGAGACGTGCTGGTCCGCACCGGCCTAAGTCGAAAATTCCTCGATGTGGCCGAGGCGCTGACCTGCTGGGCGCGGGGCGGTTTCGGGTCGGCCACGGTGCTGGTCTGCGGGATGTTCGCGGCGATCTCGGGTTCCGACGCGGCGGGTGCTGCTGCCGTCGGCCGCATGACCATCGACCGGCTTGTCGAAAGCGGCTACCCCCGCCCCTATGCCTGCGCGCTTGTGGCGGCGGGTGCCTGTACCGGTATCCTGATCCCGCCATCGATCGCCTATATCATCATCGGTCTGGTGCTGGGGATCGCCGTGTCGACCCTGTTTCTTGCAGCCATCATTCCCGGACTGCTGATCCTGATTTCGATCCTTGTCACCAATATCGTGATGAACCGCCTGAACAAGTGGGAAGGCGGCGGGATCATGACCCGCGCCGAGTGGCAGGCCAATCTCTGGCGCACTGTCAAATCCGGCTGGTATGCCTTCCTTGTGCCCGGCATCATCTTTTACGGCATCTTCTCGGGCCGTCTGACGCCGACCGAAGCGGGCGCTGTCGCCGTGGTCGTCACCATCGTCATCGGCTTCATCATCGGCACGCTGAGGTTCAGCGACTTTCCCGCGATGCTGGTCAGTTCGGCCAAGGTGAACGGTGTGATCCTGCCGATCATCGCCTTCTCGATCCCGCTGGCCGAGGCCCTCGCCATCATCGGCGTGCCACAGGGCTTTGTCGGTGCGCTGACATCGATCAGCGAAGAGCCTTGGGTCCTGATCCTGATGATGGTGCTGATCCTGATCGCGGCGGGCTGCGTGATGGAGACGACACCCAACATCGTGATCCTTGCGCCGATCCTGTTCCCGCTGGCCCAAGAGATCGAGATGAACGACATCCAGTTCTGCATCATGATGATCACCGCACTGGGTGTGGGGTTCATCACTCCGCCGCTGGGTCTGAACCTCTTTGTCGTGTCGGGGATCACGGGCGAATCGATCCTGAAGATCGCCTACCGGGCAATTCCGTTCGTGTTCTTCATGCTGATCGTGACGCTGATGATCGCATACATCCCCGCCTTCTCGACCTCGCTACTTCCAAATGTCTACCGATAGGACCGTTTGCCATGACACGTGAGTATCTCAAAAAAGCCGTTCTGACCTCCAAGTCGGATGCCTCTGAAACCCATGCGACGGTGCAGACCATCCTTGACGACATCGAAGCGGGGGGCGATGCCAAGGCATTGGAATATGCCGCGAAGTTCGACAAATACAGCGGCAACATCGCATTGACCGAGGCGGAAATCGCGGCGGCGGCGGCCAAGGTGCCGCAAAAGCTGAAGGACGACATCCTTTTCGCCCATGACAACGTGCGGCGCTTTGCGGAACTGCAAAAGAGCAGCCTGCATGACGTGCAGATGGACATCCGGCCGGGCTTTGTGGCGGGACAAAAGACGATCCCGGTCGATGCAGCGGGCTGTTATGTGCCCGCGGGCCGCTATCGCCACATCGCCAGCGCCATCATGACCGTGACCACCGCCAAGGTCGCCGGATGCCGCCATATCACCGTCGCCTCGCCGCCGCAGCCAGAGGGGCTCAATCCGGCCATCATCTATGCGGCCAATGCCTGTGGCGCGGACAAGATCATGGCGATCGGCGGGGTGCAGGGCGTGGCGTCCATGGCCTTTGGTCTGTTCGGCCTGCCGCCGGCCAATATCATCGTCGGCCCCGGCAACCAGTTCGTCGCCGAAGCCAAGCGCATCCTTTTCGGGCGCGTGGGCATCGACATGATCGCCGGTCCCACCGACAGCCTGATCCTTGCCGACAAGACCGCCGATCCTTTCATCGTGGCGACCGACCTCGTCAGTCAGGCCGAGCACGGCTACAACTCGCCCGTCTGGCTGGTCACCGATGACCGCGCCTTGGCCGAAGAGGTCATGGCCCTTGTGCCCAAGCTGATCGACGACCTGCCCGGTCTGAACCGCGAGAACGCCACAGCCGCCTGGCGCGACTATGCCGAGGTGATCGTCTGCGCCGACCGCGAGGAAATGGCCGCGACCTCCGACGACTATGCGCCCGAGCATCTGACCGTGATGGCGGAAGACCTCGACTGGTGGCTGGGCCGGCTGACCTGCTATGGCTCGCTGTTTCTGGGCGAGGAAACCACGGTCTCCTACGGCGACAAGGCCGCAGGCACCAACCACGTGCTGCCGACCTCGGGGGCGGCGCGCTATACCGGCGGTCTGAGCGTGCACAAGTTCATGAAGGTCGTCACATGGCAGCGGGCCACGCGCGAAGGCGCGCGGGCCGTGGCCGAGGCGACCGCCCGCATCTCGCGTCTGGAAGGGATGGAGGGCCATGCCCGCGCGGCTGATGCGCGGCTGGCCAAGTTCTTCCCCGGCGAGAACTTCGATCTGACAGCCGCAGACTGAGGTGTCAGGTGGCCGCATCCCCACATATCGACCTGTCGGGCCATGTGGCCTGCGTGACAGGGGCAAGCTCTGGTCTGGGACGCCGCGCGGCGCTGGTGCTGGCCCGTGCCGGTGCCTCGGTTGTTGCCGTCGCACGGCGGACCGAGGCATTGGAATCGCTGCAGGACGAGGCGGATGGGGCGGTGTCGCCCCTGCCCTTCGATCTGGCGGATCGTGACGGGCTGGGGCAGCTTGCGGCCCGCGCGGCAGCGCCCTTCGGCGCACCCGATATCCTTGTCCATGCCGCAGGGATCAACACGCGCGAGGCGGCGGATGACGTCACGCCAGACGGCTGGGACGTGACGATGACCCTGAACCTTGCCGCGCCGTTCTTTCTGTCGCAGCACCTTGTTCCGGCGATGAAGACCAAGGGCTGGGGCCGGATCGTGAATTTCGCCTCGCTGCAATCCTACCGCGCCTTTCCGGGGGGGATCAGCTATGGCGCGTCCAAGGGCGGTATCGCGCAGATGACCCGCGCCATGGCCGAGGCCTGGTCCGGTGACGGGATCAACGTGAACGCCATCGGTCCGGGCTTTTTCCGCACCGAACTGACCGCCGCCGTCTTCGCCGATCCCGAGCGCGCCGCGCGCAATGCCGCGCAGACCTGCATCGGTCGCAATGGCGAGCCCGAGGATATCGACGGGCCGCTGCTGTTCCTCAGCTCGGACCTGTCGGCCTATGTCACCGGACAGGTCCTGATGGTTGACGGGGGGTTCACCGCGAAATGAAGGCCCTGGTCTATACCGCACCCGAAACGCTTGACTACCGTGACGCCCCCGATCCCGATCCGCGCGACGATCACCACCTGATCCGCATCGACAGCGTGGGCATCTGCGGGTCCGACATGCATGCCTATCTGGGTCATGACGACAGACGCCCTGCCCCGCTGATCCTTGGGCACGAGGGGGCCGGAACGATTGTCAGCGGTCCGCTCGACGGTCGCCGCGTGACGATCAACCCGCTGGTGACCGATCCGCAAAGTGCCGCCAGCCTGTCGGGCCGCGAGAACCTCGATCCGGGGCGACAGATCATCTCGATGCCGCCGCGCGAAGGCGCCTTTGCGCAGTATGTGGCGATGCCCGAGCGCAATCTGGTCACGGTGCCCGAGGGGTTCTCGCTTGAAAAGGCGGCCCTTGCAGAACCGCTTGCGGTCAGTTGGCATGCGGCACGGTTGGGGCTTGAAAGACTGCACCCCGCCGACGAGCGCCGCGCCCATGTGATCGGCGGCGGCGCGATCGGTGTGGCGGCGGCACTGGCGCTGAAGGCGATGGGGGTCGGGGCGGTCACGCTGGCGGAACCCAATGCGACACGGGCGGCCTATCTGTCCGATGCCTGCGGCATCGCCATCGACAATGCGCCCGCAACAGGCATCCCGCTGATCATCGACGCGGTCGGCATCGCACCGACGCGCAAGGCCGCATCCGCGCTGGTCGCCCCGGGCGGTGTGATCGCCCATATCGGGCTGGGTGACGCGGACGGCGGTCTCGATATCCGGCGGATCACCCTGCAAGAGATCACATTCCTTGGCACCTATACCTATACCGCGCAGGATTTCCGCGACACCTGCGCGGCCATGTTCGACGGTCGCCTCGGCCCGCTTGACTGGGCCGAGACCCGTTCCCTCGCCGAAGGCGCGCGCGCTTTCGACGACATCCGCAAGGGCCGTGTTCGCGCGCCCAAGATCATTCTCAAACCCTAAGTGACACCGGAGATAGTCATGTCAAATCCCGCACCCAACGAGATCCCGCACCTGCTGGTCCATGAAGAGGCCGACAATGTCGGCGTCGTCGTGGTCGAAGGCCTGACCGCCGGCACGGATATGCTGTGCTGCATCACCCACGACAACTCAACCTTCCGCCTGACCGCCGAAGCCGATGTGCCGATCGGGCACAAGATCGCGTTGAAGGACCTCAAGGCCGGCGATACCGCGATCAAATATGGCGAGGATATCGGCAAGATCATCGCGGATATCCCCAAAGGGCAGCACGTCCACACCCACAACTGCAAGACAAAGCGCTGGTAAGCCGCACCTCAGGAAACATCGCGGACGCGGATCGGAACGCCGCCCGCTCAACATAAGGATTTCGGACATGTCGAAATATTCCAACATCACCTTCAAGGGTTTCCGCCGCGAGAACGGCCGCGTCGGTGTGCGCAATCACGTGCTGATCCTGCCCGTGGATGACATCTCGAACGCGGCCTGCGAAGCGGTCGCCAACAACGTCAAGGGCACCCTTGCGATCCCCCACGCCTATGGCCGCCTGCAATTCGGCGAGGACCTCGAACTGCACTTCCGCACGATGATCGGCACGGGGTCCAACCCCAACGTGCACTCGGTTGTCGTGATCGGCATCGAGCCCGGCTGGACCAAGCGTATCGCCGACGGCATCCGCAAGACCGGCAAGGAAGTGGCCGAGTTCTCGATCGAGCAGAAGGGCGACTTCGAGACGATCCGCGCGGCGTCCTGGGCGGCCAAGGATTTCGTGCACAAGGCGACCGAAGTGCAGCGCGAGGAATGCGCGATCAGCGAGCTTTGGGTGTCGACCAAATGCGGCGAGTCCGACACGACCACCGGTCTTGGGTCCTGCCCGACCGTCGGCAACATGTATGACAAGCTGCTGCCCGAGGGCATCACCGGCTTCTTCGGCGAAACCTCCGAGATCACCGGCGCGGAACACATCTGCCAGAAGCGCGCGATCAACAAGGAAGTGGGCGAGCGCTGGTACAAGATGTGGAAGGCCTATCAGGACGACGTGATCTTCGCGCACCAGACCGACGATCTGTCCGACAGCCAGCCCACCAAGGGCAACATCGAAGGCGGACTGACCACGATCGAGGAAAAGGCGCTGGGCAACCTTGAAAAGATCGGCCGCACCTCGCAGTTCATCGACATTCTGGAACCGGCGGAAATGCCGGGTTCGGGCAATGGTCTCTATTTCATGGACTCGTCCTCGGCTGCTGCCGAATGCGTGACGCTGATGGCGGCGGGCGGTGCGGTGATCCACACCTTCCCCACCGGTCAGGGCAATGTCGTGGGCAACCCGATCGTGCCGGTCATCAAGATCACCGCGAACCCGCGCACCGTGCGCACCATGGGCGAGCATGTGGATGTTGATGTCTCGGGCATCCTGCGCCGCGAGCAGACCATCGACGAGGCGGGTGACGCCCTGATCGAGATGATCCGCCGCACCGCCAACGGACGCAACACTGCCGCCGAGGCACTGGGCCATCGTGAATTCTCGATGACCAAGCTCTACCGCAGCGCCTGATCCACGGGTAAGGGTGCCCTGATTGCAGAACGGGGCACCCCCATTTTCCCGAGGATGACGCGCATGGCCGATACGATTAACCTTTCCATTCCCGAGGCCACGTCGCTGTTGACGCAGGCCTTTTGCGCTGTCGGCGTGCCGGATGCCGCAGCGGCGAGCGTGGCGCGCGCCCTCGTCGCGGCCGAGGCCGAGGGTCAAGTCGGCCACGGCTTTTCGCGGCTGGCCGATTACGCGGCACAGGTGCAAAGCGGCAAGATCGCGGCGAAGGCCGATGTGACCGCCAGCAAGCGCGGGCCTGCGTCGCTTTTCGTGGATGCCGCCGAAGGCTTTGCCTATCCGGCGCTCGATCTGGCCTTCGAGGCCGGTGTCCCGCTGGCCCGTGAAATGGGCATCGCGTTGATTGCCATCGGCAATTCGCATCACTGCGGGGCGCTGTCGCTTCAGGTCGAACGCTATGCCAAGGCCGGACTTCTGGCCATCATGGTCGCCAATGCGCCCAAATCCATCGCCCCATGGGGCGCGCGCGAGCCGGTCTTCGGCACCAATCCCATCGCCTTTGCCACACCCGCCGAGGGTCGCGCGCCGCTGGTGATCGACCTGTCGCTCTCGAAGGTCGCGCGCGGCAAGGTCATGGCCGCAAAGAAGGCCGGACGCCCGATCCCGCCGAACTGGGCGCTGGACGTCGCAGGCAATCCGACCACCGATGCCGAAGCGGCGCTGAAAGGCACGATGATCCCCATCGGCGAGGCCAAGGGAACCGCACTTGCGCTGATGGTCGAGATCCTCTCGGCGGCGCTGACGGGCAGCGCCTTCAGCCGCGAGGCGGGATCCTTCTTCGATGCCGATGGCCCTGCCCCGCGCGTCGGCCAGACCCTGATCGTGATCGACCCCGGCGGCCAGTCGGACTATGGGCGTAAGGTGGCGGACCTGATGGCGGTGATCTCGGGGCTGGAGGGCGCCCGCCTGCCGGGCGACCGCAGGCGCGCGGCGATTGCCCGTTCCCATGCGGAAGGCATAGACGTGCCGGCGGTCTTTGTGGATCAGGCCCGCCGGTTGGCCAAGGTGCCATAGGTGGCGCGGGTCGGGGACATGGGTAGGGACAGGATGTGACAGGCAGCGTCAATTTCACGGGCTGGACCAACCGCACACGGGCCTTGCTGCCCGGGATGACGGTTGCCGTGGTGGTCGCACTGGCCAGCCAGTTCATCTCCGATCACTACGGCGCCCCGGCGATGCTGCTGGCGCTTCTCTTCGGGATCAGCCTGAATTTTCTGGCGGACCATCCTTACTGCGGCGCGGGTATCGCCTTCGGGGCCAAGACCCTGCTGCGCGTCGGCGTTGCCCTTTTGGGGTTGCGGATCAGCTTCGAGATGGTGGGCGCATTGGGCTGGCCGACCGTTGCCTTGGTCATCGCGATGGTGCCGGCCACCATCGCCTTCGGGCTGGCCGCCTCGCGGTTCTTCGGGTTTCGCTACCGCTTTGCCTTCCTGTCGGCAGGGGCCGTGGCGATCTGCGGCGCGTCGGCTGCCCTTGCGATTGCGGCGATCCTGCCGAAGGACGAGCGGTCCGAGGACCGGCTGGTCTTCACGGTAGTCGGCGTCACGATCCTGTCGACCCTCGCGATGATCGTCTATCCGGTCCTGAGCCGCGCGCTTGGGTTCGATGACGTGACCGCAGGCATCTATCTGGGCGCGACCATTCACGATGTCGCACAGGTCGTCGGGGCGGGGTTCTCGATCTCGCCCGAAGCGGGGGAAACCGCCACGCTGGTCAAGCTGCTGCGAGTCGCGATGCTGGCGCCGGTGGTGATCGTTGCGGTGATCGTGCTGCGGTCGACCGTCCGGGCCGAACCGGGGCAGGACAGGCCGCCGCTGATCCCTGTCTTCGTGCTGGGCTTCATCGCGCTGGCCACGCTCAATTCGACGGTCGCACTTCCCTTGGGCCTGCTCGCATTCGCGGCGGACACCTCGGGCTGGTTGCTGCTGACTGCCATCGCTGCGGTCGGTCTCAAGACGCGCCCGGCCGATATTCTGAAGGTCGGCGGCCCGGCTGCGGCGCTGCTTTTGGCCGAGACGCTCTTTCTGGCGGGGACCGTCGCCCTTGCCCTGACCTATCTGCCCATCGTGGCGCCCTGACCCCAAAAAGGAGATCGCAATGCCCAAGTCCATTCTCATCCCCGTCTCGCTGGATCACGAACCGCTTGTGCCCGCCAAGATCGCCATGGCGCGGCAACTACTGGAACCCGGGGGTGTCATCACGCTGTTGACCGTGCTGGAGGCGATCCCCGGCTATGCGGCCGAATTCGTGACCGTGAAATCGGAAAACCACCTGACGGCCAAGGTCACGGCCGGCCTTGAACAGCTTGCCGATGGTGCGCCCGATATCACCTGCAGGGTCACGACCGGACGCGCGGGTGTGCGCATTGTCGAAGTCGCCAGTGAAATCGGCGCGGACCTGATCATCGTCGGGGCGCATCATCCGAAAGCCGTCGATTACTTCATGGGCTCGACCGCCGCGCGGGTGGCAAGGCGTGCGGGCTGCTCGGTCCTGATCCAGCGGGTCTGACGCCGGGCGATGCGGCGAAAGGCAGGACACCCGGCGCAGGCCTTCACAAGCGCCGCGCAATTGCATGCGGATGCCGAAATCTCTAAGCGTGACGGCGTCCGGTCCCTGCAAGGCAAGTTCGATGTCGCACCGCCACCCCAATATCATGATCGTCGGTCAGGCGGGGCGGCTGGCCTATGAGGCCTTGCTCTTTGCGGTCTCGCTGCGGGCATCATCGCCGGATTACCAGGGGCGGCTGATCGTCGTGGAACCGCAACCCGGGCCGCTATGGGACCATGATCCGCGTCTGCCCGCGCCGGTGGCCGAGGCCCTGCTGGCGCAGGGTGCCGAAATCCTGCCGTTCGAGAGCGTGCATTTCGGCCAATCCTACCCGCATGGCAACAAGATCGAGGGCCTGAAGGTCATGCCGGCGGGCGAACCTTTCGTCTTTTTCGACAGCGATACGCTGATCACCGGCGATCTGGGCAAGGTGCGGTTCGACTTTGACCGGCCCGCCGCCTCGATGCGGCGCGGGCCGACCTGGCCCGTGGAAGAGCTTTACTGGCCCGGTTATACCGCGATCTGGGCTTCGCTTTACGCCCGTTTCGGGCTGGATTTCGAAAGCTCGCTCGACCTGTCACAGCCGGACGAATACTGGGAGAGGTATCTCTATTTCAATGCGGGCTGGTTTTTCGGGGCCGATCCTGCGGCTTTCGGCGCCCGTTTCACCGCATATGCGACGTCGATCCGCAACGATCCGCCGCCCGAACTGGTGATCCAGCCGCTTGATCCCTGGCTGGATCAGGTGGCCCTGCCCTTGGTCATCCACAGCTTCGGCGGCGGACGCCCCGGGCCTGCGCTGGCTGGGCTTGATGGCGATGTCTCGTTCCATTACCGCTATCTGCCGCTGCTCTATGTCCATGGCAGCGACGCCACGATCGCCTTTCTCGAGCAGGTCATCGCGCCCAACAAGATCAAGAAGTTGATGAAGCTGCACCCGCCGTTCAAACGCCTTGTCTATCAGGGACGCGGTGCCAAGGTGCGGGCGCTCTTCGATCTGAAAAACCTTCCCCGCAGGGAAGGTGCGATCCGCAACAGGATCAAGTCCGCCGGGCTTTGGGAGCGCTAGCAGAGGGGCGCTGCCCCTCGCGGCCTGCGGCCGCTCACCCCGGAGTGTCCTGGGAGAAAGAAGCAGAAGGGACGGCCTTTCCCGGTTTGGCCGAAATATCGGAACGCGCGCGGGCAAGCGGGCGGCGGGACCGGTGGCTTTGTTCTCTTTTCCAACCAGCCGTTGAGTGGCCCTGCGATTGCGCCTAAACCTTTGTGCGACAGGTTCGAAAAGGGAGATCCAAAATGACCGATGGTCCGAACTACGGCTTCGATACGTTGCAGATTCACGCCGGAGCGCGGCCTGATCCTGCGACCGGCGCACGGCAGGTGCCGATCTACCAGACCACAGCCTATGTGTTCCGCGATGCCGAGCACGCGGCGGCTTTGTTCAATCTGCAGGAAGTGGGCTATATCTATTCCCGCCTGACCAACCCCACGGTTGCAGCCTTGCAGGAACGGATCGCCACGCTTGAGGGCGGTGTCGGCGGGGTCTGCTGTTCTTCGGGCCATGCGGCACAGATCATGGCGCTGTTCCCGCTGATGCAGCCGGGGCGGAATATCGTCGCCTCGAACCGTCTTTATGGCGGCACGGTCACGCAGTTCAGCCAGACGATCAAACGCTTCGGCTGGTCGGCGACCTTCGTCGACATGGATGATCCCGCAGCCGTCAAGGCCGCCATCGATGATGACACCCGTGCCATCTTCTGCGAGGCCATCGCCAACCCCGGCGGGCATATCACCGATCTGCCGGTGATCGCCGCCATCGCCGATGACGCAGGGATTCCGCTGATCGTGGACAATACCTCGGCCACGCCTTATCTGGTCCGCCCGATCGCACACGGCGCGACGCTGGTGGTCCATTCGACCACGAAGTATCTGACCGGCAACGGCACCGTCACCGGCGGCTGCATCGTCGACAGCGGCAAGTTCGACTGGGCGGCGAGTGACAAATTCCCCAGCCTCAGCCAGCCGGAGCCTGCCTATCACGGGTTGAAATTCGCCGAGACCTTCGGCCCGCTGGCATTCACCTTCCACGGGATCGCCATCGGTCTGCGTGATCTTGGCATGACGATGAACCCGCAGGCGGCGCATTACACGCTGATGGGGATCGAGACCCTGTCGCTGCGCATGGAGCGCCATGTCGCGAACGCGATGAAGATCGCCAAGTGGCTGGAGAATGATCCGCGCGTCGATTACGTGACCTATGCGGGTCTCGACAGCTCGCCCTATGCGCATCTGGTGCCCAAGATCTGCCCGCGCGGTGCCGGGGCCCTGTTCACGGTGGCGGTGAAGGGTGGTTATGACGCCTGCGTCAAGCTGGTCGATAGTCTGGAAATCTTCAGCCATGTGGCCAACCTCGGCGACACGCGCAGCCTGATCATCCATTCCGCCTCGACCACCCACCGCCAGTTGACGGCGGACCAGCAAGTGGCAGCGGGGGCCGGGCCGGGTATCGTCCGCCTGTCCATCGGGATCGAGGATGCGGACGATCTGATCGCCGACCTTGATCAGGCCCTTGCAAAAGCGACAGCCTGACGAAAATGATACCCGCCGCGGCCTTGGCCTTGGCGGGTTTCTGCTTTAGCATACCAGATGTGGGGGCAAATGCGTTTTGCCCGAAAATCGAATGTGCTAGACGCATCCAATGGCAGCCGACTTCGCGCTTTCTCTTTCAATCGACGGGATCGACCTTTTGCACCAGTCCGCAAAGGGCTGGCGCAAGCTTGGCCATGTCGATATCGGCAGCGCCTCGCTCGATGCCGATCTGGCAGAGCTGCGCGCCAAAGCCGACGCGCTGGCGCCCGAGGCTTTTGCCACAAGGCTTGTGATCCCGCATGAGCAGATCAAGTTCCTGACGCTTGAGAAAGCCGATGCCACGGTGGCCGATGTCCATGCAGCGCTTGACGGGGCGACCCCATACAGCCTGTTCGATCTTGTGGTCGACCATGTGTCGGCGGGTGGCAAAACCCATATCGCCGCCGTCGCGCGCGAGACTTTGGACGAGGCCGAGAGTTTCGCCGATGGCCATGGCTTCCGGCCTGTGGCCTTCGTGGCTGTCCCGCAACCCGATACCTTTCTGCAAGAGGTCTGGTTCGGCCCGACGTCGGTCATGACGGACCTTTTGGGTGAGGGGGCCGAGGTGATCCGCGGGAGCATCCCGATTGTTCCGACGGGGACCCGGCTGAAGCTGCAGCCTCTGGCGGTCGCAACCGATCCGGAAGGTGCAGAGGACCGAGCGGCGGCAACTGCCGAGGCGGGCGTGGCCGAGGATGAGGCACCTTTCGTCGATGTGGCGGAACCCGAAGAGACCGCATCCGTCGCGCCGCACGACACGGGCGCGCGAACCGACGAAGGCGCTGATCCGGCGCCCGTCGCGACCGAAGCGCCCCGGATCGCCCCCGTCACCCCTGTCTACTACGATCCTGTCATCGCCGAGGTGCATGCCCGCCCTTCCCCGCGACAAAAGCCCGTCACTGCGGCGCCCGTAGCCACTGCGTCCCCTGCCAAGGTGGCGACTGCGCTGGGGGCGGCCCCGGCGCGGAGGCCATTGCCAGCCGAACGGCGCGGGCCCGGCCTACGGATTGCCGCGGGACTGGGTCTTCTTGCGCTGATCGGCGCTGGCATCTTTGCCGCGACCAGCCGCGAGGACAGCACCGCCCCCACACCGGCGCCCATCGTGGCCGAAGCCGCGCCGGAACCGCTTGAAGCCGGCCCCGTCATCGGCGCACCAGAGGTCGCGGGCTTCGCGCCCGTCGCCGTCGCAGATGACCCCGGACTGGACCTCGACATCGCGGACCGCCCGACCGGCACTGAAACGCCACCCGCTCTGGAACTGTCCGGGGCCGAATCCTTGCCGCGCCTGCCGCTGGCACCGCCACTGGCTGTCAGCGAAGACGCCAGCGGCGG
Source organism: Yoonia sp. (assembly GCF_036770585.1). Taxonomy (GTDB): domain Bacteria; phylum Pseudomonadota; class Alphaproteobacteria; order Rhodobacterales; family Rhodobacteraceae; genus Yoonia. Next base: position 31,185 of record NZ_DAIPIW010000007.1, on the reverse strand, counting down.
CAGCGAAATCGCGAGGCGCCTTCCGACACCGGACGAGGCGCAGGACTTCTACGAGGCCACGGGCGTCTGGTTGCGCGCGCCGCGCTTTTTCGATGAACCCCGCGGGACGCCTGCGCCCGGTTTTGCGCCCCCCATGGCAGAGCCGGGCTATCAGCCGACCGCCCTTGCGCCTGAACTGACCCTGACTGCGGAACCGGAGATCGTCTTCGGCGCGCCGGTCAGTCCGCCACCCTCCGAGGCGGCCTTCGCCTTCGACGCACGCGGGTTCGTCGTTGCAACCCCTGAAGGGGCGGTCACGCCCGAAGGGGCCGTGGTCTTTGCCGGACTGCCCGATATTCCTTTCACGCCCCGACCCGAACTCAGCGCGGATGATCTTGCGCGCATGGCCCTTTTCGCCCCGGCCCCCGAAGGCGTCGTCATTGCGGAAGGGACACCCGCCGTCGCGCCGCAAGAGCGCCCTGCCGACCTTGTGCCAGAGGACCTCGCCGCAGCGGCCCCCGCCGCAAATGCCCCGACGCCCGGCAGCGTGGGACTGGCGGGGCTGGAGCTGGACAACAGCGGGTCTGTCTTTCTTGACCCGCTTGTGGTCGAGCAGGCCGGGGCCGATTCGATCCGCCCGCGCCTGCGCCCGCAGTTGATCACCCCCGAGACCGGCGCGGCTGATGACGATGCGCCACCGTCAGAGCTTTCAGAGATCCTCGAAGGTGTGGTTGCGGCTGATGCGACCTTGCGGTTCGACAGCAGCACCGCACTTGCGGTCGCCAATTCGGTCAGGCCCGCGACGCGGCCATCCGGTCTTGCCCAGGCCGCCGACGCGCTTTTGGCCGAGCGGGCGACGGCGCGGCTTGTCGCTGCCGCAACCGAGATCGAGGATGAAGCACCTGAAAGCGCGACACTTGCGATCCCGCAGAACAACCAGCCTGTCCCCGGCGGGGTGGCCCGCGCGGCCACGATGGAAGACGCCATCCGCCTGCGCGAGATCAACCTGATCGGTGTCTACGGACGCACGAGCGAGCCGCGCGCGCTGGTGCGTCTTAGCAACGGACGCTTTGTGCGCGTCGAGATCGGCAGCGAGCTGGACGGCGGGCAAGTCGTTGCGATCGGCGATGACATGCTGAACTATGTCAAGCGCGGCCGGACCTATGTGATCACCCTTCCCGAAAGCTAGGGCAGTCTGCGATTGCGCAGCGTAGGGGCCCTTTGCGCCCTTTCCATCCTTCGGGCGGTCGCTAGACTGCGCGCAGCCGGTCCTTTCGCAAAAAGTCGCTTTCTCTGATGGACACGTTTCTGTTTCAGGCCACGATCTATCTCGGCGCGGCGGTCATTGCCGTGCCGCTGGCCGCGCGGCTGGGGCTGGGGTCGGTTCTGGGTTATCTGCTGGCTGGTGTCATCATCGGACCTCTGACCGGTCTCGTCGGCAGCGAAACCCGGGACCTGCAACACTTCGCGGAATTCGGCGTCGTGATGATGCTGTTCCTGATCGGGCTGGAACTGGACCCGCGCGCCCTTTGGAACATGCGGCACCGTCTGGTGGGACTGGGCGGCCTGCAGATCATGGTCACGCTTGTCGTGATCAGCTTTGGTGCGCGCGTTCTGGGTTTCGGCTGGGGCACCTCGGTCGCCATCGGGATGGTCTTTGCCCTTTCGTCCACCGCCATCGTCCTGCAGACCCTTAGCGAAAAGGGGTTGATGCAGACCAGCGGCGGGCGGGCCACCTTCTCGGTCCTGCTGGCGCAGGATATCGCGGTGATCCCGATGCTGGCCGCCCTGCCGCTCTTGGCTGTTGCATCCGTGGTCACGCTCGCGCCCGACGGGTCGATGTCCGACGCCGCCGTGGCACATGGCGAGGACCATCTCGCGAGCCTGAGCCTTGTCGAGGGGCTGCCCGGTTGGGGTGTGACCCTTGTGACACTGGGTGCTGTGGCGGCGGTCATCCTTGCCGGCGTGTTTCTGACCCGGCCGGTGTTTCGCTACATCCATCAGGCGCACCTGCGCGAGATGTATACCGCGCTGGCCCTGTTGATGGTCGTCGCCATCGCGGTGCTGATGCAGATGGTGGGCTTGTCCCCGGCCCTTGGCACCTTTCTGGCCGGCGTGGTCCTTGCCAACTCGGAATTCCGGCACGAGCTGGAAAGCGACCTCGAACCCTTCAAGGGGCTTCTGCTGGGGCTATTCTTCATTACCGTCGGCGCGGGCATCAACTTTGACCTTCTGTGGACGGATCCGACCGGCATTCTGGCCCTGACGGTCACCATCATGGCGATCAAGGGCGTCATCCTATTCGCGCTGGCGACCCTGTTCAAACTGCACCGCAAGGACCGCTGGCTGTTTACGCTTGGTCTGGCGCAGGCGGGCGAGTTCGGCTTTGTGCTGATTTCATTCTCGCTGCAGCAAGGCGTGATGACCGATGCCTTGGGCGGGCGCCTGCTGCTGGTCATCGCCCTGTCGATGCTGATCACCCCGCTGCTTTTCATTGCCTACGAAATGATCCAGCGCCGCATGACAGAGGGCGAGCAGGCCGAACCCGATGAGGTCAACGAACAGGGCAAGGTGATCATCGCAGGCATCGGCCGCTTCGGGCAGATCGTGAACCGGCTGGTGCGCAGCGCGGGTTTCGAGACGGTCGTCGTCGACAATGATCTGGCCACGGTCCAGATGATGCGCAAATTCGGGTATCGCGGCTTTTTCGGTGACCCGACGCGACCGGACCTGCTGAAGGCGGCGGGGCTGGATGATGCCAAGGTGTTGGTCGTGGCCATCGACGACAAGGTGAATGCCGTGAAACTGGTGCGTTATGCCCGCAAGGCCCGCCCCGGTCTGCATATCATCGCCCGCGCGCGGGACCGTGTGCATGTGCATGAACTCTACGATGCCGGCGCCGATGACATCGTCCGCGAGATGTTCGACAGCTCGCTTCGCGCGGGGCGCTATGCGCTGGAGAACCTCGGGCTGACGGAATTCGAGGCCGCCGAGATCGAACAGGCCTTTTACCATCACGACCGTGCCGCCCTGCGCGAATTGGCCAAGCTGTGGAAGCCGGGGGTGCCGGTGACCGACCTGCCCGACTATGTCGCGCGGGCACGCGAGCTCAATTCATCGCTGGAAACCGAACTGCTGGCCCGCGCGCAAAAGGCCGAAGGCAAGCGCAAGACGGCCGAGGACTAGCCGCCGCTGACGCCCGCTTCGGCAAAGGTCGCCATGCCGGAATGGCAGGCAATCGCCCCTTTCAGCACATTGACTGCCAAGGCCGCGCCCGACCCTTCGCCAAGGCGCAGGCCAAGGTTCAGCAAGGGTTCTTTGCCCAATGCCGCCAGCAACCGCCCGTGCGCACCTTCGGCGCTGAGATGCCCTGCAAGCGCGTGATCAAGGGCACCGGCGACCGACCGTTCCAGCGTCGCCGCTGCGGCACAGCAGATGAAACCGTCAAGGATCACCGGAATCCGGTGATGTCGCGCCGCCGCAATCGCGCCCGCCATCGCGGCAAGCTCGCGCCCGCCAAGGCAGCGCAGCGCCGCGAGCGGATCATCTGTGGCGTGACGGGCAAGGCCGCGGGCCACGACCTCGGTCTTGCGGGCAAGCCCCGCGTCATCGACACCCGTCCCGCGCCCCGTCCAATCTTCGGCCCTGCCGCCCAGCACAGCCGCGGCGACTGCGGCCGCCGAGGTGGTATTGCCGATCCCCATCTCGCCGGTCACCAGCAGGTCGGCCTCTGGATCGACCGCGGCCCAGCCGGTTTGCAGGGCGGCGACGCATTCCGTCTCGGTCATCGCGGGGGCGATGGTGAAATCCGCCGTCGGCGTGTCGAGGTCAAGCGCATAGACATCCATTTTCGCGCCGATGGCTTTCGACAGTTGGTTGATCGCCGCGCCGCCGTGCTGGAAGTTTGCGACCATCTGGACCGTGACCTCGGGCGGGAAGGCCGAGACCCCCTGCGCGCAGACCCCGTGGTTGCCGGCAAAGACGATCACCTGCGGGTTTTCAAGCACCGGGCGCGGATTGCCGCGCCAGCCTGCATACCAGATCGCAAGGTCTTCCAGACGCCCCAAAGCGCCCGGTGGTTTGGTCAGTTGCCCGTTGCGATCCCGCGCACCGGCAAGCGCTGCCGCATCCGGTGCGGGGGCCTCTGCCAGCAGGTCTCGGAACGTTGACAGGGTGGAAAATGGCGCTTGCATCGGAACCTCGCTGCGGTCAGTCTTTCTCTCTGTTTAACGTTTGATCCGACGGTGAAAAGGCCCAAAGGACCCCATGCCAGACAAAGACGACACCCGCCTGATCGCCCCCGTCGATCTTTACGCGGCCTTGGGGCTTTTGACCCGCGTTCCGGTCAGGGTCGACGCGGGCGCAGCCGTATCGCGGGGGGCGGGGTCGGCGTGGGCCTATCCGCTTGTGGGTGCGATGCTGGGCTTTGTGGGGGCGGTGCTGGTGTCGGTCCTTGTCAGCCTCGGCCTGACCGCAGGTGTCGTGGCGGGGCTGCTGCTGGCGTTCGGGATCATCGTCACGGGAGCCATGCACGAGGACGGACTGGCCGATAGCGCCGATGGCCTGTGGGGCGGATGGGAAAGATCCCGCCGGTTGGAGATCATGAAGGACAGCCATATCGGGGTTTACGGCGTCTGCGCGGTTGGCCTGTCGCTGGTGCTGCGGTGGGCCACGCTGGTGGTGGTGGTCGAGATGGGGGCCTATTGGGCGGTGCTGATCGCTGTCGGCGCGCTGAGCCGTGCGGCCATGGTGGTGGTGATGGCGTCACTGCCCAATGCGCGCGGCGATGGCCTCAGCCGGTCGGTGGGCAGACCCGCGGCACGGACCATGTGGCTTGGTGTGGCCATAGCGGTGGCCTTTGCACTGGTGTCGGGCCTGCCGGAAAGCATCGCGATTGCAGCTTTCGCGACCCTTGCCTGCGCGCTGATCGCGAAGGCCAAGATCGGCGGGCAGACGGGTGATATCCTGGGTGCCACGCAACAGGTGACCGAGATTGTTCTGCTGGCCGCGGTTGTCGCCAGCATCACCTAATTGACAACATCACAAGCCAGCGCGGCGGCAAAGCTGCTTCGGTCGCGATGCGGGCCGATGGCGCGCGTCTGAAGCTGGCCGTCCGACAGTCTGGTGGCCATCACTTGGGTCCAATCGGCATTCGCGGTGATCATCTCGGGCCCCTGCCCGCAATCGCGGATGCCGCCGCCGATGTCCGCCTCGCCGATGCGGTGGTTGGTCAGGCCGGGCAGGTCCGCGACAGGGGTCAGCCGACCCTTCGCGTAGCGCAAGACGCGCAAGGTCCTGGCCAGATGCGGGCGGTCGATATAGGCGATCTCGACCGCGCCGTCGCCGTCAAGATCGGCCGCACCGATCACGGCAAGCCAGCGGAACCTTGTGCCGATCGCCGGACTTTCCGCGACGAGCGCAATGGTGGTGCCGTCAGGTGCATCCGGCTGCGCGACCTCGCCCCAGATCCGTATCGCCGCACCTGTGTCAAAATACGAGATGACCGTGATCACCTCGGGCGCGCCGTCACCGTCAAGATCGACAAGTCGTGGTGCGGTATCTTCATAAACCCCGCCTATCGCGGCTGTCGCCAAAAGACGCCGGCCGTCGATCTCGAACTCAAGCCCGGCATATTCCCCGCCGGGCACCACCCCGTGACCGTAGACATCCGTCGGCAGAACATACCGCGCGGCCGTGATGTCGGCATTGGCGGGCGCTGCCAGAACAGAGGCCGCCAAGACCAGATATCGGATCAAATCTGCTTTTCCGGCATCTGCACGCGCAGACCATCCAGCGCATCCGAGACCTTGAGCTGGCAGGTCAGGCGGGATTTGACCGGATCAGGCTCAAACGCGAAGTCCAGCATATCTTCTTCCATCGGGTCCTTGGCGGGCAGCTTTTCGACCCATGCATCATCGACGTAGACATGGCACGTCGAACAGGCGCAGGCACCGCCGCAGTCGGCCTCGATGCCCGGGATACCGTTGTCACGGGCCCCCTCCATCACGGTCAGACCATTGGCGACCTCGACAACGTGCTCTTTGCCGCCGAATTCAACGTAAGTAATTTTGGCCATGTTTCGCTTTGTCCTTATACGAACCTTAAGTTTCGTCCCTAGTTAGTGCAGCGCGCCAAGCCCTGCCACCCCGAAATGAAACGGGCGGACCCTGCGGTCCGCCCATTGCGTTGTTCATGCCGTCAGTCGCGGCGACTATTCAAGCGACAGCGCGACGAAGCGCGGGTCGCCGCCGCGGCGGACCAGCATCAGGATCGACCTGCGGCCCGCTTCTGTCGCTGCGGTGATCTGAGCCTCGAGATCGGCCACGGTCGCGACCGCGCGCTGGCCGGCCTCGGTGATCACGTCACCCTCGATCAGCCCCTTCGACGCGGCGTCCGAGTCCGGTGCAATCGCGATGATGACCAAGCCTTCGTCGGATGTCAGCGAGAACTGGTCGGCAAGCTCGGGGGTGATTTCCGACAGCGTCAGGCCAAGCACGTCCGACTGTTCAGGCTCTTGCGGTTCGGTCGAGGCGGGGAAGGCCACGGCCTCTTCGGTTTCGCGGCGGCCCAGGATCACCGTCAGATCGGTCATGTCGCCGTTGCGCAGCACCTCGACCGGGACTTCCTTGCCGACGGGCGAATTGCCGACGATGCGGACCAGTTCGCGGGTATCCTCGATCTCGATCCCGTCGAAGGTCAGGATCACGTCACCGGCGACCATGCCCGCATTCTCGGCAGGGCCGGGCGGCACGTCGGTGACCAGTGCACCACGGGCCATCTCAAGTCCCTCGATCGCATCGACCATATCGGGGGTGACGTCCTGAATGCGGACACCCAGCCAGCCACGGCGGGTTTCACCGAATTCGATCAACTGGTCGACCACATTGGTCACCACCGCCGAGGACATGGCAAAGCCGATCCCGATGGACCCGCCGGTCGGCGACAGGATCGCGGTGTTCACGCCGATCACCTCGCCATCCATGTTGAAGAGCGGGCCGCCCGAGTTGCCACGGTTGATCGCGGCGTCGGTCTGGATGTAGTCGTCATAAGTCCCCGACAGGGCGCGGTTGCGGGCCGAGACGATACCGGCGGAAACAGAGAACCCCTGCCCCAGCGGGTTGCCCATGGCCATCACCCAGTCACCCACGCGCGAGCCGGGGCCGTTGCTGTCACCGAATTCGACAAACGGCAGACCCTCAAGATCGACCTTGAGCACGGCGATATCGGTATTGGGGTCTGTCCCGACCAGTTGGGCAGGCACCCCTGGTTCACCGCCGGGATAGAATTCGATCAGGATTTCGTCCGCGCCTTCGATGACGTGGTTGTTGGTGACGATAAAGCCGTCCTCGGAAATCACGAAGCCGGAGCCAAGGGCCGACGACCGGCGGCTGCCCTCACCCGGTCCTCGGTCAAGGTCGTCGAAGAAATCCTCGAACGGGGACCCTTCGGGCACCAGACCCCGGGGGCCGGTGCGACCCGCGATGGTAGTGCTGGTGGTGATGTTGACCACGGCCGGGCTGACCCTTTCGGCCAGATCGGCGAATGTGGATGGCCGCGCCTGCGCTGTTGCGGTTGCAACCTGCATGATCAAGAGCGCCAATGCCGTCAGCAGCGTCAGGAAAAGCCCGTAGGCCACCCGTTGCCTGCTGTGATTTTCTCGTTGAACTGCGATTGCCTGAGACTTCACTGTTCAATCTCCTTTGTCTGAGGTGGGGTGAAATACCCACCCCGGGTGTTGTCTGATCATTGATCTAGGGCGCGCCAAGTGCAACGCAAACTTGTTACATACACTCTCAAGAGGACGTGAATATCGGCAGGGCACCCCGAAAACGAAAAGAAGGGGCCGACGTTGCCGTCGGCCCCTGTCTCGTGGTTCTGTTCTTGGCCAGATTTACTGGCCTACGGATGCTGCCGCACCGGTATCGGACTTCAGGTAGTTGAAGAACGCGCTGTTCGGTGACAGCACCATCGTCGAATTGCCCGGCGTCAGCGACCGCTGGTAGGCGGTCATCGAGCGGTAGAATTCGAAGAACTCGCGATCGCGCCCAAAGGCCTGTGCAAAGATCTGGTTCCGCTCGGCGTCAGCCTCACCCTGGATGATCTGGCTTTCGCGTTCGGCCTCGGAGACCAGCTCGACAACGGTACGGTCGGCTTGCGCGCGGATCCGCTGGGCCGCCTCGTTACCACGGGCGATTTCGTCGGCGGCTTCGCGTTCGCGTTCCGCTTTCATCCGCTCGTAGGTGGCGTTCAGGTTGGTCTGCGGCAAGTCCGTCCGCTTGAGGCGCACGTCGATGACCTGCAAACCCAGCGCTTCGGCTTCGGCGATGGCATTGTTCCGGATGCGCAGCATCAGCGCGGCACGGTCGATCGACAGGATATCATTGGACGTCACCGAACCCAGCACCTGACGGGTCTGGGCCCGCAGGATGCTGTCCAGACGGCGGGCCGCATCTGCCTCGCCGCCGACACCGACAGCGCGGCGGAACTGCTCGACATCCGCGATCCGGTAGCGCGCAAAGGCATCGACGACCAGACGACGGTCGTCCGATGGCGTGACTTCGATCGGATCGAGGTCGCGGCTCAGGATGCGGTCGTCATAGCGCACAACCTCCTGGATGAACGGAATCTTGAAGCCGAGGCCCGGTTGTTCCTGCACCTTCACGATCTGGCCGAACTGAAGCACAAGTGCTTTCTGACGCTCGTCGACGATAAAGACCGACGACAAGGCGGTGAACACAACAACCGCGAGTGCGGGCAAAAGAAATGCTGACTTACGCATTAGTTGGTCCCTCCGGCCGGCGTGCGGCGCAGTTCATTGAGCGGCAGGTAAGGCACGACGCCTTGGCCGCCACCCTGCCCCTCGTCAAGCAGGATGATGTCGACGCCACCAAGGACGCCTTCCATCGTTTCAAGAAAGATCCGCTTGCGCGTCACTTCGGGGGCTTGCTGATATTCCTCGAGAACGGCAAGGAAACGGCTCGCCTCACCGGTCGCTTCGTTGACGACGCGGGCGCGGTAGGCTTCTGCCTGCTCAAGGATTTGCGCCGCTTCACCGCGGGCTTGTGCCACGACCTGATTGGCATAGGCATCAGCCACGTTCTGCACCCGGTCCCGCTCCTGCCGTGCATCCTGCACCGCGCGGAATGCGGCAATAACAGGTTGCGGTGGGTCGGCGCGGTCAAAGTTGACACGGATGATGTTGACGCCCGAGTTGTAACTGTCGAGCGTTGCCTGAATGGCCAACTGCAGCGAGTCGGCAATGACGCCCCGGTCACGGTTCAGGATGGGCGCCAACTGCGACTGCGATATGATCTCGCGCATGGCGGATTCCGCAACAGCAGCAATCGTCTGCGGCGGATCTGCCAGATTGAACAGATAGTCCTGCGGATCGATGATGTTCCAGACCACCTGGAATTCGATGTCGACGATATTCTCGTCGCCGGTCAGCATCAGGCCCGACTCTGCATCCGCGCGACCCCCAACACCGACGTCAATGGTTCTTTCGGTCGAGACGCCGAGGATTTCGCGGGAAATGACAGGCCATGGTGCAAAGTTCAGACCCGCATCCGTAGTTCTGTAATACTCGCCCAGAAAGAGTTCGACCGCGCGTTCTTCCGGACGCACCGTGTAGAAAGATGAAAAGAGCCAGAGCGCGATGGCTGCAAGCACGCCCAGACCGATCGTCCCGCGTGTCAGCTGGGGACCCTCGCCCCCGCCGCCAGTGCCGCCAGTCCGGCCCTGACCGCCGCCGCCGCCCATCAGGACGCGCAATTGCTCGCGCCCCTTGTTCACCAGATCGTCGATCTCGGGGATGTTTGGCCTATCGTCATTGGGTCTGCGACCGCCGCCGCCACGATTGTCGTCGTTGCCGCCGCCCGAGCCTCTGTTTCCGCCACCCCCCCAGGGGCCACCGTTGTTTCCTGCCATGTTCCTCTGAGCTTCCTTACTAATTCGTTCGGCCGTGTCCGACCGTCCCTACGCCATGTGTGCCTTGATGGTCCGAATTCAAGCTGTTCGCACCGGTTCCTTCATCGTCACCAATTCTTCCGCCATCGTGGGATGAACCGCAACCGTCCGGTCGAATTCTTCCTTGGTTGCGCCCATTTTCACCGCAATGCCCGCAAGCTGGATCATTTCGCCGGCGTGATCTGCGACGATATGACAGCCCAGCACCTTGCGGCTTTCCCTGCTGACGACGAGTTTCATCAAGACCCGGTCCTCGCGGCCTGCAAAGGCGTGGTTCATCGGTTTGAAAGAGGTGCAATAGACCTCGATCGGTTCGAGATCGCGGGCCTGTTCCTCGGTCAGGCCGATGGTGCCAAGTTCGGGCTGGGTGAAGACAGCCGAGGGGATCAGGTCGTGATCGACCGGCGTCGGATTGCCCTTGAAGACGGTTTCGACGAAGGCCATTGCTTCGCGGATGGCGACCGGGGTCAGTTGCACGCGGTTCGTCACATCACCGATCGCATAGACAGAAGGCACGTTGGTCTGGCTGTATTCGTCGACGATGATCTCGCCGCGGCGGCCCACCTTCACGCCCGCAGCGTCGAGCCCGAGATCTTCGGTATTGGGTGTGCGGCCCGTCGCAAAGAGGACTTGATCGTAGATCCTTGTCGTGCCGTTCGTGGCCTTGACCCAGATCCCGTCCGTTTGCGCACCTTTTGCGACGCCGACAGGCTGTCCCTCTTCGACGGGTGCTGCCATGTTCTCGCCGCGCAGGTCCGCGTCGGTCGCGGCGCGCATCTCGATGATATTGGTGCCCAGATGCAGGTCGACACCCTTGGCGCGCATCCCTTCGGCGACAAGGCCACGGGCCTCGTCATCGAAACCGCGCAGGATCTGCGCGCCGCGATAGAACTGCGTGACGTCGACGCCCAAGCCGTTGAGGATTCCGGCGAATTCAGACGCGATGTAGCCGCCGCCCACGATCAGGATCGATTTCGGCATCGCGTCCAGCAGAAAGATCTCGTTCGAGGTGATGCCAAGCTCGGCCCCGGGCATTTCGGGCACCACAGGCCGGCCGCCGGTTGCGACAAGGATGTGCTTTGCGGTCAGTTCCTCGCCCGTCGAAAGAACAACGGTATGCGGGTCCTTCAGCCGCGCGCGGGCATCGAAGATCTGCACATCCGAGCCTTCCAGCAAACGGCGATAGATCCCCTCCAGCCGGTCGAGTTCCTTGTGCAGTCGATCCCGGAAGCGCGGCCAGTGGAAATCACCTTCCTGCACGTCCCAGCCATAGGCGCGGGCATCGTCGAACATCTCGGCATAGCCCGAGGCGAAGACCATCAGCTTCTTGGGCACGCAGCCCCGGATGACGCAGGTGCCGCCCATGCGGTATTCCTCGGCCAGGGCGACCCTGGCCCCTGTCGCCGCCGCAACGCGCGCTGCGCGGACGCCGCCGGAGCCGCCCCCGATCACGAAGAGGTCGTAGTCAAAAGTCATGCAGATTGCTCCGATTTCGCGGACGCCGCTGGCGTCGGTTAGTCTTCGATATCCATGAAGATGTTGTCGTCGTCACGCACGTCGTAATGGTGGATCTCGGCGCTGTTGTTGGTGAAGTCGCGCACGGTCACTTTTCCGTCACCATGCCCGACGATGACCGTGTCGCAGATATCGATGAACAGCCCGTTTTCGATAACGCCGGGGATCTGGTTCAGCATGAAGCTGATCCGGCGCGGATCGCCGATGTGTTTGAGATGCAGATCGAGGATATAGTTGCCCTCGTCCGTCACGAAGGGGGTGTCACCCTCCATCCGCAAGACCGCCTCGCGGCCAAGGACGTCCATCCCGATCAGCATTTCCTGGATCAGCCCGCCCGTAATCGCCGCGCCGAAAGGCACCACCTCGACCGGCAGCGGGAAGGCCCCCAGTTGCGCCACGCGCTTGCTGGCATCGGCGATGACCATCATCCTGTCGCTGGCTGTCGCGACGATCTTTTCGCGCAAGAGCGCCCCGCCGCCGCCCTTGATCAGGGCCAGCGTCTCGTCGAACTCGTCCGTGCCGTCCACGGTCAGGTCAAGCCATCGCGCCTCTTCCAGTGAGACGACCTTCAGACCGACCTGTCGGGCAAGCGATGCCGTTTCGTCTGACGTCGCCACACAGGTCAGTTTCAGCCCGTCGTCGCGGACCATCTCGCCAAGGCAGGTCACGAACCATGCAGCGGTCGAGCCCGTCCCAAGCCCCAGCTTCATACCGTTTTCGACATATTCGGTGGCCTGTTTGGCCGCGACGAATTTCGCCTTGTCGATGGGGGTCAGTTCGCTGCCCATGCTACGCTCCGCACTAATCGTGGTGACTATAAACGCGATGGCCCGAAGGTGCGAGGCCAGAATCAGCGGACCACGGGCCATTTCGCTTTCGGCCCCTGTGATGGTCGGTTTTGAGCTTTGGCATCCCTGCCGGTTGGGATAGGTGTCAGGGGACGTCGCCCCATGGTGCGCCCCCAAGGCGCGCCCATCCAAAGGAAGTCTGGCCCGGTGTTCCTGTCCGTTTTCGATATGTTCAAGGTCGGCGTCGGCCCGTCTTCATCCCATACGATCGGGCCGATGGTCGCCGCGGCGCGGTTTCTCGATCATCTGCGCGCACAGCCCTTCGGCGTGGCGGGTCTGAAGGCCTCGCTGCACGGCAGCCTTGCCTTCACCGGCGTCGGCCATGCGACGGACCGCGCGGTGATCCTTGGGCTGGCGGGGTTTCGGGCCGATGACTATGACGCGGACAAGGCCGAGGCGGAACTGGCGCGGATCAAGGCAGAACATCATGTCGCGCCCGACGGTCTGGGACAGTTGCGCTTCAATCCGTCCGAGGACCTGCTCTTCGACTATGGCCCCGCCCTGCCCGGCCATGCCAACGGGCTGATCCTGCGCGGCACCGATGCCCAGGGCGATGTGATCACGCAGGTCACCTACTATTCCATCGGAGGCGGCTTTGTGCTGACCGCCGAGGAACTGGCCGACGGAAAGAACAGCGACACCGGCCCCGCCGTCCCCTATCCCTTCAAGACCGCCGACGAGATGCTGGCGATGGCCGCAAACGCGGCCAAGTCGATTGCCGCGATGAAGCGCGCCAACGAGCTTTCACGGATGCCGGGCACGGACCTCGACCGTGGCCTCGCCCGTATCTGGGAGGTGATGAACGGCTGTATCGACCGCGGGTTGACGACCGAAGGGATCCTGCCCGGCGGGCTGAATGTCCGTCGCCGCGCCAAGGGGATCCATGACGCGCTGCAGGCCGAGCGCGGAATGAACCTGACAGCACCCCATACGATCAACGATTACATGTCCACCTATGCGATGGCCGTGAACGAGGAAAACGCCGCAGGCGGTCAGGTCGTCACCGCACCGACCAATGGCGCGGCAGGCGTGATCCCCGCAACGATCCGCTACTGGCTGGACCATGTGCCCGGTGCGACATCTTCGCGGGTGCCGGAATTCCTGCTGACCGCCGCCGCGATCGGCGGGCTGATCAAGTTCAACGCCTCGATTTCAGGCGCGGAATGCGGCTGTCAGGCCGAGGTGGGCAGCGCGGCGGCCATGGCGGCGGCGGGCCTTGCCGCCGTGCTGGGTGGCACGCCCGAGCAGATCGAAAACGCGGCCGAGATCGCGCTGGAACATCACCTCGGCATGACCTGCGACCCGGTCAAGGGGCTGGTGCAGGTCCCTTGCATCGAACGCAACGGGCTGGGCGCGATCAAGGCGGTCTCGGCGGCCTCGCTTGCCTTGCGTGGCGACGGCAAGCACCTTGTGTCACTGGATGTGGCGATCGAGACGATGCGCCAGACCGGCGCGGACATGAGCGAGAAATACAAGGAAACGGCCCTTGGCGGTCTGGCCGTGAATGTGCCCAACTGCTGAGACGGATCATCCGGCACCGGCGGCCATGTCACGAGACCTGTTGAGTATGGCTAGCCATGGCCCTAGGCTTGCCCGGATGACGACGGACCGACCCTTCCTCGGCGTGATGCTGATGCTTGCCTTTTGCGTGCTGGCGCCCATCGGGGACAGTATCGCAAAGCTGCTTGGCGGAGTGGTGGCCATCGCGGTTCTGGTGGCGTTTCGTTTCGGTATTCAGGCGATCCTCCTGATCCCTCTGGTCTTGCTGGGCGGCAAGGATCTGCGCCTGCCCAAGGGTGTGCTGGGCTGGACCCTGCTGCGCACCGTGCTGCATATCGCGGGGATCGGGCTGATGTTCTCGGCGCTGCGATACCTGCCGCTGGCCGATGCCATTGCGATTGTCTTCGTGATGCCTTTCATCATGCTGATCTTGGGGCATTTCGCCATGGGCGAAGAGGTGGGCTGGCACCGGCTGGTCGCCTGTATCGTGGGGTTTGCAGGCACGCTTCTGGTGATCCAGCCGAACTTTGCCGAGGTCGGCTATCCGGCGCTCTTGCCTTTGGGCGTTGCCGTTGTCTTTGCCCTTTTCATGATGGTGACGCGCAAGGTCGCGCGGGCGCTGGACCCGGTCAAGCTGCAGGCGATCAGCGGCATTCAGGCCATCGTCATGCTTGGCGCGGCCCTTTTGCTGATGCCGCAGTTGCAAGGCGAGGCGGGTCTCGATCTGGATGCAGCGACCTGGCTGCTGATCGGCGCGATGGGCGTCGTCGGCACGCTGGCGCATCTGTTCATGACCTGGAGCCTGCGGTTCGCCCCGGCCTCGACCCTCGCACCGATGCAGTATCTGGAGATACCCTTCGCCACCGCCTTCGGCTGGCTGATCTTCCGCGATCTGCCCAACGGGCTGGCCGCCGTCGGGATCTGCATCACCGTTGCAGCGGGACTTTACATCATCCTGCGCGAGAGACGGCTTTCACGGCGTCCGCCAGTTGTGCCCGGGGCAGCGTGACGAGGACCGGATCGGTTGTGGTCAGGGTCACGCGCCCTCCGAGGGCCGCATTGGACGGGCTGGTGAAGGTATCCAGCGACATCGCCTGATCCGCAAAGGACCAGACCACCCCCGACAGCGACACCGCGCGGCATTGCGTGACCGGCATCACCGAAATCCGCGTTTCTCGGGCAAGGTCCAGCACGGTCTCGCCGGGCTGGGCGACGAAGCTTGCATCGTCCTGATCGACCAGCAGCACCGGCGGCACCGGCTGCCGGACCATCGTGCCCAGCACCGCAAGCAGATGGTCCAGACGTCCGCCCGTGAACCCCAAGGCAATCACGCAAGGTGCCGCAACCCGCGACAGCGCCTTTTCGAAGTCGGTCGTGGATTGTTCCGAAATGTGGTAAAGCCGGTCACCAAAGCGGTGGCGTGCGGCGTCCGAGAGGCTGTCAAAATCCCCGACCACCGCCATGGGCAGAAGGTCGCGGGCCAAAAGGAAGTCAGCCCCCGAATCTACGGCGACAAAAACATCCGCAAAGAGTTTTGCCGCAGAAAACGCCGATTCTAAAATTCGCGATCCGCCAACAAGGCAAATTGCCCTATCGTGAGAAACAATTAGGTTAGAATTCAAAAATTGGACCTCGATTCACAAACATTCCTCAAAAGGGTCACAAAATGATCCTGAATGTAACCCGTTGTTGGGATCGTCTGAATTGACGGCAAGTTGGGCCTACGCATGGCCGTAGACAGCAGAGAAAGCGTTATCTCATGGGCGAGCAAAATAAAATCCTCGATGTCGCATACGGCAAGTTCTCCTGCCGGCTCGAAGGGTTCGACGACGCAGTCGAGACGATGAAGACGGTCGTGACCTATTTTCACGAGCTTGCCGGAAACGAGAATTTCTTCGAGGTCTCACGCGGCATTCCGGACCTGAATACGCTTGCCCGGCTTGCCGAGGCACAATCGGGCGGGTCCGTGATCGCTGAACCCACCGACCTTGGCGTCAGCCTGACCCGCCAGCCTGAAGAGGCCGCGGAACCGGCAGCGCCGCAGTTCGATGATGCCGAGGAAGAAGAGGACCTGACCGCATGGTCCGCCGAAGCGGCCGATGAGGTCGATGAGGTCGATGAGGTCGATGAGGTCGATGAGGTCGATGAGGTCGATGAGGATGTCGGCGATGACCTGCCCTCGGAAGAGGAAATCCTCGCACAGCAGACCGATGCCGAGGCGGAACCGCGCGAGGACGACACAGCCGCCGATATCCGCAGTTCGAATATGCGCACCCGTATCCTGCGCGATTCATGGAGCGAAGAAGACCAGGCGTTTCTGGCCAGCGCAGGGTTTGCGCCCGTGTCCAAGCCCTTGGGTGAAGCCCAGCCCGACACCACGGGCGAAGATGCCGATCTGGGGCGCAAGCTAAGCCGTATCCGTGATGCGGTCAGCCGCAACCTGACACCCTCCGCGCCCAAGGCCGAGCAAGAGACTTCCGTGACCCCCTTGCGCCCCGGAAATCCCTTGGCACAGCGGCTTGCCGAGCTTGCCAAGCGCAACTCGGAACTGATGCAGGCCGATGACCGCGCGGTCTCGCCGCTTGAGGCAGAGGAATACACCGCCGAGGACGAGACCCCCGAGACAGAGCACGCGCCGACCGCGGATCTTGACAGCGCGACCGGGGATGAAGGTTACGACGACGAGGTGGATGACGCCTTGGCTTTCGATGACGACCTCGCAGAAGCGGAATCATGGGACGACGACGACAAGTCTATCATGGACGCCGATACCGATGATCTTGCGGCGGACGATCTCGATCCTGTCGCAAAAGCCGATGAGGATGAACCCGAGGTTGCCGATATCGCGGCGGAATTGACAGATGACGCAGCGGACGATTTCGTTTTCGGCGAACCGATCGAGGACTTGGAGACAGCCGAAGACGCAGACCATGCCGGGTCCGAGGCCGATACCGAGGACCTTACGCCAGAAACCCATGTCGCCGAGACTGATCCAAAAGATGCCATCGCAGCAGCGATGGAGCAGGATGACGACGACACGGCAGACTTCGCGGAAACACGCGACAACGACGATGATAATGACGACGATGACAACGACGACGATGTCGCGGATGTGGACCTCGACGATGACGAGGACGAGGACGAGGACGACGAGGCTGCATCCGGCCCGGAACGTCCACTTTTGCTGACCACGCCGCCGACACGTCAACACAGCGAAGATGTCAGCGAAGATGACGACGACGATTTCGATCTTTCCGCGGAACTGGCCGAGATCGAAAGGGAAATCGCCAACCGCCCCCGCAACGAGATGTCGCGCCATGGTCTGCCGACCCGTGTCGAGGACGCGATGAGCCGCATCTTCAGCGAGACGAACCACCAGCTTGAAGAGCCCGAAGGCCGCCGCCAGCGCGATGCGCTTGCCCAGCTCAAGGCAGCGGTCGCGGCGACCGAAGCGGCCCGTCAACTTGGCGACAATGCGCGGTCCCGCGATGCGGGCGAGGCCTTCCGCGAAGACTTCGGCGCCCTCAGCCCCGAGGGGCAGCCACGGTCCGAGGGTCTGCCGCCGCTAAAGCTGGTCAAAACCGTCGAGGACGAAAAGGCGAAGGGCGCCGAGGCGATCACGTCTCAGGCTCGGGTCACTTCCAAGCCCCTTGATGCCGCTGCCGAACGCCTGCGCGAAATCGCGGCGAAGAAGGACGCAAGCCCGAAATCCAAGACCGAGGACTTTGTTGTCTTCCTTGACCGCCACGGTGTCACGGACCTTGGCGACCGGCTGGAAGCGGCTGCGGCCTATATCACCTTTGTCGAAGGCGAGGCGGATTTCACCCGGCCACAGCTGATGCGTCTTGTGCAGTCCGCATCGCGTGAGGAAATCTCGCGCGAGGATGGCCTGCGCTGCTTTGGGCGCCTGTTGCGTCAGGCGCGGTTTACCAAGTTGAACAATGGCCGCTTCAAGGTGGATGAGAACACGCCTTTCAGACCAAGGTCATCGCGTGTGGCGCAGGGCTAGGATCAGGACAAGCGCAACAAAGGCGGGCCGCGTGCCCGCCTTTTTCAGTCCTGCCGCGGTGCATCAGGGTCGGGTTGTCCGATCCCCTTGAACACCCACTTCAGCGGCAGCGCCCAACCGACGCCCAAGACGATATAGGCCAGAAACTCCACGACCATGGGCAAACGGATCTGGTTGTTCATCATGCCGCTCATGATGGTCGCGGCGAAGATCATGTAGATGGGCAGCCCCACCACAAGAATAAAAATGGCCAGTCGTTTGCGTGCTTTGTAGGTCATCTTTCCTCAATCGGCGAAGGGGTCGGTCACCAGAATGGTGTCGTCTCTTTCCGGCGAGGTGGAAACTAGGGCGACGGGGCAGTCGATCAACTCTTCGATGCGGCGCACGTATTTGATCGCCTGCGCGGGCAGGTCCGCCCATGACCGCGCGCCTTCGGTCGAGTCCGCCCAGCCTTCGATCTCTTCGTAGACGGGTGTGCAGCGTGCCTGCTGATCGGCAGCCGTTGGAAGGTAGTCAAGCTGCTTGCCGTCGAGTTCATAGCCGACACAAATCTTGAGCGTCTCGAAACCGTCGAGGACATCCAGTTTGGTCAGCGCGATGCCCGAGACACCCGAGGTCGCGCAGGTCTGGCGGACGAGACAGGCATCGAACCAACCGCAGCGCCGCTTGCGCCCCGTTGTCGTTCCGAATTCGTGCCCGCGCTGGCCCAGCCGTTCACCGTCATCATCGAAAAGCTCGGTCGGGAAAGGCCCCTCACCCACGCGGGTGGTATAGGCCTTGACGATCCCCAGCACGAAATCGATGGCACCCGGACCCATGCCGACACCGGTGGCGGCCTGACCGGCAATGACGTTCGACGAGGTCACGAAAGGGTAAGTGCCGAAGTCGATGTCCAAAAGCGCGCCCTGCGCCCCCTCGAAAAGGATGCGCTTGCCCGCCTTGCGCTTTTCGTTCAGCACCTTCCAGACGGGGGCGGCATATTCAAGGATCGCAGGCGCGACATCGCGCAGTTGCGCCAAAAGGGCACCCCGGTCGATCGGATCAAGGCCAAGACCGCGCCGCAGCGCGTCGTGGTGCACCAAGGCACGGTCCACGCGCAACTCCAGCGTGGCATCGTCGGCAAGGTCTGCCACACGGATCACGCGGCGGCCGACCTTGTCCTCGTAGGCTGGTCCGATCCCGCGACCGGTGGTGCCGATCTTGGCGACGGAGTTCTGGTTTTCGCGGGCGCGGTCAAGCTCGCCATGGAACGGCAGGATCAGCGGCGTGTTTTCGGCGATCATCAGGCTTTCGGGGGTGATTTCGACCCCCTGCCCGCGCAGGGTCTCGATCTCGCCTAGCAGGTGCCAAGGGTCGAGCACCACGCCATTGCCGATCACCGAAAGCTTGCCGCCGCGCACGACGCCTGAAGGCAGGGCGTGCAGCTTGTAGACCTTGCCGTCGATGACCAGCGTGTGGCCGGCGTTATGCCCGCCCTGAAACCGTGCGATCACATCGGCCCGTTCCGACAGCCAATCCACGATCTTGCCCTTGCCCTCGTCACCCCATTGGGCGCCCACGACCACCACGTTTGCCATCAGACTCCGTTCCTTTGGATAAATGCGTGCCTCCTATATCTTTCCGGCATCAGCGGGGAAACCGCTAATTTGGCCCAGAGGGCGCTGGACAGCCGCCGGGTGCGGCGGCATGCTCGGCCCGAGACAAGACGGAGACGCCGGATGGGGTTTGTCATTCGCTGGGTATGCGCGCTGATCCTTCTGGCGGCGACCTACAATCCGACGGACTGGAACTATGTGGCCTGGGCAAGGTCCACCTACGAGACCAACCTGTCGATGGTCGTGATGATCGGTCTTGTTCTGCTGGTCGGTTACATCGTCTATCTGCGCGCGACATTCCGGTCGATCGGACTGTTCGGCATGATCCTGATCCTGGCTGTGGTCGCGACCTTCCTGTGGGTGCTGTTCGATCAGGGGCTGATCAGTCTCGACGACCCGACGGTCAATACCTGGATCGCGATTTTCGCCCTGTCCGTCGTGCTTGCGGTCGGATTGTCCTGGTCGATCGTCCGCCGCCGCCTGACCGGACAGGCCGATGTGGATGACGTGGACGAATAGCCCGTTTTCAGGGGTTGCGGGATCGTGCGGCAGCTTTTAGATACCGCGTGTTCGCGAACGCCCCCGAAAGGCCCATGAATGGAAAATGTCGTTCTCATCATCCACCTGATCCTTGCGCTCAGCCTGATCGGTACCGTGCTTTTGCAGCGTTCCGAAGGCGGCGGGCTTGGCATGGGTGGCGGTGGCGGTGCGACCGGGTCTCGCCCTGCGGCAACCGCGATGAGCAAATTCACATGGGCGCTGGCCGTTGCGTTCATCTGCACATCCATCGCCCTGACGCTGATCGCGCAAAGCAATGCCTCGGGCGCATCGGTGGCTGATCGTCTGAACGCGTTGCCTGCGGAAGATGGTGTCACTGTGCCTTCGCTGGGCGACAGCCTGCTGCCACCCTCGGCCGATGACGCGCCTTTGTTGCCATCGGGGAACTGACCACAACCTGTTGCTACGGGGTATCGGCCCCCAACATGATCTTGGGGCAGTGGTTGTCAAAGCGGTCCGAATCCGCTATGCGTCAAACCCCGTGACGATGCGAGTTTTACCATTCGCTTTTCCACAGTTTTGGACCTTTCTCGCGGGAGACCCCAGCCCATGGCGCGCTTTGTTTTCATCACCGGTGGTGTGGTTTCCTCGCTTGGCAAAGGCCTTGCCTCTGCGGCGCTTGGTGCCCTGCTTCAGGCGCGCGGCTATTCGGTCCGCCTGCGCAAGCTGGACCCCTACCTGAACGTCGATCCCGGCACGATGTCACCTTTCGAGCATGGCGAGGTCTTCGTCACCGATGATGGCGCGGAAACCGATCTCGACCTCGGGCATTATGAACGGTTCACCGGTGTGCCGGCCCGCAAGACGGATTCCGTGTCTTCGGGACGCATCTATTCCGATGTCCTCGAGAAAGAGCGCCGCGGCGACTACCTTGGCAAGACCATTCAGGTCGTCCCGCATGTGACCAACCAGATCAAGGACTTCATCAGCATCGGTGAAGACGAGGTCGATTTCATGCTCTGCGAGATCGGCGGCACGGTCGGTGACATCGAAGGCCTGCCTTTCTTCGAAGCCATCCGCCAGTTCGCCCATGACAAGCCGCGCGGCCAGTGCATCTTCATGCATCTGACCCTGCTGCCCTATCTCGCGGCCAGTGGCGAGTTGAAGACCAAGCCGACCCAACACTCGGTCAAGGAATTGCAATCCATCGGGATCGCGCCCGATATCCTTGTCTGCCGGTCCGAACAGCCGATCCCCGAAAAAGAGCGCGAGAAGATCGCCCTTTTCTGCAACGTCCGCAAACAAAGCGTGGTGGCGGCCTATGACCTGCGATCGATCTACGAGGCGCCGTTGGCCTATCACCGTGAGGGTCTGGATCAGGCGGTGCTGGATGCCTTCGGGATATCGCCGGCCCCGGCCCCGAAACTGGAGGTCTGGCATGACGTCTACGACCGCATCCACAATCCCGAAGGCGAGGTGAAGGTCGCCATTGTCGGCAAATACACGCAGCTGGAAGATGCCTACAAATCGATTGCCGAGGCGCTGACCCATGGCGGCATGGCCAATCGTGTGAAGGTCAGGGTGGAATGGGTCGATGCGGAACTCTTCGACCATGAAGACGCGACACCCCACCTCGAAGGGTTCCACGCGATCCTTGTGCCCGGCGGTTTCGGCGAGCGCGGCACCGAGGGCAAGATCAAGGCGGCCCAGTTCGCCCGCGAGAAAAAGATCCCCTACCTTGGCATCTGCCTTGGCATGCAGATGGCCGTGATCGAAGCGGCGCGGAATGTCGCGGGTCTGACAAAGGCGGGGTCGGAAGAATTCGACCACGAAGCCGGCCAAAAGCGGTTCGAGCCTGTCGTCTACCACCTGAAGGAATGGGTGCAGGGCAACCACACCGTCGCCCGCAAGGCCGACGACGACAAGGGCGGGACCATGCGTCTGGGCGCCTATAACGCATCCCTGAAGGAAGGGTCGAAGGTCGCCGCCGTCTATGGCACCACAACCATCGAGGAACGCCACCGTCACCGCTACGAGGTGGATATCAAGTATCGGGACGTGCTGGAACAGGCGGGGTTGAAGTTCTCGGGCATGTCACCGGATGGCAAGCTGCCCGAGATCGTCGAATGGGACAACCACCCGTGGTTCATCGGGGTGCAATTCCACCCCGAGCTGAAATCCAAGCCCTTCGCGCCGCATCCGCTTTTCGCCGATTTCGTGCGTGCGGCGGTCGAAACCTCGCGGCTGGTCTAGAAGCCGAAGGTGAAGCGGCGGCTGACGGTGATCGACGTGCTGATCTGGTCATCCGAGACCGTGATCGGACTGTCGGCGGCGTCGCCCAGCAGCCGGTCATAGGTGATCGTGCCGACCACCGCCCAATTGTCGCTGATCGCATAGCGCGCTTCGACATTCAGACCGGCAGAGACAAAGCCCGCGTCGGCATCGAAAGCGTCAAAGGCACTGACACCCGCCTCTTCGGGACTGACGCCGAAATATGTCCGTGCATAGCGGTCATCCCCCCACAGCGCGCGCGGGCCGGCAGTGATGGTGACACGCGGGCTGATGTCGACCGCATAGTCCGTACCAAGTTCGGCCACGACGGCCTCATGTCCGAGGACACCATATCGCAGCGCGAGATAGCTTTTCAGCGCACCCGTCCGGTATCCGATGCTGCCGCCAAGCTCCAGGCTGGGGTCGATATCCGCCAGCCCTGCCAGTTCGTCGAAATCATCGGCAGAGCGCCCGTCGATGTAGCGGATCGATCCGCGCAGGCTGACCCCGTCGCGCGGCTCTCCGCCCGTGGTGATGGTGCCGAATTGGAAGCGTTCCACCGAAAACGCGGCAGCGGTGCCCAGAACCGGTTCGTCCGCGCCGAAATAGCCCGGGCCATATTGCGGGCCGATCCCCAACCAGAAACTGATGCCATTGGTCCCGTCCTGGGCTGTTGCCAGCACGGGCGCGCAAACGAGGCAAATGAACAGACTACTCTTGAACATGGGGCAAATCCTTTCTTCGCATGACCCAAGACCTAGCACGCCGAACGCCAATCGCGAGCGGATCACGTAGACTTCATCAGGCCACTCGGTTAGGCCAAGGAAAAAGGGAACGCGTCCATGCTGTCTTACCAGCATATCTACCATGCGGGCAATCTTGCCGATGTGCACAAGCACGGCCTTCTGGCTTGGGTGCTGGATTACATGACGGCCAAGGACAAACCGCTGACCTATATCGAAACGCATGCGGGGCGCGGGCTTTACGATCTGACGGATAGCGCAGCGCAGAAGACCGGTGAAGCCGCGAAGGGGATCGGGGTTGCCGCCGAATGGTTCGCGGCGGATCATCCTTTCGCCCGCGTGTTGGACCGTATCCGCGCGCGGCATGGTGACGCCGCCTACCCCGGTTCTCCGGTCATCGCGGCTGAATGCCTGCGCCCGATCGACAGCATCCACCTTGCCGAATTGCACCCGCAAGAGGCCGAGGCCCTGCGCGCTGCCATGAAACCCTATGGTGCCGTCATCCGCCAGCAGGACGGCTTTGCCGCCACACTGTCGCTCTGCCCGCCCGAGCCGCGGCGGGGCGTCTTGCTGATCGACCCGTCATTCGAGGTCAAGGCGGACTATCAGACGATCCCGAAATTCATCGCGCAGGTGCATCGCAAATGGAACGTCGGCGTGATCATCTTGTGGTATCCCATCCTGACCGACAATCGCCACAAGCCCATGCTGCGCGCACTGTCGGATGCGATCCCCGCGGGGATGATCCATGAGGTCCGCTTTCCGCCCGCCCGCGCGGGGCACGGGATGGTCGGGTCGGGGCTTTTCGTCGTGAATGCGCCTTTCGGGTTCACGGATGCGGCAACGCGGCTTGGCGCGCTCTTTGCAGCCCTGCCAAAGCCGACTATGTAAAGCCGATGTTCAGTGATCTTCTTCGGCGTTTGACCGCCCCCGAACCGCAACGCCTGCCCGATACCGACGCCCGCCTTGCCCTTGGCGCGCTTCTGGTCCGGCTGGCCCGCAGCGATGGCGACTATGCCGCGACCGAAATCGCCCAGATCGATCATGTGCTGATGCGGCGCTATGGCCTCGATCAGGCGGGCGCGCAGGACCTGCGCGCCCAATGCGAGACGCTGGAGGCCGAGGCCCCCGATACCGTGCGCTTTACCCGCGCGATCAAGGATGCGGTCAGCCATGAAGACCGCCTCGCCGTGATCGAGGCGATGTGGGCCGTGGTCCTTTCGGATGGCGTGCGTGACGAGGCGGAAGACAGTCTGATGCGGATGGTCGCCCCTCTCCTGGGGATCACCGATCAGGAAAGCCACCGCGCAAGGCTGCGCGTCAGCGCAGGATGATCGCCAGCCTGCCGATGTATCTGACGCCGCTGACCGTGGCGGGATATGCGCGGTTCTGGGCTGCGATCCGCGACCATCTTCGGCAGGCAGGCATCAATGCGCCCGACAGGCTGGCGACGGAAATTCCCGATCTGCTGACCCATTGGCGTGATCCTGACCTGCTGATGTCGCAGACCTGCGGCCTGCCTTACCGCGCGGTATTGAAGGCCCATGTGACCCTTGTCGGCACGCCGGACTATGGCTTGCCGGGCTGTCCGCCGGGCCATTACAACAGTGTCGTGATCACCCGCGATGATCTTGCCATCGAAAGTCTTGCCGACCTGACGGGTCGCCCCTTTGCCTATAACGAGCCGCAGTCGCAATCCGGCTGGGCCGCGCTGGCGCTGACGCGGCCCGAGGTGCTGACCGGCCACAAGCGCCACACCGGCAGCCATCGCGCCTCGGTGCGGGCGGTCAGGGGCGGCGAGGCCGATTTCGCCACCATCGACGCCCAGACGTGGCGGCAACTTGCGGGTTTGGGCGAAACCGAAGGCCTGCGGGTGGTCGACCGGACAGCGCCCGTCGCGGGGCTGCCGCTGATCACCGGCCAGCCGGACCTTGCACCGCACCTGCAAGAGGCCGTCCGTGCGGCCATCGCAGCACTTTCCGACACAGACCGCAGCACCCTTGGCATCCGCGACCTCATCGTCCTGCCGCCCGGCGCCTATGATCTGCCCATACCGCCCACGCCAGAGGCAATCGGGGCCTGACGCAGGGTCAAGGATCAGAGTCCCGTTGCAAAAGGTTCACAAATGCGCACAAATGACGGGTGGAACAAGTAAAGGCCTTTCGTGACCACCTCTGCACCTGTCATCGAGATCCGCAATCTGCACAAAGCCTATGGGAGCCTCGAGGTTCTCAAGGGTGTCGACATCACCGCACCGGCCGGACATGTGGTGTCGCTGATCGGATCTTCGGGGTCGGGCAAATCCACGCTTTTGCGCTGTGCCAACCTGCTTGAGGACAGCCAACAGGGCGATGTCATCTTCTGCGGCGAGCCCGTCATCTGGAAAGGCGCAGGCGCGCAGCGTCACCCCGGCGACCATGCGCAGATGATCCGCATCCGCACGAACCTGTCGATGGTGTTCCAGCAATTCAACCTCTGGGCCCATATGACCATCCTGCAAAACGTCATGGAAGCGCCTGTCACCGTCTTGAAACGCGAAAAGGCCGAGGTCGAGGCCGCCGCGCGCAAATACCTAAACAAGGTCGGGATCGGTGACAAATGCGATGCCTATCCCGCCCAGCTATCCGGCGGCCAGCAGCAACGGGCGGCCATTGCCCGTGCGCTGTGCATGGAACCGAAGGCCCTTTTGTTCGACGAGCCGACAAGCGCGCTCGACCCGGAACTGGAACAGGAAGTTGTCAGGGTGATCAAGGATCTGGCCGCCGAAGGGCGCACCATGCTGATCGTGACCCATGACATGCGCATGGCCAATGATGTCAGCGACCATGTCGTCTTCCTGCACCAAGGCAAGATCGAAGAGCAAGGCCCGCCGGCCGAACTTTTCGGCAATCCAAAGACCGAACGTTTGCAGGGGTTTCTCTCTGCGACGGTCACATAACCTCATCAACTCGGGAGAATTCTGATGAAAAAACTGCTACTGACGACCGCGGCATTCGCGCTGGCCGGATCGATGACTTTGGCACAGGACGTGGTCCGCATGGGCACGGAAGGGGCCTACCCTCCATACAACTTCATCAACGATGCCGGTGACGTCGACGGCTTCGAGCGCGAGCTGGGCGACGAGCTTTGCCTGCGCGCCGGTCTGACCTGCGAGTGGGTCACGAACGACTGGGACAGCATCATTCCGAACCTCGTCTCAGGCAACTACGACACCATCATCGCGGGCATGTCGATCACCGACGAACGTGACGAGGTCATCGACTTTACGCAGGACTACTATCCGCCGACCGCCTCGGCCTATGTGGCGCTGTCGGACGGTGTTGACGTGACCGGTGGCGTGATCGCGGCCCAGACCTCTACCATTCAGGCGGGCCATGTCGTCGATACCGGTGCAAGCCTGCTGGAATTCCCGACGCCCGAGGAAACCATCGCCGCCGTGCGTGCGGGCGAAGCGGATGCGGTTCTGGCCGACCGTGACTACCTTGCGCCGATCGTCGAGGCTTCGGGTGGCGAGCTGGTGTTCGTCGGTGACCCCGTGCCGCTGGGCGGTGGCGTCGGCATGGGTATCCGCGAAAGCGATACCGCGCTGAAAGACGCCATGGATGCCGCCATCACCTCGATGAAAGAAGATGGCACGCTGAACGAGTTGCTGATCAAGTGGTTCGGCGAAGACACCCAGACCTACTGAAGACAGCGCGCGCTCCGGCCTGATGGCCGGGGCGCATGCCCGCGCCGAAAGATCACGCCATTTTCAGTTTCTGCACCGATCCCGCCTCTCTGGAGGGTTTTCAATGGATGAGCTGCTACCTGACCACAGGCAAGCACATGAACATCTATTGGTCGGTGGGAACGGTTCTTCTGCTCTTGGCGATCACTGCCCCGCTTGCGCTTGCCTTCGGGTTCGGCGGCGCGGCGGCGGCCCGCAGTCAGGCGCTTCCGCTGCGCTGGTTCGGCAAGGGCTATATCGCGATCGTGCGCGGCGTGCCGGACATCGCCTTTTTTCTGTTTTTCGTCATCGCGCTGGATCAGGCCTTTGAATACATCCGGCACAAGATCATATGCCCTGATTGGGATGCGCCGATCCGGCAAGGCAATGATTTTGTCGTTTGCGCTGCGGCGAAACTGCCGCTGGGAAGCGCGCCGCAATGGATACACGAGGTCTATGGCTTCGCCCTTGCGGTCCTGACCTTTGCCATTGTCTTCGGTGCCTTTGCCGCCAACGTCCTTTTCGGCGCAATGCGCGCCGTCCCCAAGGGCCAGCTTGAAACCGCCGAGGCCTTCGGGATGAGCCGCCGCCAGACCTTCTGGCGGGTCCTTGTGCCGCAGATGTGGGTCTACGCGCTGCCGGGGCTGTCGAACCTCTGGATGGTGCTGATCAAGTCCACACCGCTGCTGTTCCTTCTGGGGGTCGAGGATATCGTCTATTGGGCGCGCGAGCTTGGCGGCACCAAGACCCCGCAATTCACCGATTATCCCCATGGCGACTGGCGGATGTGGTATTTCCTTGCGCTGCTGATTTTCTATCTGGCCTTCACCAAAGTGTCCGAGGTCGTGCTGGACCGGATCATGGCGCGGCTGACCCTCGGGCAGGCGACAGCCGCAGGCGAGCGTCAGCGCAAGGCGGCGGCCGCATGAGCTGCTGGGAAACCTTTCTCGATTACGCCTTGCGCAGTCAGGGCATCGGCGAGCGGCTTTTGCCGCGCTCTGACTTCACGCTCTGCCAGCAGTTCGTGCTGATCGGCTCGGGCATGATCTGGAACATCTATTTCGGCACGGTCGCGCTGGTGACGGGGTTCTTTCTGGCAACGGCGGTGGCCGTGGGGAAGGCTGCACGAAACCCGCTGATCCGGAAGCCCGCCAGTTGGTTCATCTTCATCTTCCGGGGCTCGCCGCTTTTTATCCAGTTCTTCTTTGCCTACTTCCTGTTCCTGACCCTGCGCGGCGTCAGTTCGTTCTTCGATCCTTTCACCTCGGCTTGGCTCGGGGCGCTGGTGGTCCTGTTTCTCAACACTGCCGCCTACTCGGGCGAGATTTTCTACGGCGCGCTGCAATCGATCCCCAAGGGCGATACCGAGGCGGCTGACGCCTACGGGCTGTCCGGCTGGTCGCGTTTCAGACGGGTGGTCTGGCCCACGATGCTGCGGCTGGCATGGCCCGCCTATACGAACGAGGCGATCTTTCTCTTCCATGCCACGACGCTGGTTTTCTTCTCGGGGTTTCCGGCCGCACAGCAGCGCGGTGATGCGCTCTATTATGCCAGCTACTTCGCGGACAAGACATTCAACCCTTTCGTGCCCTATCCGATCCTAGCCTTCTATTTCATCTTGCTGACGCTCGTGATCATCGGCATTTTCGGGCTGATCAACAGCCGTCTCAACCGGCATCTGCCACAGGAGCGGCGCAAACGCATGACCTTCAAACCACAGATCATCAGATGAGCTGGCTCGACGACCATCCGGAAATCCGCAGCGTGCGTTGCGGTGTTGCAGACCTGAACGGTCAGGCGCGCGGCAAGCGCGTGCCGCGCCGCTTTGCCGCGCGTCTTGAACATGACGGCACACGGATGCCGCTTTCGACCGTGAATGTGGACATCTGGGGCGAGGATATCATCGACAGCCCTCTGGTCTTCGAAATGGGCGACGCGGACGGCGTGATGCTGCCGACCGAGCGCGGCTATGTCCCGATGCCATGGCTGCCGGCGCCTTCGGCGCTTTTGCCGCTCTGGACCTATCACGAGGACGGACGCCCCTTCGCCGGTGATCCGCGCCATGCGCTGGCCGAGGTCATCAAGCGCTACAAGGCACGCGGTCTGACGCCCGTCGTCGCGACCGAGATGGAATTCTACCTGATCGATGACAGCGGCAAGGAAATCCGGCAACCCAAGTCCCCACGGTCCGGCAAGCGGCGGGATGCGGCGGAAATCCTGTCGCTGCGGGCGCTGGATGCCTTCGATACGTTCTTCAACGACCTTTACGATGCCTGCGACGCGATGGGCATTCCCGCCGAAGCCGCGATGTCGGAAAGCGGGTTGGGCCAGTTCGAGATCAACCTGCAGCATGTGCCCGACGCGCTGAAGGCGGCGGACGATGCCTGGCTTTTCAAGATGCTGGTGCGGGGTCTGGCGCGCAATCACGGCATGGCGGCCAGTTTCATGGCAAAGCCCTATGAAGAATATTCCGGCAACGGGATGCATGTGCATTTTTCGATCATCGACGAGGACGGCAAGAACGTCTTCGCCAACCAGAGTTTCGAAGGCACCGAAACGCTGCGGAATGCCATTGCGGGCTGCCTTGCGGGCATGTCGGAACTGGCGCTGATCTTTGCGCCGCATGGCAACAGCTATGAACGGCTGGTTCCCGAAAGCCATGCGCCGACAGCCATCTGCTGGGCCTATGAAAACCGGACTGCGTCGGTGCGGGTGCCCGGCGGCAGCCTTGCCGCGCGCCGGATCGAGCACCGCGTGGCGGGGGGTGACGTGAACCCCTACCTGTTTCTTGCCGCTGTCCTCGGCTCGGCGCTGATCGGGATCGAAGACGCGATGACACCGCCGCCACCGATCAGCGGGAATGCTTATGATCAAAAGTTGCCGCAACTTCCAACGGAATGGGAAACGGCCATCAAGGTCTTTGATCAAAGTGAATTCGCACGGCGCATCTTCGGAAATGAACTGGTCGACAACTTCTTGCGGACCAAACGGCAAGAGTGGCGCGATTTCCAGGAATTGACACCTGACGAGCAACTCGCGCTCTATCTGGATACCGTTTGATCAAATTCTGACAGACCCCCTAGCGCCGTGCACCGCGACAGATTAGCTTGGAGACATCAAGCACACGGTGAATCATGAAAATCGGTATTTTGCAGACTGGCCACGCGCCAGACGAACTGCGGGAGACGCGGGGCGACTACGACGCGCATTTTGCAAGGCTTCTGGCCGGTCGGGGATTTGACTTTCAGACCTATAATGTCGTGGACATGGACTTTCCCGACAGCGTCGATGCTTGCGACGGCTGGCTGATCACCGGCTCCAAGCATGGGGCCTACGAGGACCACCCTTTCATTCCACCACTGGAACAGTTGATCCGCGACATCTACGCCGCAGGGATCCCTCTGGTCGGTGTCTGTTTCGGCCACCAGATCATCGCGCAGGCGCTTGGCGGCCATGTGGAGAAATTCAAGGGCGGCTGGGCCGTGGGCCGGACCGAATACGACTGGAACGGCCAGACACTCGCCCTGAACGCATGGCATCAGGATCAGGTGATCACCGCGCCCGAAACGGCAAAAGTTGTCGCCGGCAACGATTTTTGCGCAAACGCCGCTTTGGTCTACGGCGACCGCGCCTTCACCGTGCAGGCCCACCCCGAGTTCGACGCGGTCTTTGTCGAAGGCCTTGCGATCCACCGCGCGCCGGGCGTTGTGCCGGACGCGCTGGTGCAAGAGGCGACGGCGAACCTCAACAAACCCGTCGATAATGACCTGCTTGCAGGCAAGATCGCGCAGTTTTTCCGCGAAAGGAACGTCGCATGAGCTGGATGGACCACATCCCCGAGGCCGCCCGCATCTACCTTGAGAAAAATCGCCTCGACGAGGTGGAATGCGTGATCGCGGACCTGCCCGGCATCGCCCGCGGCAAGGCGGTTCCGGCGGCCAAATGGGAAAAGCAGCAGATGTTCCATCTGCCCAACTCGATCTTCTTTCAGACCATCACCGGCGACTGGGGCGAGGCGGCAGGGCCCGAGGGCTTTCTTGAACCTGACATGGTGCTGCGCCCGGACCTGAGCACCGCAACGGCCGCGCCTTGGGCAAACGACGGCACATTGCAGGTGATCCACGATGCCTTCGATCAAAAGGGCCGTCCGGTCGCGTTCTCACCGCGCAATGTCCTGAAACGGGTTGTCGCACTCTATGAAAAGCAGGGCTGGAAGCCCGTGATTGCGCCCGAGATGGAATTCTATCTGGTCGGGCGCAATATCGATCCCGCCAAACCGATCACCCCGATGATGGGGCGCACCGGGCGGCCCGCCGCCGGACGGCAGGCCTATTCGATGACGGCGGTGGATGACTACGGCCCCGTGATCGACGACATCTACGAATTTGCCGAAATTCAGGGGTTCGAGATCGACGGCATCGCGCAGGAAGGCGGCGCGGGGCAGCTCGAGATCAATCTGCGCCACGGCGACCCCGTAAAGCTGGCCGACGAGGTCTTCTTTTTCAAGCGCCTGATCCGCGAGGCCGCGCTGAAACACGATTGTTTCGCCACCTTC
>NZ_DAIPIW010000123.1:0-4018 GCF_036770585.1 Yoonia sp. | reverse complement strand
GCGCGCTCGGTCTGTTCCTCGCGCATGACGAGATATGCGTTCTCGGTCAGACGTGCGCGCCATTCAGCCTCGGTGCGGCAGATTTCGAACCCGCAGTCTTGCGCAAAGGCAGGCGGGGCGACAAGGGCGGCGGCGGTGGTCAGCATGGCGGTGCGGCGGTTCATCGGTTGTGTCCTTGATTGGGAGGGTATCCGGGCCACCCGCCAAGGGCGGCCCGGGGTTGGTCTGATCCGGCGCTTAGCGTGGCACCAGAACCGTATCGACGACATGGATCACGCCGTTGGACTGGTTCACATCCGCGATGGTCACGCGCCCGGCATTGCCGCTTTCGTCATAGATGAACAGGCTGTTGCCCACGACCTGCGCCGACAGCGCGTCACCGGAGACCGCGTTGAAGTGATAAAAGCCGTCCGGTGCCGCATTGGCCATGCGGGCGATCTCGGCTGCGGACCAGTTACCGGCGACCACATGGGCGGTCAGGACCTTGACCAGCATGTCCTTGTTTTCGGGCATCAACAAGGTCTCGACCGTGCCCGCAGGCAGGGCGGCGAAGGCATCATTGACGGGGGCGAAGACGGTGAAGGGGCCGGGGCCCTGCAGCGTCTCGACAAGGCCTGCGGCCTGCACGGCGGCAACCAGCGTGGTGTGATCGGCAGAATTCACGGCGTTCTCGACGATGTTCATGGTCTCCAGCATCGGCGCGCCGCCGACCATCGGGTTTTCAGCAAGGGCTGCGGTGGCCAGCATCATGGCGGTTGCGGCGGTTGCAAGTCTGGTTGTCAGTTTCATCGGTCTTTCCTTCTGAACAGGCCGCCGGTGATCGGCAGCGATACCAGCAACCACGCAAGCGCGGCCTTCGAAGTTTCAGTCCGCACAGGTCACGTATCCGTGTGTTCTTGACATCTTCTGGGGGCGGGGCCACGCCTGCGCCCGCCCACCTGCCCCCCCAACCTGCCCCCCCAACCTGAACCATTGCCCACCTCCCCCCTGCCCGCTATGTCCCTCCCCACCAAGGAGTGACCCGCGATGCCACAGTTTCTGTCCACCACCGATCCCGATTTCGAGGCCCGTTTCGCCGCCCTTCTGGGCGCCAAGCGCGAGGATAGCCCCGATGTCGATCATATCGTGGCGGGGATCATCGCGGATGTGCGCGCGCGCGGCGATGCGGCGGTGATCGCACTCACCTCGAAATTCGACCGGCTGGACCTGACGCCCGCGACCATGCGGTTCTCGGACGCAGAGATCGCGGCGGAATGCGCCAAGGTCTCGGATGCGGACCGCGCGGCACTGGAACTGGCGGCAGAACGCATCCGCGCCTATCACGCCCGCCAGATGCCGGATGACGCCATGTGGACGGATGAGACCGGCGCGCAACTGGGCTGGCGGTGGGGTCCTGTCTCGGCGGCGGGGCTTTATGTGCCGGGGGGGCTGGCGTCCTATCCGTCGTCGGTGCTGATGAACGCGATACCGGCCAAGGTGGCGGGTGTCGCGCGGCTGGCGATTGTGGTGCCGACCCCTGACGGGGTGACGAACCCGCTTGTCCTGCTGGCCGCACAGATCGCGGGGGTGGATGAAATCTACCGGATCGGCGGGGCGCAGGCGATTGCGGCGCTTGCCTATGGGACCGAGACGATTGCACCGGTCGACAAGATCACCGGCCCCGGCAATGCCTTTGTCGCGGCGGCCAAGCGGCGGGTTTTCGGCAAGGTCGGGATCGACATGATCGCGGGACCGTCCGAGATTCTGGTGATCGCGGACCGCGACAATGATCCCGACTGGATCGCGCTTGACCTGCTGTCGCAGGCCGAACACGACGAAAGCGCGCAGTCGATCCTGATCACCGATGATGCCGCTTTCGGGCAGGCCGTGGCCGATGCCGTGGACAAGCGGCTTGAGACACTGGAACGCCGCGCGATTGCAGGGGCAAGCTGGCGCGATTTCGGCGCGGTGATCACTGTGCGCGACATGGCCGAGGCTGTCGCCCTGTCGGACCGGATCGCGCCCGAACACCTCGAACTTTGCACCGCGGATGCCGAAGGCTTGGCAGCGCAGATCACCCATGCGGGGGCGATCTTCATCGGGGGTTGGACTCCGGAAGCGATTGGCGATTACATCGGCGGGCCGAACCATGTGCTGCCCACGGCGCGGTCGGCACGGTTTTCAAGTGGACTATCGGTCATGGATTTCATCAAACGCACCACCCTGTCACGCATGACGCCCGAGGCGCTGGCCGCCATCGGCCCTGCCGCGGAACGCCTTGCACAATCGGAAAGCCTGCAGGCGCATGGGCTGTCCGTGCGTGCCCGTCTCGACCGACTGAACCGGGAGGGGGCATGAGCAAGATCATCCACATCGACCTTGACGACCGCAACCTGCCGCCACCCACGCCCGAGATCGATCAGGAACGCAAGGTGGCCATGTTCGACCTCTTGGAGCACAACAGCTTCGCCCTGCCCGCCCGCGACGACCGCGAGGTGCCGCGCGGTCCCTACAAGCTGGGGCTGGCCATCAAGGAACGCCGTCTGGTCTTTGACGTCCGGCAGGAAGATGACAGTCCCGCGGGCGAATTCCACCTGTCGCTCGGCCCGTTCCGGCAGGTGGTGAAGGATTACTTCCAGATTTGCGAAAGCTATTTCGACGCGGTCAAGCAACTGCCGCCCAGCCAGATCGAGACCATCGACATGGCCCGTCGCGGCATCCACAACGAAGGCGCGCGCGTGTTGCAGGAACGCCTTGAAGGCAAGGCCGAGGTGGACACCGACACGGCCCGCCGTCTCTTCACCCTTATCTGCGTGCTGCATTTCGGGGCGTGACGGGTGGCGGAGGGGGGAAAACCGTTTCACGACCTGCCGCAATCGGTGCTGTTTTGCTGCGATCACAACGCGGTCCGCTCGCCGATGGCCGAAGGGATCATGAAAAAGCTTTATGGCACCCAATGTTATATCCAGTCGGTCGGCGTGAAGAACGATCTCGAGATCGACGGCTTCGCCATCGCCGTCTGCGCCGAGATCGGGGTGGAACTGTCGCGCCATCGCAGCCGCAGCTTCGACGAGATGGAGGATTGGGGCGACGACCTGTCGTCATTCGATCTTGTGCTGGCGCTGTCACCGGCCAGCCAGCGGCGCGCGCTTGACCTGACGCGCTATTATCACCTGACGGTGGATTACTGGCCGATCCTCGACCCGACCGGTCTGGGTGAAAGCCGCGAGGCACGTCTTGCGTCCTACCGACAGACGCGCGACCAGATCAGGGACCGGTTGATTGCCCGATGGGGGCCAGGAAATGGAGACTTGGATGACTGACGCAACAGATGTTCTGCGCGATTATTTCGCGGCCTTCAATGCAGGCGATACGGACCGGATGCTGGCCCTTCTGACCGATGACGTGGCCCACCATGTCAACGAAGGGCAGGTCCGCACCGGGAAAGAGGCTTTCGCAGCCTTCTGCGCCCATATGAACCGCTGCTATGCCGAAAAGCTGACCGAGATCGTGCTCTTCTCGGCCGAAGAGGGCACACGCGGCGCGGCGGAATTCATGGTCAACGGCACCTATCTGGAAACGGATGATGGCCTGCCCGAGGCACGCGGCCAGACCTACCGGCTGCCGGGGGCATCCTTCATGACCCTGCGCGACGGCAAGATCGCCCGCGTGACGACCTATTACAATCTTGCCGACTGGCTGCGTCAGGTCTCATGATCGAGGTCCGCGCTCTGACCGGCGACGATCTGACACGGCATCTGGAAGATGTGGCGCGGTTGCGCATGGCGGTGTTCCGCGCCTTTCCCTACCTTTATGAAGGCACGTTCGACTACGAACACCGCTATCTGCAAAGCTACCGCGACAGCGCGGGTGCGATCCTTGTGGGCGCTTTCGACGGCGACAGGCTGGTCGGTGCCGCAACGGGCACCCCGATGGAGGATCACGCCGACGACTTCGGGCGCGCCTTCGACGGCACGGGGCTGGCCTTGGGGGATATCTTCTATTGCGCCGAATCCGTCCTGCTGCCCGCCTATCGCGG
>NZ_DAIPIW010000006.1:11268-64613 GCF_036770585.1 Yoonia sp. | reverse complement strand
GGCACCCCTGACCTGCTGCTCCCCCCCGGTGCGGACCCGCATGATTTCGCGCTGCGGCCCAGCGATGCGGCGGCGCTCGACACTGCCGATCTGGTGTTCTGGGTGGGCGAGGCGCTGACGCCATGGCTGGAAGCGCCACTGGAGACGCTGGCACCGGATGCGACCAAGATCGCGCTGATGCAGACCGAAGGCTGGGAGGCTCTGGAATTCCGCGATCTGGCGATGATCGGCGCCAAGGCTGATGATCATGATCACGACCACGGGGATCACGACCACGATCACAGTGATGAACACGCGCATGACGACCATGACCACGATCATAGCGATGATCATGCACATGACGATCATGACCACGATCACGACCACGATCATGACCACGACCATGATCACGGCGCCTTCGACCCGCATGCTTGGGCTGATCCGACCGTCGCGAAGGTCTGGGTCGCCAATATCGCCGAGGCGCTGTCGGTCATCGATCCCGACAACGCGGAAACCTATGCGGCCAATGCCGCCGCAGCCGTCGCGCGGCTCGACACCCTCGATGCCGCGCTGGCCGCCAGACTGGCCACGGTCGCCGGGGCCAGCTACATCCTGCCCCATGACGGCTACCACTACTTCGAGGCGCGCTACGGGCTGACGGCCTCGGGCGCGCTGGCCACCGGCAATGCCGAAACACCGGGTCCGGCGCAGGTCGCCGCGTTGCGTGCGATGATGGCAGACCAGAACATCGCTTGCGTCTTCAGCGACACCTCGATCCCCGACCGCTGGGCTGCCATCGTCGTCGAGGGAACGGCGGCGAACACCGTG
Source organism: Yoonia sp. (assembly GCF_036770585.1). Taxonomy (GTDB): domain Bacteria; phylum Pseudomonadota; class Alphaproteobacteria; order Rhodobacterales; family Rhodobacteraceae; genus Yoonia. The sequence continues at coordinate 63,806 of NZ_DAIPIW010000006.1, read as the reverse complement.
CCGCTGGATGTCGTCGGCCTCGGGCTTGCGGCGGGACCCGAGCTTTATGGCGCGATGATGATGCGGCTTGGCGACAGTTTCACCGCCTGTCTCGGCCAGTAGACCGCCGGACCGGACCCGCTAGAAATCCGTCGGTGCGCCGCCTTCCGCCTTGCGGCGCACGACAAAGGCCTCCAGTTCCTCGCGGATGCCTTCGTCCATCGGCGGGGGTTCGAAGCCCGCGATGATGTCCTTGAACAGGCCATGCGCCCGCTCGGGCGTCCAGACAGAGCCTGCGACCTCCCATGCCTCGAAGTTGCGCCAGTCCGAGACGAAGGGCTGATAGAAGGCGCTTTCATAGCGGTCCTGCGTGTGCTGGATGCCGAAGAAATGGCCGTTCGGGCCGACCTCGCGGATCGCGTCGATGGCGATTGCATCGGGCGAGGTATCCACGACCTGCGGTTCCATGTAGCGCTGGATCATCTGCAGGACTTCGCAGTCCATGATGAATTTCTCGGGGCTGGCGATCAGCCCGCCCTCCAGCCAGCCTGCCGCGTGATAGACGATGTTCGTGCCCGACTGCACCGCCGACCAGAGCGAGTTCGAAGTTTCCCACATCGCCTGCCCGTCAGGGACATTGGCCGTACAGACGCCCGAGGCCCGCAACGGCAGGCCATAAAACCGCGCCATCTGGCCGGTCATCTGTGTGGCGCGCATGTATTCCGGCGTGCCGAAAGCGGGGGCACCGGATTTCATGTCCACATTGCTGGTGAAGGTGCCGATCACGCAAGGCGCACCGGGCCGGACATACTGGAACAGCGCAATCGCGCTGAGCGCCTCGGCGATCGACAGCGTGACCGCACCCGCCATCGTGACAGGGGCCATGGCGCCGGCCAAGGTGAAGGGCGTCACGATCACCGCCTGCCCGCGCCGCACACAGCGCAGGCACCCGTCGATCATCGGCACATCGTGCTTGAGCGGCGAGGTCGAGTTGATGTTGGTATACATATGCGGCCTGGCGGCGAAGGCCTCTTCGCTCAGACCGCCCGCGATCTTGACCATCTCCATCACATCCTCGACCCGCTCTTTCCCGAGCGAGTAGGCATGGACGACCTTTTCGGTCAGGGTCAGCTTGTCATAAAGCACATCAAGATGCCGCACCGAGGCATGCACATCGACAGGTTCCACCGGATAGCCGCCTGCAAAATGGATACAATTGAAATACTGCGTCAGCTTCAGCAGGTCCGCGCATTGGGCGCGACTGCCCGAGACCTTCCGGCCGATCTCCAGATCGAAGTAGTTGGGCGGCGACGAGACGTTTCCGAACAGGATATGATTGCCGCCGATGGTGATCTTGCGGTCGGGGTTGCGCGGCGTGATGTCGAACAGCGCGGGCGCGTAGCCCAGCATCTCCATCACCCAGTCGCGGCCCATGCGGACGTTGGTGCCGTTGACGATGCAGCCGGCCTTCTTGAAGAGCACCAGCGCCTCTTCGTTCAGAAACTCGATCCCGATCTCTTCGAGGATGCGCATCGCGCCCTCATGGATCGCCTGCACGCCTGCCGCGTCCAGCGGTTCGGTCGGGCGGTCGGTATTGACCGGCAGACGCCACGGCATCTGCTCGATCGTCGCCGTGCCGCGCCGCGTGGCCGCCCCCGCCCGTCCACCACCGCGCCGCCGCGTTTTTGTCGCCATTTCCGTCATGCTGCCAGTCCCCGCGCCGCCCTTTGGCACAGCTTCGCAGACCCCGAACCCAATGGATGACGGGAAACCGACACAAGCTGTCGGATTCAGGAAGCCAGCAGATTTTCTGCCGCCAGCCATGCGGGAATCTGCCCGATATGCGCAAGCACGACATCGGCAAGCGGGGCGAGGTCGTCTTGCAGGGCCGGTCCCGTCAGGACACCGACGGTGCGCATCCCCGCCGCTCGGCCCGCGTGCAGATCATGGGTGCTGTCCCCGACCATCAGGCAATGCGCAGGATCAAGCGCGACCCTGTCGCAGAACGCCAAAAGCTGTCCCGTCGCGGGCTTTGCCCCGAAGCCGCTGTCATAGCCTGCGATGAAATCGAAGAAATGGGCGACCTCGGCCCGCAAAAGGTGCTGCCGCGCGGGGGCTTCGGCATCATTGGTGGCGATCCCCAGCCTCAGGCCCGACCCGTGCAGTCCGGCGAAATAGGGGCGCAGCGGCACGGCCTCGACCTGCGCGACCATGGCCGACGCGGCGTTCATCCGGTCCAGTAACGCATCCCGGTCAAGGGCCGGCAGGACGGATTGGAACACATCGGCCACCTCGGCCACGGTCGCGGCGATGACGATGCTTCCGGCCTCGAACCGTCCTGCGGCGGCGTCATAGCCCAGCGCCTCTGCCAGACGTGCGAACAGCAGCGGATCACCGCCCGTTTCCTCTGCCAGCATCTGGCGCGCCCAAGCGCCCCATGTGGCGTTGAAGTCGAACAAGGTGCCGTCCTTGTCGAAGATGATGCCCTTGATCATGGTCTGCCTCGTTCTCCTGCCATTGACACCGGACCCCGCCGGACGGACGGTGTCAACCGATGTTGAAACTGCGCTCTTACAAGTCCCGGCCCATGCACCTCGGCCCCTTCCCGCTGGAGGCGCTGCAGCGGCGGAGCCATGTCGATCTTGCGGCGCTGGCACCGATGGCGGGGCTGGCGTTCCGCCGCCCCGAGGACCCGGCGAGTATCGTGAACGCGATGCAGGATTATCAGGCGATGCTGGACGCCACGCGCGACGGCCTTATCAAGCGCGAGATCGCGGACATACCGGACAGCCCGACGGAAAGGGCCAATCATCTCAAGGCTTTCGGCTACTATTGTGATGCGGGCATGGTGGGCACCTGCAAGATCCCGCCCGAGGCATGGTTAGCCGAACCGCTTATCAATCCCGATGTCGCCGGACTGGCCGAGACACTCGGCCGGGTGCAGCCGTCGACCCTTGCAGCGGGGATCGACGTGATCCTTGCGAACCTGCGCGAGGGCATGGCGATGCCACCGCAGGACTGCCGCCACCACACCCATGCCATCGTGTTTCTCTACGATCACCCGCGCGACCCCGATCCGGACGAGACGGGGGCAGACTGGATCAGGGATGCCCTGCCCCACAGGGCCTGTCTGCGGGGCATGGAAACCGCCGTGACGCTCGCCAGCTATATCCGCACGCTGGGTTACGGGGCACGGGCGCATTCGATGGCCGCCAGCGACGTGCATCTGGGCGCGCTTGCCTTGCAGGCGGGACTTGTCGCCGACGAAAGCGGCGTGCTGCGCAATCCTTTCACCGGTGACCGCTATGGCCTTGCGGCGGTCACCACGACGCTGGAACTGACCGCGGACCAACCGCTGGCCCCGCATCAGAAACCACCCGCCAGCTACCGGACCGGGCTTGGCGCCCATGCCAAATCCGCCCGCACCCGCGATCCCTTCGCCAAGCGCGACTACCACCGCGGCCCGCATCCCTTCGAGACCCTGAAACGCGTGGACGCCCCCACGACCTATATCGACCGCGCCAATGTCGCGCGCGTGCCCAAACGCGCCAACATGTTCGCGCGCGGCCTGTTCGGCGACCTTGGCAAACCCGTGCAGGAGGCGACGAAGAACGGCAATTTCGTGCGCAAATCGGCCTCGGCCTTCGCCTTTCGCACGACACTCGGGGCCTTCGTGCTGCTGCAAAACGGGACCCCCGCACCGGACCGCGTTGAAAACACGCCCGCGCGGAACGCCGCCAATATCAAGGCCGCCCTCTATTTTCTCGGTGTCGATGCCGTGGGGCTCAGCGCCTGTCCCGATTTCGCCTATTACAGCCACGACGCCAAGGGCGACCCGATCACCCCCTATCACGCGCACGCCATTTCCATGATCATCGATCAGGGGCACGAGACCATGGAGGGCGCATCGGGCGACGACTGGATCGCCTGTGCGCAGTCCATGCGCGCCTACCTGCGGTTCTCGCTTTTGGGCGGGGTGCTGGCGCAACACCTGCGCAATCTGGGATACGAGGCACGAGTCCATTCGGCGATGGATGAAGAGGTCCTGCACCCGCCGCTTTTGCTGCTGTCCGGTCTGGGCGAGGTCAGCCGCATCGGCGAGGTGATCCTGAACCCTTTCCTCGGACCGCGCCTGAAATCCGGTGTGGTCACCACCGACATGCCGATTGCCCATGACAGGCCCATCGACTTCGGCCTGCAAAGGTTCTGCGAGGCCTGCAACAAATGCGCCCGTGAATGTCCCTCGGGGGCGATCACGGCGGGGCCGAAGCTGATGTTCAACGGCTATGAGATCTGGAAGTCCGACAGCCAGAAATGCACCACCTATCGCGTCAGCCAGAAGAACGGCGCGATGTGCGGGCGCTGCATGAAAACCTGCCCGTGGAACCTTGAGGGTCTCTTCGCCGAGGCCCCGTTCCGCAAGCTGGCGATGACCGTCCCGCAGGCGGCCAAGGCGCTGGCGAAACTGGACGACAGATTGGGCAAGGGCCGCATCAATCAGGTCAAGACTTGGTGGTGGAACCTCGAGATGGAGGACGACGGCGCCTACCGCCCCAGCCGCCATCCGGTAAACCGGCGCGATCTGCAAACAGGCCTTGACCTGCGCTATGCGGACCAGACCCTTGCGGTCTATCCCGCACCGCTTGCCCCGCCGCCCTACCCTTGGCCCTTCCCGATGGACCGCGAGGCGGGGATCGCGGCCTATCAAGCGATGATCACTGCCAGGGAACACAAGGCGCGGCGGGCCGCAGGGCAGCCGCCTGAACATATCTACGCCCCCGCGCCGGGCCACTCGCCCGTGATTGCCGTCGTCATCACCAAGGCCGAAAAGATCAGCGAGACGGTGACGAAATACGAATTCGCCCTGCCCGACGGTGGTGACCTGCCGCCCGCCACCGCAGGTGCGCATATCGACGTGGTGATCGCCCCCGAGTTCTTCCGCCAGTATTCCCTGTCCGGCGACCCTGCCGACCGCAGCACATACCAGATCGCGGTCCTGCGCGAGGATGCGGGGCGCGGCGGGTCAAAGCTGATGCACCGCATCTTTACCGAAGGGCGGCGGGTCTTCGTCTCGCACCCCATCAACCATTTTCCCCTGGTCGAGGATGCCACACGGACGCTGCTCTTCGGTGGCGGCATCGGCATCACCCCGATGATCGCCATGGCGCACAGGCTGCACGCCATCGGCGCGGATTTCGCCCTGCACTACAGTATCAGGACAAGGGCCGAGGCTGGGTTTCTGGGTGATCTTGCAGCCATGCCCTGGGCCGATCGCGTGAGCCTGCACATCTCTGCCGAAGGGTCGCGCGCAGCACTTGCCACCCTGACCCGCTACACCAGGGGCGCGCATATCTACACCTGCGGGCCGGACGCCTATATGGCCGCGGTCATGGCCGCGGCAGAGGCCAATGGTTTCCCCCAAGAGGCGCGGCATCTGGAATATTTCGCGGTGCCTGACCTGCCCGATTACACGAGCCACGCCTTCACGCTGGCCTTGCGCGACGGGCGGCAAATCGCGGTCGCCGCTGATCAAAGCGCCTCGGAGGCGCTGATCGGCGCGGGCGTCGATGTAGATGTGAAATGCAGCGACGGGCTCTGTGGTGTCTGCAAATGCGGGGTGGTGGCGGGCAAGGTCGAGCACCGCGACTTCGTCCTGTCACAGGCGCAACGCGAAACCACGATGATCCTGTGCCAAAGCCGCGCGGCGGACCCTGACGGCGTGGTGCGGATCGACCTTTAGGTCCAGCTGACCTGCTCGGCCCCCGGCAGGGCATAGCGGGCACGCAATGGCTGATCGTAGGCCAGACCGACCGAATCACAAAAGGCGACGACCCAGGCGTCATCCATCGTGATGAACTCCAGCACCGAGGCCTGAAAATCGGGATCGGCGGCACGGGCGCGCAGGTCCTGTTCCGACCCCCCCGTCGCGCCCAGAAAGACAGGGCAAAGCGCGTCGTTGCCGACAAGCCAGGCGAGGGCCTGAAGGGCGATGATCTCGGCACGGTCGGCGTTCATGCGCTGTCCTCTGCGATTGGAAAGAATTTCTTAACCTGTCTTGGCGAGACTGTGGCCCAGACGATGGACGACAGCCAGAAAGGTTGCAACGGATGACAGCGCGAATTCTGATCGTGGATGCGGTGCCGACGAACCGCATCGTGCTTAAGGTCAAGATGCAGACCGCACAGTTCCGCGTCACGGCCTGCGCCACGCGGATCGAGGCGGAACAGGCGATGATGCAGCACCGGCCCGACCTGATGCTGATCAACCTGTCCAGCATCGGCGCTGATCTCTTTGCCTTTTGCCGCGGGCTGCGCGACAACCCGGTGACGCGCGGACTTGCGATCATTGCGATGGGTGGCGCCGATACCGCACGGGCCAGGTTTGCGGCACTTGATGCCGGGGCGGATGACGTGCTGCCGGCCCCGGTGGAAGATGCCTATCTGCTGGCGCGGATCAGATCGCTGTTGCGGATCAAAAGCGCCGGACAGGAACTTGCCTTGCGTGAAAGCACCAGCCGCGCGCTTGGCTTCGACGATGCGCGCAGCCCGTTTTCGCGCACGGCCAAGATCCGCTTTGCACAGGACACGGGCGAAAAGATGCCAAGGGCCTTTGCCCAACTGGCCGAGGCCTGGGGACCCACCTTTCAGACAAGCGACATACGGGCTTTGCTGGCGCTGGGCGAAGATGCACCAAGGCCCGATCTGGTGATCCTCGACCTGCGCAAGACCACCCAAACCAATATGCCGCGCTTCGATCTGGTGTCCGAACTGCGCTCGCGCACGGCGACCCGCCTTTCGGCCCTCATGGTCATCCTGCCCCGCGATGGCCGGTCCGAGGCGGCGATGCACCTTGATCTGGGTGCAGAGGATGTCGTTTTCGCCGATGTCAGCGGCGCAGAACTGGACCTGCGCATCCGCGCCCTCGTCGGGCGCAAGCTGCAACAGGACGGTTTGCGCGCCACCGTGCGCGACGGGCTGCAGGCGGCGCTGACCGATCCGCTGACGGGACTTTACAACCGCCGCTATCTGATGCCGCACCTGACGCGCATGGCGGAAGAGGCGTTGAGTTCCGAAAGGCAGTTCGCGGTGATGATGATCGACATCGATCACTTCAAGGCGATCAACGACACCCATGGCCATGCGGCCGGTGATCAGGTGCTTGTGGGGCTTGCGGATCGGTTGCGCGACAACCTGCGCGCGGTCGATCTCTTGGGTCGCATCGGCGGGGAAGAGTTTCTGGTCGCCATGCCGCAGACCACGGCGAAACAGGCGCGGCTGGCCGCAGACAGGTTGCGGCGGATCATCGGCAACACACCCTTCGCCATCGGCGAGGGTGCCGGCAGCATCCATGTATCCGTCTCGGTCGGGGTGGCCGTCAGCGATGCGGGCACCACACCTGACCTGCCGCTGACGCAGCTTTGCTCTTGCGCCGATCGCGCGCTCTACCGCGCCAAGACCGCAGGCCGCAATCAGGTCGCCATGTCACAGTCAGCCGCCTGAGGGGCGCAGACCGCGCCCCGGGGCGCGCTCCATCTGTTCGGCGAGGGCGGCGGCGAAGGCGGCACGCCTTTCGGGGGACATGGTCATGATGGTGGTCAGCAGGGCCTCTTGCGCGCGCAATTGCAGCCGGGCCACATCGGCAGCCTGTTGCGCGAAGATGGCGCGCAACAGGTCGGCATCAAGCGGTTCGGTTTGCAGCACCGCAATCATCTCGGCCACGCGCCCGCGCGGGTTGACATCGCGCAGGACACGCGCCTGCCGCAGCATCCGGCCCACCTCGCGCCGTTCCTGCCGGTCGAGCGCCTGCGCGACCGGCCCGATCCCAAGATCGAAACTGCGCGGCGACCCGTCGCCTGTCCGGCCCGAAAGCACCGTACCGGCCACCACACCGGCCACCGCAAGGTTCAACGCAAGCGAAAGCACCAGCACGATCTGCCACAGGCGGGCGGGCCCGGGTCTGCGGGCGGGGTCCGGATCAGCCATCTGCGAATTCTCCTGCACTCAGCCCCAGATCATAGGGGACCAGCGGCACCGCCACGGTCGTCCCCAGGATATCCGCCGTCACATCCGCGACCGGCGCAGGCGGGGCGACGCCGATCCAGACACCTGCGACCGTGGCAGCCGCAAGCCCGCTGACCGCAGGCCAGCCACCCAAGGCCACCAGCATCCGCGACCACAGACCGGGGGGCGCCGGCCTTGCAGTTTGTGTCGCAAGACCCGCCTGCACCGCATCGGCATCCGCCAGAACCCGCGCCACAAGATCGTCCTGTGGCGTCGCGCGGTCCCCTTGCGCGCGGGCAAAGAGGTCTTCCAAAAAGTCGTCATTCGGGCGTGTCATCGCCATACCCCAGTTCTGCCTTCCGTCCCGCCAGCAAATCGGCCAAGGCGCGTTTCCCGCGTGCTGTCAGACTTTCCACGGACCGCACGCTGATGTCCATGATCTGTGCGATTTCGGGGTTCGATAACCCCTCCAGATGCCGCAGCGCCACCGCCTGCGCCTGCCGTTCCGGCAGCGCCGCCAGCCCTTCGGCAAGGGCGGTCATGCGCCGGTCGTCCTGCATCCGCGCCGCGACACTCGGGCTGTCGTCCGGCGGTTCGGGCACCTGATCCAGCCCGATCCCGCCACGCCGCCTGCGCAGACGGTCGGTGCACAGATTGGCCACAACACGGTAAAGCCATGTGCTGACCTGTGCCTCGTCCTGCCGCCAGTCCCGCGCGACCTTCCAGAGGCGCAACATCGCCTCTTGCGCCACATCCTCGGCCTCGCTGCGCGAGCCCAGCATCCGCGTCGCTTGCCCCAGCACCCGCGGCAACAGGCGCGCGGTCAGGACCCGCGCGGCCTGCGGCTCGCCATTGGCGAAGGCGACCAGCAAGGCGGCATCGGATACGGCCGCAAAGGGATCGGTTCCGGCGTTCATCGTCAGCGGTGCTAGCCCTTATCCCACCTTCACGCAATCGGGCGGGGGCACCATGCCCCCGCCGGTCGCCGCTAGCCGCGATCACGCGGGCCATGGCCACGCTCACCGCGCCGCGCGGCCATGCGTTCCTTGACGGCCTGAAACTCTTCCTGGCTGATCATACCGTCACCATCGGCATCCACACGGTCGAACATCCGCGCCGCGCGGTCACCGCCACGGCCCGGCATCTCGTCGATTTGCAACATGCCATCGCCGTTGGCATCGAAGCGAGCGATCATCCGGTCAGCGCGCTCGGCGGCGCGCTGACCGGCGGCGGCAATCATCTCTTCCGCCGACAGCGCGCCGTCGCCATTCGTGTCCATATCGGCAAAGCGGGCCGCGCCCTGCGCCTGCAACTCTTCCAGCGAGAGCATCCCGTCGCCGTTCAGATCAAGTGTCGCGAAATCAAGACGCGCCTCGCCCCGACCCTGCGCAAAGGCAGCGCCCGCCGCAATGACCAGACCTGCAACGACCGTTGCCAGCAAAATTTGACGTTTCATGTGGGTGTCCTTTTTCCTTGTTGCCGGGCAGCAATCCAAGCTGCCGATAGTCTTCCAACGCGGTGCGGGGGCGTTTCCGTCGCTTGTGTCGCAAATATTTTCACAGCCCCGGCCGCGCCATATCCGCGCGCCCTCTTTCCTTTGGGGTGCGGTTGGTTCATGTGCTGAAGGGGCGAAAGGAAGCTCCACCCATGACACATACCCAAACGCACGCCGAAACGCATGACGCCGAACGCCCGACCGGTCAGGCCGTGCTGCGCGGATTGCAGTGCCGCTGTCCGCACTGCGGCAAGGGCCACATTTTCGCGCGTTACCTGAAGGTCGCCGATACCTGCCCCGCGTGCGGGGAAGAGTTGTTTCACCATCGCGCCGATGACGGACCGGCCTATCTGACGATCCTTGTGGTCGGGCACATCATCGGTTTCGTCATCCACTTCATGTGGGTCCAGTTCCGGCCCGAGCCCTTGACCATGGCGATCACCCTCTCGGTTCTGGCGGTCGTCCTGTCGCTGGCGCTTTTGCCGCGCATGAAGGGGATGGTCGTCGGCATCCAATGGGCGCGGCGGATGCACGGGTTCGGCGGTCCGGAACGGGGCTAGGATCGGATGGACAAGACCGGTATCCGCGACGCATCGACCATCATCGTGCTGCGGGACCGTGACACGCGACCAGCGGTGCTGATGGGCCAGCGCGGGGATAGAGCCGCCTTCATGCCCGGCAAATTCGTCTTTCCGGGCGGTGCTGTCGACGCAAACGACCACGATCTGCCGGCCTCTCCCTTGAACCCTGTGGACCGGACACGGCTTCTTGGCGAAAGCACGGTTCCGCCCGAGGCTCTTTCTGCAGCTGCCATCCGCGAGTTGTGGGAGGAAACCGGCCTGCTTCTGGGCCAGCCGCAACACTGGCCCGATCCGCCGCAGGGCTGGCGCGGATTTGCCGGCACCGGGCATATCCCGCACCTGTCCGCGCTGACCTTCTTCTTTCGTGCTGTCACCCCGCAAGGTCGCCCGCGCCGTTTCGATGCGCGGTTCTTTCTGGCTGACGCCGCCGCACTCGCCAGTGATCCCGACGATTTCTCCGGTGCCGAGGATGAACTTTCGCATCTGCAATGGGTGCCCCTGTCCGAGGCCCGCAGGTTCGATCTGCCCTTCATCACGCAGGTCGTCCTTGCCGAGCTGGTCAGCCATATCGCAAACGGCGCTGCGCTGGCGTCAGTCCCTTTTTTCCGCAACGATGACGAGGCGCATCTGGTCAGCCGTCTCGGCGGGCGCCCGCCCTTGTAAGGCAATGGGACCGCTGATGCCCGATCACCTGCGTCACCGTCGCCAAAGCGGATGCGCCACGGGGTCTTTGGCGCGCAGGAAATAGCGGCGGAACACCTCGCCGTAGGAGGCGTAGAAATAGCCGCCGTTGCGCCGCAGATAGTGATCCTTGCGCTTGGCATAAAGGGCGGGCAGCGCGAACCACGGCACGCGCGGGTGCATGTGATGGACCACGTGCAGGTTGTTGTTGAGAAACAGGAACCCCAGAATCCCGCCCTTTTCGACGATGACGCTGCGCCCGCTGGCGCGTTCGTGCGCCTGATGTTCAAGGTAGGTGCGCACCTTGAGGATCGCCATGCCGATATAAGCCGCGATCAGGTAGGCCCAGACCGGCATGGGCGAGAGGACGACCACCCCGACAACCGCCGCCACCGCCGGCACATGCCACAGCCAGCCGCGGACGACGGCAGCATCAGGCATACGCCACTCTGACAGCAGGAAGGCCACGGTTCCGATCAGCGGCCCCAGCGTCACGCGCCCCAGCACGGTGTTGTTGATGGCCAGCACCATCCGCGCCCAGCGCGGCAAACGGTCCCATGTGCCGCCATCCAGAAAGTTGCTTTCGGGATCGTCGTAGGGATCGGTGATCACCTCGTCATGGTGGTGGGCAAGATGTGTCGCCTTGAAGCGCGGGTATGGGACTGTCAGCATCAGCGGCGGCCAGATCAGAAGATCGTTCAGCCACTGACGCTGAAAGGGGTGTCCGTGGATCACCTCGTGCTGCAATGATGCATGCAAGGCAATCGCGACACCTCCAGAAACGATGCCGAAGGTGAGTGGAAGCCACCACAACGCGAGGCCCCATGCGGCGTAGCAGACCACAATCAAAACTATTGTCGGCCACTCTGTTCCGACTTGGTTTGTCATGCGTTTCTGTCCCATGGCGTGCAGAGTAGGGGATCACGCACCCGTGAACCATTTGGAGACTAGTTCACAAAAGGCCGCAGATGTGATTATTATCTGCAATGATGCATAAACTCGACAAACGGCAGAGGGCACAGATGCTCCGCGACCGCCTGCGGCAGGCAATGTCGCTGACCGGCATGACGCAAAGCGACCTTGCGCGTCAAACGGGTGTGGATCGGTCCACCTTGTCGCAGCTTCTGAAGGACACCGGCGCGCGGGTGCCCAACGGCCAGCTTGTGGCGGAATGTGCGGCCGCACTTGGGGTCAGCGCGGACTGGCTCTTGGGGCTGTCGGATCGACCGGAACGCGCCGCGGACCTTGTCGCGACGGCCATCGCCATGACCGAGGCCCCCCGCGCCATGGTCGATGATCAGATCTTCGCGTGGCATCAAGAGGCGGCGGGATACAAGATCCGCCATGTGCCCGCCGCCCTGCCCGACATGCTCAAGACCGAGGACATGCTGCGCTGGGAGTATGCGCCGTCACTGGGCAAGACGATCGATCAGGCCATCGGCGCGGCCCGTGACCGTCTGAACTGGATGCGCAGTGCGCGCTCGGACTACGAAGTCGCGATCCCGCTGTCCGAGCTGGAGAATTTCGCCAGCGGGACGGGCTACTACAAGGGCCTGCCCGTGCATATCCGCTGGACCGAGCTTGCGCACCTGCGCGACCTGCACAGCCAGCTTTACCCGACCCTGCGCCTGCACCTTTTCGATGACCGCAAGCTCTTTTCGGCGCCCATCACCGTCTTCGGCCCGCTGCTGGCGGTCATCTACATCGGGCGCAATTATCTGGTGTTCCGCGATACCGAAAGGGTCGCGGCGATCACCGCGCATTTCGACCAGCTGGTGCGCGAGGCCAGCGTCAGCCAGCGCGATCTGGCAGGCTACCTGAACGGGCTGATCACCTCGGTCGGCTAACCTTTGACGCCTATGGCCTTGCCTGCACCCTCGGGGCGCGGCAGGGCGGTGTGGGCGCTTGCGACACGCGCCAGAGTGCCGGCCACATGCGGCGCGGGATCACAGGCGCGGCGGGTTTCGAGACTGACGTGCACCAGCATGTGTTCCCCCGTCGCCAGTTCGCGGTCGCCCTGATACATGCGGTGGAACAGGTGCATCTTCTTGCCTTCGCCCAGCAGCACCTGCGTTTCGACGCGGATCACGGCCCCGGCATGGACCTCGTCCAGATGGCGGATATGGGTTTCGACGGTGAAATAGCTGCCGCCTGTGGCGATATAATCCGCATCGCACCCCACCAGCAGCATCATCCGGTCGGTCGCATCACCGAAGGCCTGCAGATAGCGGGCCTCGTTCATATGGCCGTTGTAGTCGGTCCAGTCGAGCGGCACGGCGCGTTCCACCGTCACGATGGGCCGGGTCAGGTCATCGGGCAGCGCAGGCACACCCGCGACGCGGGCGTCCTGCGCATTCAGCAGCTTGCCCGCCCCCCAGTCCTGCGCCTTCAGACCGCGCAGGATGGTGACAAGGTTGGTGTCGCGGGTGCGTTCTAGCTCGCGGATGGAATACATGCCGGACTGCGCGTCCGACTGCCCCGCCACGGCGTCGATCAGGTCGTCCGTCAGTTCCGGCACATCCATCAGCTTGGTCCATGGCCATGACAGGCAGGGGCCGAACTGTTCGATGAAATGGCGCATCCCCGCCTCGCCACCGGCGATGCGGTAGGTCTCGAACAGGCCCATCTGCGCCCAGCGCAGCCCGAAGCCATAGCGGATCGCGTTGTCGATTTCCGTCGTCGTGGCGATGCCATCCTTGATCAGCCAGAGCGCCTCGCGCCAGACGGCTTCGAGGAAACGGTCGGCGATATGGGCGTCGATCTCGGCGCGGACATGCAAAGGATACATGCCGATGCCGGTCAGGATATCCTTGGCCCTTTGGATCAGTTCGGGCGGGTTTTTGTCGGTCGGGACAAGTTCGACCAAGGGGAGCAGATAGACCGGGTTGAAGGGATGCGTGACAATGATCTGTGCGGGGCGCGTGGCGCAGTCCTGCAATTCGGAAGGTTTGAAACCGCTGGTCGAGGACCCGATGATCGCACCTTCGGCGCAATGTTCCTGCAAGGTCTGATAGACCTTGTGCTTCAGCGCCAGACGCTCGGGCACGCTTTCCTGTATCCAGTCGGCGCCATCGACAGCCGCCGACATGGTGTCGTGGAAACGCAAGGTGCCTTCGGGTGGCAGGGCCACATCCGACAGCCCCGGCAGCGACCGGCGCGCATTGGCCAGCACCTCAATGATCTTGCGCTGTGCCTCTGGGTCGGGGTCAAAGACGCGCACGTCCCAGCCCATCAACACAAAGCGGGCAGCCCAGCCGCCGCCGATGACGCCACCACCGATGATGGCCGCCGTGCCCTTTTGCATGGTCAGGTTCCTACGGGATTTTCGGGATGGTCGAATTCATCCGCCGGCACAGGCTCGCCCCGCACTTGAGGATCGCAGGCCACCATATTCGTATTGCTGTCACGGATGATCAGACCGCCACGGGCGCGGCAATCCTCGAAGGTCATCCGGCCGCCGATCACCAGAAACTCGCGCATGCCGCCATTGGGTGCGCCGCCTGGCCCCATCGCACCGGTCCCGTCGCAGGCGGCAAGGGCCAGAATACTGCCGAAGATAAGTTTTCTCACTGTGCAACCTCCTCTAACTGGCTCAGGTCATAGCCGTTGAAGGCCAGAATATCACGCGCCGCCTGCAAACGGTCGGCACGAATCCGAGGTGTGCGGTTCAAAATCCACCCCGCCCGCCCGTTGGGCGCCCCGACAACAGCGGTCTGATAGTCCTCGTCCGTCCAGAGCACCCAGTAATCCCCCACCACGAAGGGCACCGAGGCAAAGCGGACCTTCAGCCGCGCAGGCGCCACGGGGGTCGCCGTGCCTTCGATGCGCGCCCTTTCGGACCCATCGGGATTGCGGCAGATATTCAGGACCGAGACCGTGCCGTCGTCCCGAAGCGCATATTCGGCAGTCACCCCGACGCAGCCCGCCTCGAAGGGCACGGGGAAGCGGGCGACCTCGTACCAGAGACCCATGTAGCGTTCCACATCGAAGACCGCCTTCGAGGAAATCGGCACATCCGTATCGCGGTAGACGGTCAGCACACCGCATCCGGTCAGGACCAGCAGGGCCGCAAGAACCAGCCCCCTCATGCTGTAACCGGCGCGCGTTTGGTCAGGCCTAGCCTGGCACGGACCGCATCCGGCCCGATCACACGTGCCCCGAGGTTTTCGATGATCCCGACAGCCCGCTCGACCAATTGCGCATTGGTGGCCAGCACGCCGCGATCCAGCATCAGGTTGTCTTCCAGCCCGACACGCACATTGCCCCCCGCCAGCACGGATGCGGCCACATAAGGCATCTGGTGGCGCCCCAGCGCGAAGGCCGAAAAGGTCCAGTCGGGGGGGACATTGTTGACCATCGCCATAAAGGTATTGAGATCATCCGGCGCGCCCCAAGGCACGCCCATGCAAAGCTGCACCAGGGCCGGACCGTCGAGGATGCCGTCCTTCACCAGTTGCTTGGCATACCACAGATGGCCTGTATCAAAGGCCTCGATCTCGGGCTTGACACCCAGATCGGTCATCATCCGCCCCATCGCCTGCAACATGCCCGGCGTGTTGGTCATGACATAGTCGGCCTCGGCGAAGTTCATCGTGCCGCAATCGAGCGTGCAGATTTCCGGCAGACATGCGGCGACATGGGCGACACGCTCGGTCGCGCCCACCATATCGGTGCCGGCAACGGGCGGCAGCGGGGTTTCGACGCCGCCGAAAATGATGTCGCCGCCCATGCCTGCGGTCAGGTTCAGGACAACGTCCACCTCCGCCTCGCGGATACGCTCGGTCACCTCGCGATAAAGGGCCACGTCACGGCTCGGCTTGCCGGTTTCGGGGTCACGCACATGGCAATGCACGATGGCCGCACCCGCCTTGGCGGCATCGATCGCGCTGTCGGCGATCTGCTTGGCTGAACGCGGCACATGCGGGCTTTTGTCCTGCGTCGATCCCGACCCCGTCACAGCGCAGGTGATGAAGACCTCGCGGTTCATTTGCAGCGGCATGGCAGCCTCCCCCTTGTTTGACCGCGAGCCTTGCCGAAATCCGGCGCGGTCTCAAGGGGGAACTGTCAGCCTAATAGGGCATCGGATGCGCCTTGTGGACCGCGTCGATCCCGGCCACAAGGTCATCCGACAGCATGACATCCTTGCCCGCAAGGATCTGTTCAAGCTGCGCCGCCGTGGTGGCCCCGAAGATCGCCGAAATCGGGAAGGGCCGCGTCCGCTGCCAGGCCATCGCCATATGCACCGGGTCCAACCCATGTTCCGCCGCAAGGTCGAGATAGGCCTGCGCCGCAGGCCAGAGCCGTTCGGTCACGCGCCCGCCCAGATTGCCGTTGATCGACATCCGGCTGCCTTCGGGCACCTGACCGTTCTGGTATTTGCCCGTCAGCACGCCACAGGCCAGCGGCGAGAAGGACAGCAGGGTCACATCCTCGTTCACCGCCATTTCGGCCATGTCGGTGTCGTAAAGCCGGCACAGAAGCGAGTATTCGTTCTGCACGCTCGCCATGCGCGGCAGACCGGCCGCCTCGGCCAGATCGACCCATTTGGTCATGCCCCATGCACTTTCGTTGGACATGCCGATGGCGCGGATCTTGCCCGCCTGCACCGCCTCGCCCAGTGCCTCCAGCACATCCATCATGTGATCCAACGTCTGCTGGCGGTTCTGGCCGGAAGGATCGAACGTCCAGTTCTGGCGGAACATATAGGACTCGCGCATCGGCCAGTGCATCTGGTAAAGGTCGATCACATCGGTCTGCAACCGCTTCAGCGACTGATCGACCGTCTGCCGGATCACGTCACCATCATAGCCGTGCCCGTCGCGCACCCAGCCCGGGTTGTCGCCCGACACTTTGGTCGCCACCACGATCTCGTCCCGCCGTCCGGTTCTGGCGATCCAGTTGCCGATGACCTCTTCCGAGCGGCCCACGGTCTCGGCTCTGATCGGGTTGACGGGATACATCTCGGCGGTGTCGAGAAAATTGATCCCCGCATCGAGGCACATGTCGATCTGGCGGTGCGCGTCGTCCTGGGGCGTCTGATTGCCATAGGTCATCGTGCCCAGGCACCATTCGCTGACCATGATATCCGTGCGACCAAGGGGGAGTTTTCTCATCTGTCTTCCTATCGTTGACATGCCGCGCAGACCCTAGTGGGATGCCGCCCAAGGGCAAGGGGGCAAAGACGACACGGATTTGTCGAAAAGCCACTAGTCCTGTGGGGTTGAACCGCATAGGCCGCTTGTATGCGCATGATGATTTCCTTTGCGGCCCTGTTTCTCTCGGTCACGCTGCTGCAACTCTCTTCCGGAGGCGTCGGTCCGCTCGATGCGCTGACGGGGCTGGATGTGGGGTTCAGCCAGACCGAGGTCGGCTTTCTGGGATCGGCGCATTTCGTG
The DNA here is from genome assembly GCF_036770585.1 of Yoonia sp. Taxonomy (GTDB): domain Bacteria; phylum Pseudomonadota; class Alphaproteobacteria; order Rhodobacterales; family Rhodobacteraceae; genus Yoonia. The sequence goes on along the minus strand of NZ_DAIPIW010000006.1, from coordinate 46,675 downwards.
GGGTTCTTCATCGGCTGCTGGTGGGCGCCGCGCCTGATGGGCGATGTGGGCCACAGCCGGGCCTTCGCCGCCTTCACCGCGATGGGGGCCATCGGGCTGGCGGCCCATGTGGTGGTGATCGACCCGGTGGCATGGGCGATCTGCCGGATCGCCTCGGGCATCTGCGTGGCGGGCTGCTATACGGTGATCGAGGCCTGGTTGCAGGCCAAGGTCACCAACGAAACGCGCGGGCGCGCGATGGCAAGCTACCGGATCGTCGATATCGGCGGGTCGTTCGTGGCGCAGTTCATGATCGGGGCGCTGGCCACGCTGGAAACCTATATCGCCTACAACCTGCTGACGATCCTCTGCTGCGCCTCGCTGCTGCCGCTGACGCTGACGCGGCTGCCGCAACCCCAAACCCCCAAGGCGACGCGCCTGCGTCCGAAACTGGCGTGGCGGTGCTCGCCCATGGCGGTGGCGGCGGTGCTGGTCGCGGCGCTTTCGGGGGCATCGTTCCGGATGGTCGGCCCGATCTACGGACAAGAGGTCGGCCTGAACGCCAGCCAGATCGGGACCTTCCTTGCCGCCTACGTCGCGGGCGGCGCGCTGGCGCAATACCCCGTGGGCTGGCTTGCGGACAAATACGACCGGCGCTGGGTGATGGTCTGGCTGTCGGTCGCGGCGATCGTCTCTTGCATCGCGACGGTTGTGACCGCAGACCTCGGCACGACCAGCATCTTTCTGGCGGCATTCCTTTTCGGAACGACGACCTTTCCGATCTATTCGGTCGCCACCGCCCATGCCCATGACTTTGCGACCTCGGACGAGAGGGTGGAATTGTCAGCCGCGCTGATGTTCTTTTACGCTGTGGGCGCCATCGCGGCCCCGCTGACCAGTTCGGCCCTGATCGAGGGCTTCGGCCCCGCCGCCCTGTTCTATCTGATCTCGGTCGGGCATGTGGCGCTGATCGTCTTTGCGGCCTGGCGGATGCGGGTCAGGCGCGCCCCCGAAGGCAGGACACGCTATGTCTACGCGCCGCGCACCAGCTTTCTGATCGGGCGGCTTCTGGGCCGCAGCCGCGAACCCGAGGCACCGCAGGACGATCGCCCCTCGCAAAGCTGATCTGTCTTCTTTCTCCCGGGACACTCCCGCCGGAGGCATCCGCCCCCGCAGGCCGGCACCGCATCGGGTGTGATCGGGACGATCGGTCAGCGGTCAGAAATTGAACACGACCCCGACACGGGTCGTCGTGATGCCGGCCGCAAAGGCGTCATCCACGAAATCACGGATGAATTCGCCCCGCAGGCTCAGGCGGTCCGTCAGGTCGCGCTCGGCGCCGAGCAGGGCGTGATAGCCGCCGTAATTGGTATCGTCGAAGTAATACTCGGTGATCCCGCCACCGGCACGTAAGGTGTAATGCCCCCAGTCATAGCTGACCCAGCCGCGCACACGGGCCGTGTCATAGTCGGCGTCACCCCCCGCGCGCAGGCCATATTCGGCCTCGGCACCGACACCGACCGGACCGGCATCAAAGCCCATGCCCGCGATCCCCGAGATCACCACCTGCGTGTCGCCATCATGGGGCAGCATGTAATCGACGCTGCCACCGACATAGACATCCTGCGCCGATGCGGCATGACCCGTCAGCGTCAGGGCGGTGGCAAGGATCAGGCGCTTCAGCATCGGGGTCCACCAGAGGATTCGCTTATCCCTCGAATATAGGGATGGATCACCCGCCTGACCAGCCTCTGGCATCTGCCCCCTCACCCCGCTAGAACGCCAGACAAACCTGCAAGGACATGTCCATGGCCCGCCATCTGATCACTTCCGCCATTCCCTATATCAACGGGATCAAGCATCTCGGCAATCTTGTCGGCAGCCAGTTGCCCGCCGACCTTTACGCCCGCTACCTGCGTCAGCGTGGCCACGAGGTCCTGTTTCTCTGCGCCACCGACGAACACGGCACCCCGGCCGAGCTTGCCGCCGCCAAGGCGGGCAAGCCGGTGGCGAATTACTGCGCCGAGATGCACGCCGTGCAGGCCGAGATCGCCGATGGCTTCCGTTTGTCCTTCGACCATTTCGGCCGCTCTTCCAGCCCGCAGAACCACAGGCTGACGCAAGCCTTCGCGGGACGTCTGGCCGAGATGGGCCTGATCCGCGAAGTCGATGAAGAGCAGATGTATTCCATCGCCGATGGCCGCTTTCTGCCCGACCGCTATATCGAGGGCACCTGCCCCAACTGCGGCTTCGAGAGCGCCCGTGGCGACCAATGCGACAACTGCACCAAGCAGCTTGACCCCACCGACCTGATCAACCCCTATTCGACCATCTCGGGGTCGCGCGATCTGGAGGTGCGCAAGACCAAGCATCTCTACCTGCGCCAGTCGGCCCTGAAGGACGATCTGGCCGCATGGATCGACAGCAAGACAGACTGGCCGATCCTGACCACATCCATCGCCAAGAAATGGCTGAACGATGGCGACGGCTTGCAGGACCGCGGCATCACCCGCGACCTCGACTGGGGGATTGCGGTCAAAAAGGGGACCGAGGACTGGCCCGGCATGGAAGGCAAGGTCTTCTACGTCTGGTTCGACGCGCCCATCGAATACATCGCCTGCGCGCAGGAATGGCAGGACGCAGGCAAGGGCAGCGACTGGGAACGCTGGTGGCGCACCGACAAGGGCGCGGATGACGTGACCTACACCCAGTTCATGGGCAAGGATAACGTGCCGTTCCACACCCTCTCCTTCCCCGCCACGATCCTTGGATCACAAGAGCCGTGGAAGCTGGTCGATTACATCAAGTCGTTCAACTACCTCAACTATGATGGCGGCCAGTTCAGCACCTCGCGCGGGCGCGGCGTCTTCATGGATCAGGCGCTGGAGATCCTGCCCGCCGACTACTGGCGCTGGTGGTTGCTCAGCCATGCGCCCGAAAGCTCGGATGCGGAATTCACATGGGAGAATTTCCAGACCGATGTGAACAAGGACCTTGCCGATGTCTTGGGCAACTTCGTCAGCCGGATCACCAAGTTCTGCCGGTCGAAATTCAGCGAAGCTGTGCCGGCGGGCGGCAGCTATGGCCCTGCCGAGGACCGGTTGATCGCCGATCTGACCACCCGCATCCGCGCCTATGAAGGCTGCATGGACCGGATCGAGGTGCGCAAGGCCGCCGCCGAGTTGCGCGCGATCTGGGTCTTGGGCAACGAATACCTGCAAGCCAACGCCCCCTGGACCACCTTCAAGACTGATCCAGAGACAGCAGCCATGCAGGTGCGCCTCGCCCTGAACCTGATCCGCATCTACGCGGTGCTCTCGGCGGCTTTCATTCCCGACGCGGCCAAGACGATGATCGACGCGATGCAGACCGATGATAAGAGCTGGCCCGCCGATGTGGCCGCAGCGCTGCAGACCCTGCCCGCTGGTCACGCCTTTACGGTGCCCGAGAACCTCTTTCGCAAGATCACCGATGAAGAACGCACGGACTGGGCGGCGCGTTTCGCAGGCAAGCGGGACGAGGCGGCGGCAACCCCCTGACCTAGCGCCAGCCCTGCCACCATTTCAGGGATGCCTGTTTGGCCGCGAAACTTGTGATCAGCGCGTCGCGGTCATACTCGTCCCTGATCCAGTCGACGATGTCGATGGGCGACCTGGCGTTTCTTGCGGCGTAGACGTCGAAGAAGTGGTCCAAGATCCCCGTCGCCGAACGACGGATATGCAGATAGCGCAGCGACAACTGCCGCATCGCGGTCTCGACCGGTTCGCCGCGATGAATCATCAGATAAAGCACCGAGACCAGACCGGTGCGGTCAGCGCCGGATTTGCAGTGGATCAACACCGGTTTTTCCAGGGTCTCGAAGGCTGTGACCAGTTGCAGAAGCTTGTCGCGCTTGGGGGCCTGACGCGCTGAAAGCGAGACCGTGACCAGCGTCAGACCCAATTGCCTGCAGCTTTCGGCCTCCAGCACGTTCGGCGCCTCGTGCAGGGCCCCGCGCAGGTTCAGGATGGTCTTGATGCCGCGCGCCCGATAGGCGGCAAGGCGTTTGTGATCGGGATGGTTCGACCGATAGACGCCGGGCGCCACCGTGCTGAAGTTGTGCCAGAGCGCGCGAAGAATCCCGTGATCAACCCATGTCGCAAGGCGCTGCGCGCGGCGACGTTTTGCGGGCGTGGACAGGTCACCGTCGAACGACCCGCGCAGGGCGCGTTCTTTGCCTTCCAGATGCTGGACCAGTCGTTTCATGCACGCCTTCCTGCGACACCAGACCGGCGGATGCCCCAAAGCAGGCCGCATTGCAAGATCAACGCCACGGCGGGCGGCCCGGGTGCGTGCCAAAATGTATCACCCCGGCGAAGCCGACTTGCCGAACCGGAAACAAGAACATAGCATGAACATATGCCGACGCTTTCTCTCAAAGACAAACTCGCGATTCTGTCCGACGCCGCCCGTTATGACGCCTCTTGCGCGTCCAGCGGCACCGCGCGGCGCGACAGCCGCGACGGCAAGGGCCTTGGCTCGACCGAAGGGTCGGGCATCTGCCACGCCTATGCGCCGGATGGGCGGTGCATCAGCCTGCTGAAGATCCTGATGACGAATTTCTGCATCTACGACTGCGCCTATTGCATCAACCGCGTCTCGTCGAACGTGGCGCGCGCGCGGTTCTCGGTGGACGAGGTCGTGCAACTGACCATCGAATTCTACCGCCGCAACTATATCGAGGGGCTGTTTTTGTCCTCGGGCATCATCCGGTCGCCCGACGACACGATGGCGGCGATGGTCCAGATCGCCCGCCGCCTGCGCGAGGTCGAGCATTTTCGCGGCTATATACACCTGAAAACCATTCCAGACGCCGCCCCCGAGCTGATCGAACAGGCGGGTCTCTATGCGGACCGCCTGTCGATCAATGTCGAACTGCCGACCGAGGCCAGCGTCAAAGCCTATGCCCCCGAAAAGAACCCCGCCACGATCCGCAAGGCGATGGGCGATGTGCGCGCCCTGAAAGAGGCCGCATCCGAGAAAAGCCATAGCGGCAAGCGCGGCAAACGCTTTGTGCCTGCGGGGCAATCGACCCAGATGATCGTCGGTGCCGACAGGGCGACGGATGCCACGATCCTTGGGCAATCGACGCGGCTTTACGGTGACTACAAGCTCAAGCGGGTCTATTATTCGGCCTTTTCACCGATCCCCGATGCAACCGCCAAACTGCCCCTGATCAAACCGCCGCTGATGCGCGAACACCGGCTTTATCAGGCCGACTGGCTGTTGCGGTTCTACGGCTTTGCCGTGGACGAGATCACCGCCGCGCGCCCTGACGGCAACCTCGACCTGGAGGTCGATCCGAAACTGGCCTGGGCGCTTCAGAACCGGCACCTTTTTCCGGTGGATGTGAACCGCGCCCCGCGCGAGATGCTGTTGCGCGTGCCCGGTTTGGGCACCCGCAGTGTCGGGCGCATCCTGACAACTCGCCGCCACCGGACCCTGCGCTACGCCGACCTGCAACGCCTTGGTGCGTCGCTGAAGAAGGCGCGCGCCTTCATCACCACCCGTGACTGGTCGCCCGGCGGTCTGACCGACAGCGCGGACCTGCGCGCCCGCTTTGCCCCGCCCCCCGAACAATTGAGCCTTTTCTAGATGTTCACCGTCCCCCTGCCCCGTGTCGGAACGGATACCGCATGGCGCGATGCGGCGCGGCGCCTGCTGGCTGCGGCGATCCCGCCCGAGGATATCCTGTGGGACTTCGAGGGGACAGCCTCGGGGCTTTTTGCCACGCAGACCCCGCTGCCTCCCGCGACGCGGCGGATCAAGGTGCCGCAAAGCTATGTGGCACTTGCCGATACGGTCGTCTGGCACAAGGACCCGCAGCGCTTTGCCCGCCTCTATGCGTTTCTCTGGCGGTTGCGGTATCAGCCGGGCCTGATGGGCGACCGCGCGGACCCCGACCTTGCAAAGCTGCGCCAGATGGAAAAGGGCGTGCAGCGCTGCAAACACAAGATGAAGGCCTTTGTGCGGTTCCGCGACCTGCGGCAAGGCGGCGCAAGGCGCAGTTTCGCGGCATGGTTCGAGCCGACCCACCACACGGTCGAGCCTACCGCCCCGTTCTTCGCCCGCCGCTTTGCCGATATGGACTGGATGATCGCCACACCGGACGTGACCGCGCAATTCGTCGACGGCAACCTGTCGTTCCACCCCGGCCAGCCGCGGCCGGACCTGCCCGAGGATGCCGCCGAAGACCTTTGGGGCACCTACTTTTGCAACATCTTCAATCCCGCAAGGTTGAAGGTGCAGGCGATGACCTCGGAGATGCCCAAGAAATACTGGAAAAACCTGCCCGAGGCCCGGCACATCGCGGGCCTGATCGCCGGGGCAGAGGCGAAGGTGCAGCAGATGCACCAGACCGCACCGACACTGGCCCCGAAACGGGCCGAGGCGATCAGGCGTCAGTTGAAAGGCGATTAGGCGTCGCGGCTGCCCAGATAGGCGCATTTGTAGTCGATCTCGGAAATCCGCGCGATCCGTGCGACCTCTTGCCGGACCTCTGCCGCGACGCCCAGCCCCGACCCGATCCCGCCGGTGCTTTCGCGGCGAAAGCGCGCCTCGGCCTCAAGGATTTCACCATCGACGTAGTTATGCGCGCGGGCGCCATTCGCGCCGGGCACGCAGGCATAATTGCGCAGGGTCACACCATCGGCACTGCGATAGCTGACCTGTTGCCGGTCAGGAAAGGACTGCCCCGTCATACCGGTGCTGTTGCAGGCGGCAAGGCCCGCCAGAAGTGTTGCGGCGATGGATAGGCGGAACAGGGTCATGATCATCCTCCTGAGATGGCCGCAACAGGATGCAAAGCCATTGGGGCAGAGTTATGTCCGCACCGTGCAACGCCCGCGTCAGGTGTTGAACAGGAAGTGCATCACATCGCCGTCCTTGACGATGTAGCCCTTGCCCTCGGCCCGCATCTTGCCGGCTTCCTTGGCGGCCTGTTCGCCGCCCAGGCTGACGAAATCCTGAAAGGCGATCGTCTCGGCGCGGATGAAGCCCTTTTCGAAATCCCCGTGGATGACGCCCGCGGCCTGCGGCGCGGATGTGCCTTCGAGAATGGTCCAGGCGCGCGCCTCTTTCGGGCCCACCGTGAAATAGGTCTGCAGATGCAGCAGCGCATAGCCCGCGCGGATAAGCCGGTCGAGACCGGGTTCTTCCAGCCCCATCTCGGACAGGAACATCGCGGCCTCTTCCGCGTCAAGCTGGCTGATCTCTTCCTCGATCCGGGCAGAGATCACCACATGGGAATTGCCTTGCGCGGCGGCCATTTCGGCCACGCGGGCGGACTGGCTGTTGCCTTTGGCGGCACTTTCTTCCTCGACGTTGCAGACGTAGAGCACCGGCTTGGTGGTCAGCAGTTGCAGCATCTTCCATGCCTTCGCGTCGTCCGTGTCGACCTTGACCGTGCGGGCGGGCTGGCCCTGTTCCAGCGCGGCCTGCGCGGCCTCGAGCAGGCGCACCTGCTGCACCGCATCCTTGTCGCCGCCACGCACCTTGCGGACGAGGTTCTGAAGCCGCTTCTCGATGCTTTCGAGGTCAGCCAGCATCAGCTCGGTCTCGATCACCTCGGCATCCGTCACCGGATCGACGCGACCATCCACATGGGTGATGTCGTCATCCTCGAAACAGCGCAGCACATGGGCGATGGCGTCGCATTCGCGGATATTGGCCAGAAACTGGTTGCCCAGACCCTCGCCCTTGCTGGCGCCTTTCACCAGACCCGCGATATCCACGAAGGTCATCCGCGTGGGAATGATCTGTTTGGATTGCGCAATCGCGGCCAGCTTGTCGAGGCGCGCATCCGGCACCGCGACCTCGCCCACGTTGGGTTCGATCGTGCAGAAGGGAAAGTTGGCAGCCTGCGCGGCGGCCGTCTTGGTCAATGCGTTGAAGAGGGTCGATTTGCCCACATTCGGCAGACCCACGATGCCCATCTTGAAACCCATGCCAGCACTCCTTTGCAGCTTGCCGCGCTTCTAGGGTGTGGCGACCTGCCCCGCAAGGCGTCTGATGGCCGGAAAAGACAGCCGCAGCCATTGATTTTCCGAACGCCATCAAGCAAACCATCCCGAGTTTTTGAGGACGGACCCAGTCATGAGCAGAATCGACGCCAAATTCGCGCAGTTGCGGGCGGAAGGGAAAAAAGCCTTCGTCGCCTACGTCATGGCGGGCGACCCCGACTATGCCAAGGGACTCGAGATCGTCAAAGGCCTGCCGGGTGCAGGCGTGGACATCATCGAACTGGGGATGCCCTTTACCGACCCGATGGCCGATGGCGAGACGATCCAGCTTGCCGGTCAGCGCGCGCTGGCAGGCGGGCAGACGCTGGAAAAGACGCTCGACTATGCGCGCGCGCTGCGCAAGACGGACAATACGACACCGATCGTGATGATGGGGTATTACAACCCGATCTATTCGCGCGGGGTGGATCGGTTTCTCGACGATGCGGTCGCTGCGGGGATCGACGGGCTGATCATCGTGGACCTGCCGCCCGAAGAGGACGACGAGCTTTGCCTGCCCGCGCAGGCGAAGGGGATCAACTTCATCCGGCTTGCAACGCCGACGACCGACGACAAGCGCCTGCCCAAGGTTCTCGAAAACACCTCCGGCTTCGTCTACTACGTCTCGATGACGGGGATCACCGGAACGGCCGATGCGCAAAGCACCGAAGTGGCGCCCGAAGTGGCCCGGATCAAGTCGAAGACCGACCTGCCCGTGATCGTCGGCTTCGGCATCAAGACGCCCGAGGCCGCCGAGGCCATCGCCTCTGTCGCCGACGGGGCGGTCGTGGGGTCGGCCATTGTGGCGAAGATCGGCGCGGGCGAAAGCACGCAAGACGTGCTGGCATTCGTCGCCTCGCTTGCCGAGGGCGTGCACCGCGCCTGACCTGCCAGATCATCTGCGGTCTGCACAGCCGGTGCAGCGGCTATGCACAATCCCGACTTGCGCGAAATTCCCCAATCGGTAATGTTTCATTACCAATTCAAGGATTTTCGTCATGCCCGTGATCACCACCATCGATGATCTCAAGCGCCTGCACCGCCGCCGCACCCCCAAGATGTTCTACGACTACGCCGAAAGCGGCAGTTGGACGGAACAGACCTTCCGCGAGAATACCTCGGACTTCGACAAGATCCGGCTCAAGCAACGGGTCGCGGTGGACATGACCAACCGGACCACGGCGTCGACGATGATCGGACAGGATGTCACGATGCCCGTCGCGCTTGCCCCCGTTGGTCTGACCGGCATGCAATGCGCCGATGGCGAGATCAAGGCCGCCCGCGCCGCCGAAAAGTTCGGCGTGCCCTTCACCCTGTCGACGATGTCCATCTGCTCGATCGAGGATGTGGCGGCGCACACCGAAAAACCCTTTTGGTTTCAGGTCTACACGCTGAAGGACGACGATTTCATGAAACGTCTCTTCGACCGTGCGCGCGCTGCGGGCTGTTCGGCGGTGATCATCACGCTTGATCTGCAAATCCTTGGCCAGCGGCACAAGGACCTCAAGAACGGCCTGTCCGCGCCGCCGAAGTTCACGCTTGCCAGCATGGCCAACCTGGCCACGAAATGGCCATGGGGGATCGAGATGCTGCAAACCAGGCGGCGCTTTTTCGGCAATATCGTCGGGCACGCCAAGGGGGTCTCGGACCCGTCATCACTTGCGTCATGGACGGCCGAAGCCTTCGACCATTCGCTTGACTGGGCGCGCGTGGCCCAATTGATGAAAATGTGGGGCGGCCCGGTCATCCTGAAGGGTATTCTGGATGCCGAGGACGCCAAAAAGGCCGCCGAACTGGGGGCCGATGCGATCATTGTCTCCAACCACGGCGGGCGGCAGCTTGACGGTGCGCTGTCGTCGATCCGCGCCCTGCCTGCGATCATGGATGCCGTGGGCGACAAGGTCGAAGTGCATTTCGACAGCGGGATCAGATCCGGTCAGGACGTGCTCAAGGCGCTCGCCATGGGGGCAAAGGGCACCTATATCGGGCGCGCCTTCGTCAACGGCCTTGGTGCGATGGGCGAAAAGGGCGTGACAAAGGCGCTGGAGGTGATCCACAAGGAACTCGACCTGACGATGGCGCTGTGCGGGCGGCGCGACGTCAAGACGCTGGATCGGGACATCCTCTTGATCCCTCAGGATTTCGAAGGCCGCTGGGCATAAGGTAGACACAAGGAAAACCGCGATGCGCAAGATGACGTCGATCATGGCCGCGGTCGCGCTGGTGGCATCGCCTGGCACGCAAGGTGTGGCCCAAACCCTCGACCCGCCCGTCGTCGCGCAAGAGGTGCCGGACAGGGCGGTCACCGGGTCGCTGGGGCCGACCGAAATCCTGATCACGGTTCTCGCGCTCTTGATGGTCTGGGCGGCCTACGATCAGAATGACCGCGCAAACGCCGACTAAACAAGGATATTTCCGCCACAGCTTGGGAATTATTCGTGCGGGCCTGCGGGCGATTCTTGACCCTACCGATGGATCAGATAAGGCGATGGGCGGACCCGGTCGCGCCACTCTTGGCCGATACGGCCAATAAAACCTAATGAGGAGCATCGAGATGCGCATCACCAAAACACTTGCAGCCGCTGCGGCAATCGCAGCCCTGTCCACCACTGCTTTCGCCGGTGGTCTGTCGAACGAAGTCATGGAAGCCCCCGTGGTCGTTCAGGAAGAAATGGCACCTGCCGGTTCTTCGATCAGCCCCGCGATCATCGTTGTCGGCATCCTTGCCGCGCTGCTGCTGGCCGCGAGCCTCGATAGCGACGACGAAGAGGAAGGCGAATAAGTATTCCTGATCCGAATGGATCACCTAAAGGGCAGTCATCATGCGATGGCTGCCCTTCTTGTTTGTCGCGCTGCACCCTGCCTTTTTCGCGTCACGAAATCGTTTGACCTTTTTTCAACTCTGCTGGAATGCTTTCGCGTCGGGTTCCCCGAGCAACTATTGAAACTGGATATTGTCACCATGAAAATGCTTAGGACAATTGCCGCGAGCGCGGCTATCGCGACTTTGGGATCGGCTGCTATCGCGGGCGGCCTTTCGGATCAGATCATGGAAGCCCCTGTCGTGGTGGAAGAGGCAGCCGCAACCACCGGATCGTCAGTCGATCCAGCGCTGATCGTGCTTGCCATTCTTGGTCTGCTGATTCTTTCGGCCTCGCAATCAGAGAGTGACGACTGCGGAACGCCAGAAGAGTGCTTGCTGGAAGCGATCTTCGACGACTAGACGGGCCGGTCCCACTTCAGGCGGAATTCAGATGGCTGGTGGGCGCGGGAACAGTGTTGACCAGCCGAAATCACTTGCGCCATTCACGTCACATTTGCAGCATTCGATGCCAGACGACGTGCCGTCCGCTTGACGTAAGGTCCATTTTTGGAAAAGCCTTCAGGTGTTAGCTTGGTAAATTGGAACTTGGGGAAGGACCTATAGTCAATGAACACTTTCAAAACACTCGCTGCATAACTGGCAATCGCTTCTGTTGCGACAACATCGCTCGCCGGTGGTCTGTCCGACCAGATCATGGAAGCGCCCGTCATCGTCGAGGAAGAGGTCGCTTCCGCAGGGTCATCGATCGATCCGGCGCTGGTGGTGATCGCAATTCTTGGTTTGCTTGTCTTCGCCGCGTCTTCGGATAGTGGCGACGACGCGGGGGATCCTCCGCCCCTGGCTGAGCCATGCCAAAGCGAAGCTCAGTGTGAGTTCTTAATCGGATTACCGAATTAATCGGAAATGAGGCCCGGGCAGGCGCTGCGGTGCCTGCTCTCGCAGTCCAAGAATGGCTTGCCGCCAATTGCGTTTCATCTGGCAAACTCTGCATGGTCGGCACAATGGTCACATCCACGCAAACTTATAAATTCAGGGAGAATACAAAATGAACTTTTTTAAAACTATGGCGGCTGCGGTCGCTATCACATCCGTGGCGACAGTTTCGCTCGCCGGTGGTCTGTCCGACCAGATCATGGAAGCACCCGTCATCGTCGAAGAAGAGGTCGCGGCCGCAGGGTCATCGGTCGATCCGGCGATCATTGTGCTGGCAATCCTCGGGCTGCTGGTTATTGGCGCTAACCTCGGTGGAGATGAAGAAGAACGGCGGGGCGGCACTGTGACTGACCCATGTAACGAAGAGCCCGTACCTGAAGTATGCTTCTTTTAATTTAACGTAAATTAGATGTCGTCGAACAGTTAAGGAGAGGGCTCCGGCCCTCTTCTTCATTGGACCACCGGCCTTTGCCGCGTGCCCGTCACCAGCGCCAAGGGCACTGCCACCAGCAGCAGCCCCGCCACGCAGAGAAACGCCACGCGCAGCCCAAGGGCCTCGGACAGAAGCCCCATCGCGACGGGTGCGAAGAAGAACCCCGAAAACCCGATGACGGCGGTCCGGCTGATCGCCTCGGTCCGCAGATGCGGGGCCACCAGCTTGCCCACCAGCGCCAGCCCAAGGGGGCCGATCACCGACACCCCGAGGCCGAGGATGCCGAAGCCCAAGTATGCGACCATCGGTGCAGGGGCCAGTGCCGCGATCACCGCCCCGCTGGCGGCAAGGATCGACGCGCCGACCACCACATTCACCTCGCGGAACCGTTCGGCCACCGCCTGCCCCGAGAACCGCCCCAAAGCCATCGTCAGCCCCAGCATCGCCGGACCCAGCGCGCCCTCTGCCGCGCCGCCGCCCAATGTGCGCTCGACATGCAGGGCCGACCACGCCTCGACCGTGGCTTCCGACATGAAGGCCACAAGAACGATGGCGCCGCAAAGCAGGATCGGCACCAGCGGGTAGCGTCCGGTATAGCCGTCCTCGGGCGCGACGAAGGTCACATCCATCCGCAGCACCGGCAACAGACACAGCGTCACCAGACCGAAGGCGGCAAAGACGGGACCGGGGGGAATACCGGCCTCGCGCGTGAAACCCACGATCAGCGCGCCCGCCGCATAGGCGACCGAGAACATTGCGTGGTTGGCATTCATCAGGGGGCGCGCGTGGCGGGCCTCAAGCTCGCTGACGCGGGCGTTCATCACCACGTCCAAAAGCCCCGACGCCAGACCGACAAAGGCTATCGACAGCGCAAAGAGCATCGGCACCGTCATATGTCCGGGAAACAGCCACGCTATCGCCAAAAGTGCGGCGGCGGCCTGCATGCTGCGCTTGCCCAAGAACCGGTCCGCCCGCGGCGCCAGCCACATCGCCGAGACCAGCCCCAGCGCCGACCCCAGAAGCAGCGTGCCGAACACCGCATCCGATGCGCCAAGCTGCGCCTTGATCACCGGCACATAGGCGGCAAAGCACCCCCAGAAATAGCCGACGATCACAAAGGCCGCAGCAGGGCGGTAGGAGATTCCAAGAGCGGTGATCACAGACATGCGCGCATCGATGGATCGGAAAAATCCCCAAAGCAACCACCAAAGTTGCGTCCCCGATAAATCCTCTTTTCAATCCGCCACAAAGGCCCTATAGCGCAGGCTTCATCGGGCTCGGACACCCTTGGAGGCGGGCCCCATCATATCGGAGACTTACTATGGCTGGACAGATCCCGGATCTTCACGCCACGGTACGCGCGGGGACAGGCAAGGGGGCCGCCCGCACAGCTCGCCGCAATGGCGACGTACCTGGCATTGTTTATGGCGGTGGCGCAGAGCCACAATCCATCAACATCCCCTTCAACTATCTGCTGACGACCCTGCGCAAGGGCCGTTTCATGTCGACGCTCTTCAACCTCAAGGTCGAAGGTCACGACGATGTGCGCGTGATCTGCCGCGGTGTGCAGCGCGACGTGGTCAAGGACCTGCCGGTCCACATCGACCTGATGCGCCTCAAGCGCACCAGCCGCGTCAAGATCTTCATTCCGGTCGAGTTCGACAATCAGTCCACTTGCCCCGGCCTCAAGAAAGGCGGCGTGCTGACGGTTGTCCGCCCCGAGGTCGAGCTTGAGGTTCTGGCAGGCGACATCCCCGACCATATCACGGTCGATCTGGCCAACGCGCAGATGGGCGACGTGATCCATATCAGCGACGTGACCCTGCCCGAAGGCGCAAAGCCTGTGATCGATCGGGATTTCGTGATCGCGAATATCTCGGCACCGCGTGCCGTGCTTGCCAGCGATGACGACGAGCCCGAGGCCGAGGAAGCCGCGGAAGACTGATCCGTCGCACGGATGAAATCGAAAAGGGGCGCCACGAAGGGCGCCCTTTTTTATGCGCTGCGATCAGGCAGCCAGGGTGTGCGCGGCCCGTCTAGGATCGGTCGCGGACCACGTGAACCGCGCAATGGGCGTGTTGCACCACGCGCGCGGCGGTCGATCCCAGAAAGTAGTCGGCAAGGCCCGGCTTGTGGGACCCCATGACGATACAGTCCACTCCATTGTCCGCCGCATAGTCGATGATCGTGCGGGCGGTATGCCCTGTCACGAATTCGGACCGCACACCGGCGTATTGCGCGGTCTTTTCGGCAAGGATGGATTTCGCCTGCGCCATGCTTGCCTCGATGGCCTTTTGTTCCAGATAGGGGCCGACGGATTTCTGCGGCGATTCGTAGACATGCAGGGCGATGATCTCGCCCTTGCCGCTGGCCAGCCCTTGGGCGACACGCAAGGTCTTGTCTGACACGCCATGGTCAAGCGCCATGGGAACGAGGATCCTGTCATACATCGCAATTCTTCGGACGTGGTGATCTGACTGGCGCAAGAGTGGCACGAAGCGCACGGCCACCACAACTCTTCATGCGGGGTTGTCGCCGCTGGTGCTTGGCTTTGCGCCCGATTAGACTGGGGCCATGAAATTACTTGTCGGTCTTGGAAATCCCGGCGCGAAATACGCGCGCAACCGCCATAACATCGGGTTCATGGCCATGGACCGGATCGCCGCCGACCATGGCTTTGGTCCGTGGCGCGCCAGATTTCAGGGGCAAGTGGCCGAGGGTCGGTTCGGGTCCACGAAGGTCACCTTGCTGAAACCGGACACCTTCATGAACCTCTCGGGTCAGTCGGTGGGCGAAGCGATGCGCTATCTCAAGCTGGACCCGGCGGATGTCGTCGTCTTTCACGACGAGATCGACCTTGCGCCCGGCAAGGTGCGGCTGAAAACCGGTGGTGGCCATGCCGGTCACAACGGCTTGCGGTCGATCCATTCGCATATCGGTGCGGACTATGACCGCGTGCGCCTTGGCGTCGGGCATCCCGGACACAAGGACGCCGTCCCGGGCTATGTGCTGCGCGACTTTCCCAAGGCGGACGAGGCATGGCTGGACGATCTCTTGCGCGGTATCGGCGACGGCATCCCCGCTTTGGTGGCAGGCGACGGGGCAAGGTTCCTGAACGCCATCGCTTTGCGCGTGGCGCCGCCGCGTTCGTCAACGTCGACGCCCAAGGCCAAGCCCGACACGCCGCCAGAGCCGTCGCTGGCGGATGACCGGTCACCGCTGCAAAAGCTGATGGACCGGTTCAAGTGACGCCTGCCCATGTCGCGGCGGCCTTTGCCGTCCAATCCGCTGCCTGTGAAAGCCTTGGATCACCGTTCATGGGGCGATTGATGCGGCTTTGTGCGACAAGGATCTGGCCCGACACTGCGATCACCGACCGGATCTTCGGTTGGGAGGGCGCGATCGGGCCCCGCGACCAATCTGTCCCTTTGCGTCTTGCGGGGGCGCTGCATGCGCTGCACCTGCAAGGTGATCCCCTGCTGGCAACTGTCTATCCGCCGCGTCAGGTCAGCGATGACGCGCTGTGGGAGACCGTCAGTCAGGTTCTAACCGCGCAGACCGACAAGATCGACCGCTGGCTTGACTCTGCGCCACAGACCAACGAGGTGCGGCGCTCTGCGGTTCTGATCGCGGTCGGACATTGGCTTGCAGACCGCTTTGGCCTGCCGATCCGCACCTCGGAACTGGGCGCAAGCGGCGGTCTGAACCTGCAGTGGGATCTTTATGGCATGGACATCGCCGGACAGCGTTTCGGCCCCGAAGATGCCGCGCTGACCCTGACGCCGGCATGGCAGGGACCCAAGCCGCCCGACACCCCGCCCAAGGTGATCGCAAGGGCGGGGGTTGACCTCAATCCGCTTGATCCGACCGATCCCGCAGATGCCCTGCGGCTGCAAGCCTACCTCTGGCCGGATCAGCCAGAGAGGCTGTCCCTGACCCGCGCCGCCATTGCCGCCGCAGGGACGCGGGTTGAAAAGGGCGATGCAATCGACTGGCTGGCCGGACGGCTGGCCATGCAGGACGGCGTGCTGCATCTGATCTATTCGACTGTGGCATGGCAGTATTTTCCGGAGACCGCCAAGACACGCGGCACTGACATGATCGCCGCCGCAGGCGCGCGCGCCAGCCCATCATCCCCGCTTGCGTGGTTCGGCATGGAGAATGACGGCGGCACGCGCGGTGCGGCACTGACCTTGCGTCTCTGGCCCGGCGATCAGAGACTTGCGCTCGGGCGTGCGGATTTCCACGGACGGTGGGTCGCATGGGAAGATCCGTCACAGGGCATGGCCTGCTAGGACTTTCCTGCTAGGTTGACGCCAAAGGAGACCACGCATGGAAAAGGACCCGTCCTTCAACGTTCTCGGCAGCGCATTGGAACCCTGCTCGACCGCACCGATGACCGGCTTTTTCCGGAACGGCGCCTGCGACACCTGTGCCGCCGATCAAGGCAGCCATACCGTCTGCGCCGTGATGACGGACGAATTTCTGGCCTTCTCGAAATATGTCGGCAACGACCTGAGCACCCCGCGCCCCCAATACGGCTTTGCCGGGCTGAAGGCCGGGGACCGCTGGTGCCTTTGTGCGGGCCGGTTCCTGCAAGCCCATGAGGAAGGCTGTGCGCCGCAGGTCAACCTGCATGCAACCCATGTGCGGGCGCTTGAGATCGTCCCGATCGACGTGCTGCGCCGTCATGCGCTGGATGTCGCGGGCTAGCTTGCAGCCAACAACTCGTCGATGAACAGGCTCAGAAGTTGCGGTCGTCCGGTCACACCGGCCTTGCGATAGATGGCGTTCGTCTGCGCCTTGATCGTGCCGTCGCTGACGCCGCGCAGGCCCGCGATTTCCTGTGTCGTCATGCCCTTGATCGCAAAGAGCGCCACGTCACGCTCGGCCGGTGTCAGCTCCCATGCCATGAACCGTTCTTCGAGAACCTCCATGAAGGCACCCGACGCCAGCCTCAACTGATCCTCGACAAGGGCATTGCGCGCCATGGTGCGGCGCAGCACCAACGAGCCCAGAATGACACCGGTGATCAAACCGACCGCCGCGCCGATCTCGATGAATTCGTAAAGCTGCCAGCTATAGGGCCCCAGCCCAAAGATCGAGCTGAGGATCTGAAACACGAAGAAAATGGTGCAAAGGACCTGCACCACAAGGATCGCGATAATGACTTTGGTATTGATCAAAAGGCCGGGGCCCCGCGCCTGGGCTGGCGATCAATCGTCATCATCATCGCCACCGTCATCATCGTCATCGTCATCGTCATCATCGCCGTCATCGTCGTCGTCATCGCCACCACCGCCAGAGCCACCGCCGCCGCCAGAGCCACCACCGCCACCGCCGCCAGAGCCGCCGCCACCACCGCGGTCAGGATCGAGAATACGGGGCGCAGAGGCGCTATCGTCGTCGTCATCGTCACCGACTTCGCGCCAGAAGTCCCGCAAGATTTCACCGGTGCGGGGATCAAAAACGATCTCTCGGCGCATGGCGTCGCGAAATGACACGATACGGACCCGACCAAGCCACGTCCGCGTTACCGTGAAACCCGAGAAGCCCTGGTTTTCAAGCTGGCCGATAATAGATTGTTCAATCGAGACCTGAGTCGATTGCTGGGCCGCCGCGATATGCGGCGACCCAACCAGAGCCATACAGATGGCGAGCTTTTTTAGCATTTTGCCGACTTTCCCGCTCTCAAGCGACGCTCCTCAGATGTGACGACAATGGATCAGTCCTAGTCATCATCATCGTTGTCGTCGCCATCATCATCGTCATCATCGTCGTTGTCATCGTCATCGTCGTCATCGTCATCATCGCCGTCGTCATCATCGTCGTCATCATCGTCGTCATCGTCATCGCGATCGCCGCGACCATCGTCGCCGCGGTCATCATCGTCGTCGTCGTCATCATTGTCATCGTCCGACCGGCCGACGAAATCTTCGTCTTCCGTTTCGAAAGAAACGCCCCTGCGGTCGGCATCATCGGAATCCGCACGTTCGATTTCCTGTTCCAGAATTGCGCCGGTCAACGAATCATAGACGACTTCCAGCTTCATGCCATTGCGGATCGCCTCGACCTTGAACTGCGTCGGGCCGGTCTTGACCTCGATGCTGTCATAGTTTTCCGCCTGCAGCGTGCGAACCACCTGGTCCACGTAAGACGATTGGGCAGATACGGCTGATGTGGTCAGCAGGAAGGCTGCGGTGGTGGAGAGCAAGAGTTTCTTCATTGTGTCAGTCCTTTCAGTGTCGACGTCCGGCAGGATTGCAAGACGTTGACCCGAGCAAACCGATCACCGACCGATTTCGATAGTAGTATCGGGTTTAGGCGGCGACCCGTAAACACATGGCGAACGCCCCTAAACGAAAGTTTAGGCCTTTCCCTAAAGTTTCATGTCGAAGCCAAGATGTTTGGCCACCGTAAAGATGTCCTTGTCCCCTCGGCCGCACATATTCATCACCAGCAAGTGGTCTTTCGGCAGGTCGGGCGCGATCTTCATCACATGCGCCAGCGCGTGCGAGGGTTCGAGCGCGGGGATGATTCCCTCGAGCGCGCAGCACAGCTGGAAGGCTTCCAGCGCTTCCTTGTCGGTGATCGACACGTATTCGGCGCGGCCGATGTCGTGCAGCCAGGAATGTTCCGGCCCGATGCCGGGATAATCGAGACCCGCCGAGATCGAATAGCCTTCGAGGATCTGTCCCACCTCGTCCTGCAACAGATAGGTCCGGTTGCCATGCAGCACGCCGGGGCGTCCGCCGGTCAGCGAGGCGCAATGTTCCATCCTGTCGTCCACGCCCTTGCCGCCAGCCTCGACACCGATGATGCGGACGGATGTGTCGTCAAGGAACGGATAGAACAGCCCCATGGCGTTCGATCCGCCCCCGATGGCCGCGATGATCGTGTCAGGCAGGCGGCCTTCTGCGGCCTGCATCTGGTCCTTGGTTTCCTTGCCGATGATCGACTGGAAATCGCGGACCATCGCCGGATAGGGGTGCGGGCCAGCGACGGTGCCGATGCAATAGAATGTGTCGCGCACATTGGTCACCCAGTCGCGCAGCGCGTCGTTCATCGCATCCTTCAGCGTGCCGCGCCCCGAGGTGACAGCGATGACCTCTGCCCCCAGCAGCTTCATGCGGAAAACGTTGGGTGCCTGACGCTCGACGTCATGGGCGCCCATGTAGACCACGCATTTCAGCCCGAACTTGGCACAGACCGTCGCGGTCGCAACGCCATGCTGGCCCGCACCGGTTTCCGCGATGATCCGCGTCTTGCCCATGCGGCGGGCAAGGATGATCTGGCCCAGCACGTTGTTGATCTTGTGCGCACCGGTATGGTTCAGCTCGTCGCGCTTCATATAGACCTTGGCGCCGCCCAGATGATCAGTCAGACGTTCGGCGAAATAGAGCGGGCTGGGGCGGCCGACGTAGTGGGTCCACAGATCGTGCATCTCGGCCCAGAAGGTCGGATCTGTCTTGGCGTGTTCGTATTGCTCTTCCAGCTCGAGGATCAGCGGCATCAGCGTTTCGGACACGAAGCGCCCGCCGAATTGGCCAAAGCGCCCCTGTTCATCCGGGCCGGTCATGAAGCTGTTGAAGAGATCATTTGCCATAAGACACCTACCGTTTTCGCAAGTGTCAGAAGTAACGGGTCAATGGTCGGAGGTAAAGCGCCCAAGGTTGCGCGGATCAGTCAAATCCTCGCCGAGGATTTGACGCCAATTTCTCGCGAGAAATTGGCTCTCCGGCGATCTGACGTAACGGTTCACGATTGCAGAAGACGAGAACCTGATCAGCGTTTTCGACTGCCGTGAAGCCGCGTCTCGCGATTTCGGCTGCAAAGAGCTTGCGTCCCACCATCCGCTCCATGTCGCGGGTCTTGCGGCGCACCACACCGCCATCCCGCGCTGCCTGCGCGTTGAAGAGATGGCGAAACCAGGCTTCGGGCGATTGAGGAGGTATTGCCGTGGACATGACGGCAATCTCTGTGGTGAAGGTTAATTTGTTCCTAACCCCCGAAGGCCGCCTGACAGAATGCACCGATCTTCGCTGCATCCTTCACCCCCGGTGCTGCCTCGACACCAGATGAGACATCCACCTGCCTTGCGCCCGTCAGCCGGATCGCCTCGGCGACATTGCCTGCATCCAGCCCGCCCGCCAGCATCCATGGCACCGGCCAGCGGCGCCCCGCGATCAACCGCCAGTCGAAGGCAAGGCCGTTGCCGCCCGGCAAGTCCGCATCTTTTGGGGGTTTGGCATCGACCAAAAGCTGATCGGCGACCCGCGCATAGATTGCCAAAGCCGCGAGGTCGGCTTCATCCGCAACGCCAACCGCTTTCATCACCGGCAGCCCATAGCGGACGCGCACCTCTGCCACCCTTTCAGGGCTTTCGGACCCGTGAAGCTGCAGCACGTCAATCGCCACTTCGGATGTGATCTGGTCCAGCAGGGCGTCACCCGCATCGACCACAAGCGCCACTTTGGCCACGCCTGCGGGCACGTCTGCCGCCAGCGCGCGCGCCTCGGCAACCGATACGTTGCGCGGTGATTTGGGAAAGAAGACAAAGCCGACATATCCCGCACCCGCTGCCACGGCAGCGGCAACATCATCCGCCGTCCGCAGACCGCAGATCTTCACGCGCATGTCGGTCCGGGTCATTTCGACTGTTCGAGCAGCGCCAACACGTCATCGCCATCGGCACTGCGCCCCGAGGCACCACGCAGTTGCGCGACCTCGCGGCGCAGGCTTTCGACCTCGCGCGCCTTGCCGCGGGCATCGACGCGGATGCGGTGTTCACGCACCCATTCCCACAGGAAGCCGATCATCAGACCGACCCCGACGCCCAGAAAAATCACGACGAACATCGGCAATTGGATATCGGGGGAAAGACCAAGCAGATTGCCCAGGGCCTCGGGCATCGCGCGCACGGTCACGATATCGCGGTTCGCCAAGCCGATCAGGATCAGGCAGAGGCCGATGATCGCCCAAAAGGTATAGCGGATGGTTTTCATGTTGGCCTCTTCACCTTGTCGCAGCGGCTTGTCCCAGCCTGCGTATCTTCCCATGAGATAGGCAAATGCCGGCCAAGCGCAACCGCCGGGATCCTTATTTGCCGTTCAGACGGTCCCGCAGCAGTTTGCCGGTCTTGAAGAAAGGAACGTGCTTTTCCTCGACCGCGACCGCCTGGCCGGTGCGCGGGTTGCGCCCGACACGGCTGTCACGCTTCTTGACCGAAAAGGCGCCGAACCCGCGCAATTCGACCCGGTCGCCGCGCGCCATCGCCTCGATGATTTCATCGAAGATCGTGTTCACGATCTTTTCAACGTCGCGTTGGTAAAGGTGCGGGTTCTCATCGGCGAGCTTCTGGATCAGTTCGGAACGGATCATCGTTTGGCCTCCCAGCACCTAAGACTATGTGCAGGTTTTCCCTGCTTTTCAAACGACTATAGGCAAATTGCGGCTTTGGTGAAATAGTCGCATTCCGTGCTTTTGGTCGAAAACAAGCTGCCAGCGCCCTGAAATCCGGTTTTGAGCGCCCCAACCATGCACCCGCGTGACGCAAACCACGCGTTGCGAATTCCCAACCTGCACACCGATTCGCGGCCAGAACCGCCCGCAAGGCGCAGACTAGGGATCATGCCGGATGAACGGGCCATAGCTGGGCCGGTCGGCGCGCAATTTTCCTTCTTCGTCAAAATCCGTGTCAGCGTTGAACGCGATCCGAGGCAAGGCGTCGAACTGCGCCACGACCTGCGCCTGATCTGCAAGAACCTGGCTAAGGCGCGTTTCCAGCGCGTCACGTCTCGCCTCTTTGAAATAGCCGTGCACCCCGTGGACAAAGCGCGGCGCGAGCACGTCAAAGCCCAAATAGCGCATCGTATAGGCCAGCGGCCAAAGCAGCAGACGGGCGTCGCCTTCCTTGCCATTGTGCGCGGCTTCCGCCGCCTTCGCGCCGGTCGTCACACAAAAGAGCACTTTCTTGCCTCGGGAAAGCCCTGCGTCGAACCGCGCATCGACACGGTGCAGCGCCCCGTGGGCCAAGGCGCGGTCGCACCATCCCTTCAGGATCGCGGGCGGCGCGAACCACCACATCGGAAAGTGAAAGATGATCCGGTCGGCGGCCTTGATCTTTGCGACCTCGCCCGCGATCTCGTCAGGCAGATCACCGGTCGCCGCACGCTGCTCTTGCGCCTTGAGGGGGTCGAACGGCGCATCGCCCCAGCCGTCTTAACGCGCCGCCGCCTCTGCCGGATGAAGCCCCATCGCATAAAGGTCCGACCAGATGACCTTGTGCCCTTGCGCAGTCGCGGCCTCTGCCGTGGCGCGCGCCCAGGCGGCATTGAACGAACGGGGGTCGGGATGGGCGAGGACGATCAGGGTGGTCGGCATGGCTTGGGTCTCTTTCGGGATGCGCGCAAAATCCCAGACCCCGCCGCGATTGTCGAGGACCCGGCAAAAGAAAACCCCCGCCGCAGGTGTCTGCGGCGGGGGCCGAATTCAGACCGTCAGGTCGGACTTAGTCGTCGCCCTTCAGCGCCGCACCAAGGATATCGCCAAGCGAGGCACCGGAATCGGACGACCCATACTGTTCGACCGCTTCCTTTTCCTCGGCGATTTCGCGCGCCTTGATCGACAGACCCAGCTTGCGGGTCTTGCTGTCGATGTTGGTCACACGGACGTCGACCTTGTCACCGACCTGGAAACGCTCGGGGCGCTGCTCGGACCGGTCACGCGACAGATCAGAGCGACGGATGAAGGATTTCGCGCCTTCATAATCGACCTCGATCCCGCCGTCTTCGATCTTGGTCACTTCGACCGTGATGACCGAACCGCGCTTCACGCCACCGGTGGCCTCGGCGAAGGGATCACCGTCCAGCGCCTTGATCGACAGGCTGATACGCTCTTTCTCGACGTCGACTTCGGACACTTTCGCCTTGACGATATCGCCCTTGCGGAAGTCGCCGATCACGTCCTCGCCACGGCCTTCCCATGTCAGGTCGGACAGGTGGACCATGCCGTCGATGTCGCCTTCGAGGCCAATGAACAGACCGAATTCGGTGATGTTCTTGACTTCGCCTTCGACCTCGGTGCCCTCGGGATGGGTCTCGGCAAAGACTTCCCACGGGTTGCGCTGTGTCTGCTTGAGACCAAGGGAAACGCGGCGCTTGGCGCTGTCGATTTCCAGAACCATGACGTCGACTTCCTGGCTGGTCGAGACGATCTTGCCGGGGTGGACGTTCTTCTTGGTCCAGGACATTTCCGAGACGTGCACCAGACCTTCGACACCGGCCTCCAGCTCGACGAATGCGCCGTAGTCGGTGATGTTGGTCACGCGGCCCTGATGGACCGACCCAAGGCTGAACTTGGCTTCGACGGCATCCCATGGATCGGCCTGCAACTGCTTCATGCCAAGGCTGATGCGGTGGGTTTCCTTGTTGATCTTGATGACCTGCACCTTGATCGTCTCGCCGATCGACAGGATCTCGGAAGGGTGGTTCACGCGGCGCCATGCCATGTCGGTGACGTGCAGCAGGCCGTCAACACCGCCGAGGTCAACAAACGCACCGTATTCGGTGATGTTCTTGACCACGCCGTCGACTTCCTGACCTTCGGTCAGATTGCCGATGACTTCGGCACGCTGTTCGGCACGCGATTCTTCGAGGATCGCGCGGCGCGAGACAACGATATTGCCACGGCGACGGTCCATCTTCAGGATCTGGAACGGCTGCTTGAGACCCATCAGCGGGCCCGCGTCACGCACGGGGCGCACATCGACCTGAGAGCCGGGCAGGAAGGCGACCGCACCGCCGAGATCGACAGTGAAACCACCCTTCACGCGACCGAAGATCGCGCCATCGACACGCTCTTCATCGGCATAGGCTTTTTCCAGACGGTCCCAGGCTTCTTCGCGGCGGGCCATTTCGCGGGAAATGACGGCTTCGCCACGGGCGTTCTCGACCTGACGCAGGAACACTTCGACAGTGTCGCCGACTGCGATTTCAGGCACTTCACCGGGATTTGCGAATTCCTTGAGATCAACGCGGCCTTCCATCTTGTAGCCGACGTCGATGATGGCCTGGCCCGCTTCGATTGCGATGACCTTGCCTTTGACGACCGAGCCCTCGCTCGGTGTGTCCATTTCGAAGCTTTCGTTCAAGAGTGCTTCAAACTCGTCCATTGTGTTAGCCATGTGGCGTCGTTTTCCTAACGTTTGGTTTATACGGGCCGTGCGGTTGTCTCCGCCGGTCTTTCGATGGATTGCTCACCAAAGGTGAGACGAGGTTTCAGTTGGACGATCACGCCGCTGCGGAAAGAAAACAAAGAGGGCCGGTTGATACCGACCCTGCCCAAGTCATCTGCCCGCGCCTGTCCCGACGCTTCGACAGGGGGCGTATAGGCTGCCTCGGCCTTGTTTGCAAGGGTCTTCAGACAGGCCTGAGGACCATCATCAGGTAGATATTGTTCGCCGCAAAGACTGCGGCGTTCCGGGTTTGCCGGTTCAAGCGCTGATCCAGCCGCGCGCGCCTGCGCGGGCTCAGGAACCGGCGCAGGGTCCACCGGATCGCGCGGCGCGTCTTGGGCCGCTTGTCGGCAAGTTCACCATCCACACGGGTGATGGCATAGCCGATCACATTGAAAAGCCCCTGCTCGAGGTCGATCGAAGGTGCCACATCGGTGGTGATGTCGATCTCGTCGCTGCCACGCAACCCCAACTGCGCAACCGTCTTGCGAAACGCGGCGATGGGATGCCCCCCGCCCGTGACGGCATGGACCTTGTCAGGCGTGAAGCCTTCGCTGCGAAAACAATCGGCAAGCACGATCCTGCCCCCTTCGGCCAGCAGATCGAGACATTTGGCCAGCCCCTGATCCAGCGGGATATACTGGAAACTCTCCGAAAAAAGGCAGACATCGAACCGGCCTTCCAGCCGCGCGTCTTCGAATGTCGCCTCGTGGACCACCGCCTGCGGCGCGTTGCGGCGACAGCGTTCGGCAAGATAGGCGCTCGGCACCACGATCTCGACCTGATGGCCCAGCGCGATCAGCTTGCGCGCCGTTTCGCCCGCACCACCGCCGATATCGAGGATGCGGCAGGGCTGCGGCGGCAGCCGCTCGAACAGCAGGTCGGTATAGGCCGCCTGCGCCGTCCCGAGATTGGCAGCGCAGACCTCCAGCCCCTTCCAATAGCCGTAGTGCAGGTTCTCGGCGCCTGTCAGCCATTTCGAGAAACTGAGCCCGATATCAAGGCCAAGGCTGCGGGTGTCGATTTTCTGATCTGCCATGGCGTGATGTTGCCGATTGGCGGGGGCATGTCAAACGCTGTCGCGGGCGGCGGGATGGGCGGCGACCACGGCAATCGCGCGTGCGACGGCTGCGGCGACCGTCAGGTCCGAGGTATCCAGCAGCACCGCATCCTCGGCGGGCTTCAACGGTGCGGCCACGCGGCCACTGTCGCGGGCATCGCGGGCTTTCACGTCTTCGAGCACTGTCTCGTAGACAACATCCATCCCCCCCGCGCGCAACTCGGCAAAGCGGCGTTCGGCGCGACAGGCGGGGCTGGCGGTGACGAAGAGCTTCACCTCTGCCTCGGGGCAGATCACCGTCCCGATGTCGCGACCGTCCAGCACCGCACCGCCCGTGCGGCGGGCAAAGGCCTTCTGAAAATCGACCAAAGCGGCGCGCACCTCGGGGATCACCGCCACCTCGCTGGCCGCCTGCGCCACGGCGGGGGTCCGCAGGGAGGCGTTTTCCAGATCGGAGGGATCGAGCGATCTTGCAGCCACCACCGGATCGGCCCCGCCCAGCACCTTCGCCCCGACCGCGCGGTAAAGCAGCCCGGTGTCCAGATGCGCAAAGCCGAAGTGCGCGGCCACCGCCTTCGAGATCGTCCCCTTGCCCGCTGCGGCAGGTCCATCGATGGCGACAGTGAAGATCATGCCGTGTTGGCCCGCACGATCTGCGCCCCGAGATCGGCCATCAGGCGTTCGAAGATCGGAAAGGAGGTGGCGATCGGACTGCCGTCATCGACGCGCATCGGCTTTTGCGTGGCCATGCCCATGACCATGAAGGACATGGCGATCCGGTGATCAAGCTGGCTGGCCACGGTCGCACCGCCCGGCACATTGCCGTGACCCAGACCGGTGAGCTTCCACCAATCCTCGCCCTCGTCCACCTGCAGGCCCGCAGCGCGCAACCCCTTGGCCATGGCATCGATCCGGTCGCTTTCCTTGACGCGCAACTCTTTCACGCCCTGCATGTCGGTCACGCCTTCGGCAAAGGCCGCGACAACCGACAGCACCGGATATTCGTCGATCATGCTGGCGGCACGTTCCGGCGGCACGGCGATGCCCTTCAAGTTGGGCGAGAACTTCGCGCGCAAATCGGCCACCGGCTCGCCCCCTTCCTCGCGCATGTTTTCGTAGGTCAGATCGGCGCCCATCTCGCGCAGCGTGGTGAACAACCCGGCCCGCGTCGGGTTTAAACCGATATTCGGCACCAGCACATCGGAGCCGGGCACGATCAGTGCCGCACAGACAGGAAACGCCGCCGACGAGGGATCACGCGGCACGACGATGGTCTGCGGGCGCAACTCGGGCTGGCCGGTCAGCGTGATGACGCGGCCTTCGTCGGTGTCCGCGACGGTCAGCGTCGCACCGAACCCCTGCAACATGCGTTCGGTATGGTCGCGGGTTGCCTCTTTCTCGAACACCACGGTCTGGCCCGGCGCATTCAGCCCCGCCAGCAGCACCGCCGATTTGACCTGCGCCGAGGGCACGGGCACCACATAGCGCACCGGCACCGGATCGGCGGCGCCGACCAGCGTCATCGGCAAACGGCCCCCCTTGCGACCGACAGCCTGCGTGCCGAAGAGCGCCAGCGGATCGGTCACCCGCCCCATGGGCCGGCCATTCAGCGAGGCATCGCCGGTGAATGTCACCGTGATGGGCGAGGTCGCCATCGCCCCCATGATCAGGCGCACGCCGGTGCCGGAATTCCCGCAGTCGATCACGGTCTGAGGTTCGGCAAAGCCGCCGACACCGACGCCCGCAACCGTCCATGCGCCACCGCCATGGTTGGTCACCGTGGCCCCGAAGGCCCGCATCGCCTTGGCGGTATCCAGCACATCCTCGCCTTCCAGCAATCCGGTGATCTGCGTCTCGCCCACCGCCATGGCGCCAAGGATCAGCGCCCTGTGCGAAATCGACTTGTCACCCGGCACATGGGCCGTGCCCCTCAGCGGACCGCAAGGGCGGGATGTCATCGGGATCGGGGTGCCGTGGCCGGACATGGGGGGCTTCCTTCGTTGCTTGCCCGCCTCTTAGCGCAGCCGCTCACAAGGGTCCATTCCCCGGCCTCGCTTTGCGCAAAATACTCCCGCCGGAGGCATCAGGTCTCACAACCGGCGGAAGGTCAGATAATGGGGGGTGCGCCCCTCGCGCAGGGCCTTTTGCTCATAGCGTGTCGACATCCAGTCGCCCCAAGGCGCACGCCAGTCACGCGGGGTTTCAGCCAACCATGCAAAGCCATGCCGCGGCACCTGTTCCAGCGTCTGGCGGACATAGTCGGGAATGTCGGTCGCCACCCGCAGTTCCGCGCCCGCCTGCATCACGCGATGCAGCGGCTCCAGATGCTCGGGCGTCACGAAGCGGCGGCGGTGATGGCGCTTCTTGGGCCAGGGGTCGGGATAATTGAGAAACACCTTGGAGATACTCTGCGCCGGCAGCACATCGAAGAGATCGCGCGCATCGCCGGGATGGACCGCCAGATTGGCGACCCCGGCCTGCCGGATCTTGCCCAAGAGCATCGCGACCCCGTTGATGAAAGGCTCGCAGCCGATCAGCCCGATGTCGGGATAGGTCTTCGCCATATGCACCAGATGCTCGCCCCCGCCGAAACCGATTTCCAGCCAGACCGGCTTGCCGCCAAAAGGGCCGTCAAGGTCCAGAGGGTTGCGGTCGGGGTTCACATCCCAGCCGACCGGTCCCGGCGACAAGGCCGCGAGATCGCTGTCGAGGTATTCCTGCTGGCTGGCACGGATCGTCTTGCCGCGAAAGCGGCCATAGAAATTGCGCCATGGCGCGCCCGATGGGTGGTTGGTCTTGCTCATGCGCGGGGCTTTACCAAGGGCAAGGGGCGCCGTCCACAGCGCCCCGCCTTGTCAGACGGCCTTCGCCAGGGCGTCGGCCAGATCGGTCTTTTCCCAAGAAAAGCCGCCGTCGGCCTCGGGCGCACGGCCAAAGTGGCCGTAGGCGGCGGTGCGCTGGTAGATCGGGCGGTTCAGTTGCAGATGCTGGCGGATGCCGCGCGGGGTCAGGTCCATAACGCGGGCGACGGCCCTTTCGATCGCCGCCGGATCGACCTCGCCGGTGCCATGGGTGTCGGCGTAGATCGACAGCGGTCTGGCCACGCCGATGGCATAGGACAGCTGGATGGTGCAGCGTTCCGCCATGCCTGCGGCCACGACGTTCTTGGCCAGATAGCGCGCGGCATAGGCAGCCGAGCGATCGACCTTGGTCGGATCCTTGCCAGAAAACGCACCACCACCATGCGGTGCGGCACCGCCGTAGGTATCGACGATGATCTTGCGCCCCGTCAGCCCTGCGTCCCCGTCAGGGCCACCGATCACGAAGGTGCCTGTGGGGTTCACCCACCATTCCGTCGCGTCGGTGATGAACCCTTCGGGCAGGACCTCGCGGATGTAGGGTTCGACGATGGCGCGGATATCCGCGCTGGTCTGGCCTTCATCCGCATGCTGGGTGGACAGCACGATGGAAGTCACCTCGACCGGTTTGCCGCCTGCATAGCGCAGCGAGATCTGGCTTTTCGCGTCGGGGCGCAGGGTCGGCTCGGCACCGGATTTGCGGACCTCGGCCAGACGGCGCAGGATGGCATGGGCATATTGGATGGGCGCGGGCATCAGCGCCTCGGTTTCGGTGGTGGCGTAACCGAACATGATCCCCTGATCGCCCGCCCCTTCGTCCTTGTCCTTGGCGGCATTCACACCTTTGGCGATATGCGCGGATTGTTCATGCAGCAGGTTGGTGATCTCGCAGGTCGCGTGGTGGAATTTGTCCTGCTCGTAGCCGATGTCCCTGATGCAGTTGCGTGCGATATCCTCGACCCGCGCCACATAGTCCTTCAGCTTGTCCTGATCGGACAATCCGACCTCGCCCCCGATCACGACACGGTTCGTCGTGGCAAAGGTTTCACAGGCGACGCGCGCCTCGGGTTCCTCGCTCAGGAAAGCGTCCAGAACTGCGTCAGAGATGCGGTCGCATACCTTGTCGGGATGCCCCTCGGAGACGGATTCCGAGGTGAAGATATAGTCTTGCCGTGCCATGTTGATGAAGTGCTCCGATGAAAGTTACGCCGCCACGTCAGGAAGCCGTTGTGGCGGCAGGGTGCCTTTTGCCATATGGGGGTGACCCTGAAAGGTCAATCGCTATCCCGTTTTCGGCGCAGAAATCCAGCGCCCAGCAAAAGGATCAGCACGGTGATCACGGGACCATCGCCGAAATGCGCATAAAGTGTCGGCGCCAAGGCAGGCGGCAGGGGTGCATCCAAAGCGCCGTCCACACCCAGCGGCAACGACGCAGTGATCCGGCCATAGGGGTCGATCATCGCGCTGACACCGGTATTGGCGACACGGACCATCGGCAGCCCCTGTTCGATGGCACGCAGCCGCGCCTGAGCCAGATGCTGCAAGGGCCCCGCCGCCTTGCCGAACCATGCGTCATTGGTGATCAGCAAGAGCAGCCGGCGGTGCGAGATGTCGGCGACGATCTCTTCGGCGAAAATGCCTTCGTAGCAGATCAGCGGGATCGCTGATCCGATGCCCGGAATGTCGATCAACGCAGGGGCCGTGCCGGGGGTGAAGCCGCTGCCCACCAATCCCGCCATGCCGACATTGCCCAGCAGCCCTGCGCCGGGAAAATACTCGCCGAAGGGCACCAGATGGCGCTTGTCGTAGATGGCGGTGATCTTTGCCCCTGCTTCCATCAGCACCAGACTGTTGAAGATGTTCCGGTCGTCGTCGAACCGCTGGATGCCGAAGACCAGCGGCGCGCCGCGCGCGGCATCCGCGAGAAGGGACAGATCGTCTTCCACGAAATTGAGCAGATAGGGCACCGATGTCTCGGGCCAGACCACCAGATCGGGCACATCCCCTTCGGCGGTCAGCCGCACGGACCGGTTCAGGAACAGATCGCGATAGGCCGGATCCCATTTCTGCGCCTGCGGCGCATTGGGCTGCACCATGCGGACGATGGGGCCGTCGATGTCGCCGGGATTCTGCGGCGGGGCGAGGGTCAAGGCTGCGACGGCCAGTCCCGCAAGCCCCACGCCAGAGACGATCCGCCATCCTCGCGCGAAAAGCCCCGCCAGGGCCAGTGCGGCGACGACTGTCACCAGTGTCAGCAGATGCGGACCGCCGAAAGCGGCCAGTTGCGCGACCGATGTTTCGATCCAGACATGCCCCAGCAGCGCCCATGGAAAGCCGGTCAGGATCAGCGACCGCAGGACTTCGACCCCGGTCAGCGTCATCGCAAGGCCCCAGCGCCCCAGCCGCAAGCGCGCCGTCACCCATCCTGCCAGCGCCCAGAAAAGCCCCGCGCCAGCCGCCATCAGAACCAGCGCGAAGGGCGCCATCCAGCCGTGGCGGGCGATGTCGACCAGAAACGGCTCGACGATCCAGCGCAGCGAGAACCCGAAGTAGCCGATCCCGAAAACCCACAGCGCCGCACCCGCCTTGCGCGGCGCGCCGAAACCGTCCGACAGGACCAGCACGAAGGCCAGGGCGATCAATGTCACCGGCCATAGATCAAGGGGCGCCTGCCCCAGGCCCGCCACAACACCCAAGGCGGCCAGCACGGCAAACCGGACCCGCCCACGCTGGCCCGCAAACCAAGCGACGATGTCAGCCATTCTGTCTGGCGGCAATCCGCACCCGCAGGCGCTTGATCCGGCGGGGGTCGGCATCGACCACCTCGAACTCGGGGCCGTCGGGATGCACGATCACCTCGCCCCGCGCGGGCAGGTGGCCCGCCAGCATCGTGACAAGACCGCCCAGCGTGTCGATCTCTTCCTCATCGATTTCATCGTGATCTGTCAGCGCCATGCCGATCTCGGCCTCGAAATCCTCGAGATCCGTGCGCGCCTGCGCCAGATAACAGCCCGGCTTTTCCATGACCCAGGACTTGGCCTCTTCGATGTCGTGTTCATCCTCGATCTCGCCCACGACCTGTTCGATGACATCCTCGATCGTGACCAGCCCGTCGGTCCCGCCGTATTCGTCGATGACAAGGGCCATGTGGATCCGCTCGGCCTGCATCTTTTGCAGCAGGACGCCCAGCGGCATGGACGGGGGCACGAAGATCAGCGGGCGCACCATCGCGCGCAGATCAAGCGGCGAGTTGCCGTTGAAGCCGTGCTTGAGCGCGAAATCCTTGAGATTGGCGACCCCCAGCGGCGTATCCAGCGTGCCATCATAGACCGGCACGCGGGTCAGGCCGCTGGTCCGGAACACCTCGACCAGTTCTTCCTTGTCGATGGTGACAGGCACCGCCACGATATCGGGCTTTGGGACCGATACATCCTCGACGCGCATCCGCCGCAGGTTGAGCATCCCGAGCACCGAACCGGCCGCGCGTGGCTTGTCATCTGGATGCGGCGCTGTCCTCTGGTCGGCTTTCGGCAGGACGATCGCCTGTCGCAGCCGGGACCACAATCCCGGTGATGGTTCTGTCGTCTCCTCATGCGCGCCATGCGCTGCGCTAGAGGGACCCACGCCGTTGTCGCCCATTGATGCCCTTCAAATCAACCGCGGTCCTTGCCGCCTAATCCTTATATGGGTCAGCAATACCCAGTTTGCCAAGGATTTCTGTCTCCAATCCTTCCATGAGTGCGGCATCCCCGTCACGCTGATGATCGAAACCCAGAAGATGCAGCGTGCCATGGACCAGAAGATGGATGGTATGGTCGCGCAGTGGCTTGGCCGCGGCGGCCGCCTCGCGCGCGCAGGTGTCAAAGGCGATGGCGATGTCGCCCAATTCGGTATCGGGGCCGATCTGCGGGGGCATCGGCATTTCCCCGTCCACCACCGCGCCGCGCTCGTCCGAGGGCCAGCTGAGCACATTGGTCGGCTGCGGCTTGTCGCGAAAGTCGGCGTTCAGCGCGGCGATGCGCGCGTCATCGCAGGCCAGAAGGCTGATCTCGAAGACCGACGGTTCCAGCCCCAACCGGTCAAGCACCGCATGTGTCGCGATGTCCGCCAGTGCGTCGATATCGCCCCAGCGGTCGTCCTCGATGATGCAATCGACGGTCATCGGCGGGCCGCGTCAGCTTTCGGCATCTTTCTCATAGGCTTCGATGATCGCCGCCACCAGCGGATGCCGCACCACATCTTTCGAGGTGAAATAGTTGAAGCTGATCTTGGGGATGCCCTGCAGCAGGCGTTCGGCATCCGACAGGCCCGAGGCCACCCCGCGCGGCAGGTCGATCTGGGTCCGGTCGCCGGTGATCACCATGCGCGAGCCTTCGCCCAGACGGGTCAGGAACATCTTCATCTGCATCGTGGTGGCATTCTGCGCCTCGTCCAGCACGACAAAGGCATTCGCCAGCGTCCGCCCGCGCATGAAAGCAAGCGGCGCGATCTCGATCACCTTTTCCTCGATCATCTTGGCCGACTGCTTGCCCGGCAGAAAATCGTTCAGCGCGTCATAAAGCGGCTGCATGTAAGGATCGACCTTGTCCTTCATGTCGCCCGGCAGATAGCCGAGCTTTTCGCCCGCCTCGACCGCAGGGCGCGACAGGATGATCTTGTCGACATGGCCGCTGATCAGCATGTTCACGCCGACGGCCACGGCCAGATAGGTCTTGCCGGTGCCCGCAGGCCCGATGCCGAAGGCCAGTTCGTTATCGAACAGTGCCTTCACATAGGCCTTCTGCGCATCCGTGCGCGGCTCGATCAGCTTTTTGCGGGTCTTGATCTCGACCCGCGCAGTCTCGCCCTTGAACAACTCGATCTGGTCGCCGTCACGCGCGCCGCCATCCGCAGGCTCTACCCCCATCCGCAATTCACGGTCGAGATCTCCTGCTTCGAGCGACCGCCCGGCCTCTAGCCGGTGATAGAGCGCGCGCAGCACATTTTCGGCATCCTTGCGCGCCTCGGTCTCGCCATGCACGGCAAGATGGTTGCCGCGCCGGATGATCTGCACGCCAAGGGCGTTCTCGATTGTGGTAAGGTTGCGGTCATATTCCCCGCAAAGATCGATGAGAAGGAAGTTATCGGGAAAATCCAGCATGGATTCTGAGATAGCTTCGGCGGGCGGGGTCAGGGCACTGGTGGCCAAGCAGCTCTCCTTTGAGTCGATATGCAAGCATGGTGGCCGCTTGCACCGCTGGGCGCAAGTGAAGTCATGCAACAATCGCCAAGATTGCGGAACCGTGACCTGCTTCGATCAGAAACGCAGCCCCGGTCAGTCCTGCAGGAAGAATGCGCCCGTCTCGAGATAGTCGTCCCCCGTCCGGCTATGCACGAAATCCAGTCCACCCACCACCTCATCACCGGTCAGGCCGGCAATCAGGCCGTCGAAAGTCCCCGCTTGGGCATCGGTGACGGACAGCGCATTGATGTCGCCCCCCGAGGTCACGCCAGAGAACAGCCCCTGACTGTTGATCGGTCCCCAAAAGACCACGTCGTCGGACGTCACACCGATGGCCGCGTCGCCGGTCGGTCCGAGGACGGTTCGGCCGCTGATCCCCCCATAGACATCGCCGCCTGCAAAATCGACATCGAGGGCGGCGGCCCCGTTGATGATAAAGACGACATTTCCGTTGCCGGTGTTCGTGACAAGGCCGACATAATCGCCGGAATAGTAGACCTCACCCAAAGGCAACACCGTTCGGTCGAGCCGGCTGTAAATAACGCCCGTTCCCTCCATGTCGTCACGGATCAGGGCGACCGTAGAATCCAGTGTTTCGGATGCGAACAGCATTTCGCCGCTACTGCTTCCGGCGCCACCGAACTGGCCATAGTCAAGATTGCCGTTTTTCGGCAGGTTGGCGAGGTTCGCCCCCCCAAGTTCATAGGAAATGCCGCAAAAGTCGCCGACGCAACCCCAGCCGACAGCCGGTGTGTTCCGCGACACGGTCGTCGGAACCGGTTCACCAGACGACCCGCCGGAAATGCTACAGGCGGCAAGAAGCGTTCCCACCAGGGCGGTCGAAATCAGAATACGCATTGTCAAAATCCTTTCTCAGGCATCAATGGGTTTTTGGAAGCGCTTTGGCCGCGGCGTGAGGGCATCCTGACCGGTGGCACCGCTGGGCGTGAGGGATATCCTGCTCGCCGAAATTGCCAGACCGTGAATGTGAACCGCCAGAAACAAGGCATGGTTCAGTCTTCAAGGTAGAAAGCACCTGTCTCGAGGTAGTCGTCCCCTGTCCGGCTGTGCACGAAATCCAAGCCTCCCACGACCCAGAAGCCGTCCGGACCCGCGATCAGGCCGTCGAATGTGCCGTCCTGGGCATCGGTGACAGACATCGCACTGATGTCGCCACCCTCAGTTACCCCCGAGAACAGCCCTTGTGAGTTCACTGTACCGATCATCAGGACGTCTCCGGCGGTCACCCCGATAGCCGCATCACCGCTCGGGCCAAGGACGGTACGATTGCCGACAGCCCCCAGAACGCTGCTGATACCGAAATCGAAAGAAAGTGATGCGTCCCCGTTGATGACGTAAATGACGTTGTCGTTGGCGGCATTGGTGACCAGACCGACATAGTCGCCAGAATAGCCAGTATCGCCTGCGGGTAGCTCTGACAGGAAATCACGGCCGTACAAGACGCCCGTTCCGCCAAACTCGTCGCGGATCAATGCGACAGAGACAGTGCTGCTGTAGCCCGGGCCCAATGCCAATCTTTCGACCGCGAACAGCATCTCACCGCTGCTGCTTCCGGCACCTTCGAATGCGCCGTAAGCAAGATCAGCATCTTTCGGAAGATCGGCAAGTTCCAGCACCCCTTCAGTGTAGGAGATACCGCAAAAGTCGTCGGTACACCCCCAACTCACAGCCGGCGTATTCCGCGACACGGTCGTCGGAACCGGTTCACCGGAACTGCCGCCGGAACTGCCGCAGGCCGCAAGAAGTGTCCCCACCAGGGCGGTCGAAATCAGAATACGCATTGTCAAAATCCTTTCTCGGGCGA
>NZ_DAIPIW010000006.1:0-11168 GCF_036770585.1 Yoonia sp. | reverse complement strand
CCCACCAGGGCGGTCGAAATCAGAATACGCATTGTCAAAATCCTTTCTCGGGCGATCTTCCGCCAATCGGACCTGGGTACGGACCGCATTTGCCAATAATCCCGTGCCGCTTCCCCTGACCGGTCGAACAAGCACCCTCTCAGCTTCACCTTCGGCAGCCGGTCGCGCCGTGACAAAAAGGTGACCGAGAAAGTAACCAGCTTGAATCACATCATGTTTTTCAAGGTAGCCAGAGCATTGATCAGGCGATGGCAAGGTCACGCGCTTCTTTCGGACACGGAAGCCGCCACGATGGCTGACAGGGCGATGACCGGCCCGTAACCCGGGCCATGGCGACAAGCACTTGGCAAACAGCGCAGCAATCCCCTAACAATATCCATCACGGTCGCATGGACTCTGCCCGCATGATGGAAACAGACAGCACCCCTCTGGACGCGGACACATTCGGCAGGCTCGTCAAAGAGCGGCGCCGCGCCATGGGCATGAGCCAGGAAGCCCTCGCGGCAACCGCGCTGGGCAACCCCGACCGCAAGTCCTTTGTTTCTGCTGTCGAAAACAACCGGCTGTCGAAGATCACGCCGAACACAGCGCAGCGTCTTTGTGCGGCCTTGGGCATTTCCCGCGACGAGATTCCGGTGTTCATGCATTGGCCCGAAATCGCAGGCGAGCACAGGATCGCACAGCGGTTGCAAGCGCTTGAGGACGGCACCAACCGGGTGCCCGACCGCCGCATCGTCGTCGAGGTGATCAACCTGCACCTGCAAGGCGTGGTCGGCCAGTCCGTGTCGGCGCGCTACCGCGAACAACTGGGCCGCGTTCTTGCCGGGCTTGGGCGTCTGACCGGACCGCCTCTGGGATATCAGAGCTTTTTGTTCTGCTATGCCCTCAGCCTCTATTATGTCGTCGCGACGGCGCTGTTCAGCTATACAGCGAGCGACATCTCGGTCGGGTCTGTCGGATTGTTCAACGCGGCCGGTTGGAGCGGGTCCCGTCTGGAGAACCTGATCGCCGCGATTTGCATCGTCTTTGTCGGGGCAAGCTGGCTGACAAGCTGGCGTATCCTGGCACCTTTCGGCCGACGACCGATGCCCACGGGCGAGAAAGCGGGGCGTTTGGGGGCGGCTGCCGTCATTTCGGGGATCTGCTGTGGGTTCGCCACCTATTTCGGCCTCGATCCCATGGCTGTTGCCGTCATCTTCGCACTGCCTTGTTTCGCGGCCGTCTCGACGTTCAGCCCCTTGACGGCGCTTTTCGTGGGGATGGCCGGGGGACTGGTCTCGGGGCTGCTTACGCATTTGATTGCCTCGTTTCGCGACAGCGGCGCGCCACTTTTGACGCTGGCCTTGCTGAACGGCATCATTGTCGGTTGCGTTGTGGGATCGATTGCGGGTTGGGCCAGCAGCATGGTGCGGTCGATGGTCCCGCAATCCGAGGGCGGCCGACTGGCCGGTGCCGCCGCAGGCCTCGCGAGCGGCAGTCTGCTTTTGCTCGGCGCGATCGTGTCAGGTGATGCCTTCGGCGCGATCGATGCAAAAACATTGGGGATCTTCGCCGTTGTCTGGTTGACCTTGCCGCTTGTGAACGCCGCGCTGGATGCCGTGTCGCTGGGTGTCAGTCAAATGATCGGGCAGAGGGTCATCAAAGGGCAAACCGGGATGCCCACGATCATACTTCTGGGGGTCGCCGACCTTGTTATCGCTGTCGGTCTCGTTGTTCTGTCAACCGCCGCAATCGGTGTTTCCCTTGTGGCGCTTTCCAGCTTTCTGGATGTCCGGACGGGCGGGCTAGCGTTCCTGCAGATCGGCAAGTCCGATCCCTGGGGCGAGGGGATGTGGCTGACCCTCATGGTGCTGACGACCACATTCTGGACCTGGGCGCATTTTGCAGGGATCGTCGCGCCTCTTTTGGCCGGTTCCGTCGCGCGGTGTGTCGATGACGTTGCGGCGGTGAAGTTGGATCATGCAAAATCACGCGGCGAGATCGCCCTGGGGGCCGGGATCCTGCTCGGACTGCGCCATGTCATCTTCTACGTGTCTTGGGGTGTTCTTGCGGCGATACCCCTTGGCGTTCTGGCGCTGAACGGTGCTTTCGTCTCGCATCTGCTGGCGATCGGTCACTGGCTGGCCGGCCTTCTTGTGGCAAGCTGAGCCAGCACGGCCAATCGACCTGACCAACCGTTCACGACGCCCCTACAGCAACTGGCCTTTCAGCGAATTGGGGCTGTCCTCGATCACGCGCAGGGTGCGGACCTGTCCAAGGACATCCGCCGGAGCCTGCGCATAGACCGCGTGCAGGTATTCCGATTTGCCGATCATCTGGCCCGCCTCGCGGCCCGCCTTCTCGAACAGCACCTTCACCTCGCGCCCGACCATCGCCGCCTGCGTCGCCTGCTGTTGGTCCCGCAACAGCGCCTGCAAGCGCTGCAAACGGTCGTTCATCACGTCCTCGGGCAGTTGCGGCTTTTCGGCCGCAGGCGTGCCCGGACGGGTCGAGTATTTGAACGAATAGGCCTGCCCATAGTGGACCTCGCGGATCAGGGCCAGCGTCTCGTCGAAATCATCCTCGGTCTCGCCGGGGAAGCCCACGATGAAGTCGCCCGAAAGCAAAAGATCGGGCCGTGCTGCGCGGATGCGTTCGATCAGGCGGATATAGCTTTCGGCGGTATGCTTGCGGTTCATCGCCTTGAGGATCCGGTCAGACCCGGACTGCACCGGCAGATGCAGATAGGGCATCAGCTTGTCACAGGTGCCATGGGCCGCGATCAGCGCGTCATCCATGTCGTTGGGGTGCGAGGTGGTGAAGCGGATGCGTTCCAGCCCGTCGATCTTGTTGAGCTCCCAGATCAGCCCCGCCAGCCCCTGATCGTGCCCGTGATAGGCATTCACGTTCTGGCCCAGCAGGGTGATCTCTTTCACGCCTGCCTCGACCAGTTCCTGCGCCTCGCGGATCACACGATCGGCGGGGCGCGACACCTCGGCCCCGCGCGTATAGGGGACCACGCAGAAGGCACAGAATTTGTCGCAGCCTTCCTGCACCGTCAGAAAGGCGGTCGGTCCGCGCTTGGCCTTGGCGCGTTTCCTGAGCGTCTCGAACTTGTCGTCCTCGGGGAAATCGGTGTCGAGCGCCTTGCCCCCCCCGCGCACAGCCTCTTCCATGGCGGGCAGGCGGTGATAGCTTTGCGGGCCGACCACCAGATCGACCATCGGCTGGCGGCGCATGATTTCCTCGCCCTCGGCCTGCGCGACACAGCCCGCCACCCCGATCTTGAGGTCGGGCTTCTCCGCCTTCAGGTGCTTGTAGCGGCCCAGTTCGGAATAGACCTTTTCGGCGGCCTTTTCGCGGATGTGGCAGGTGTTCAGCAGGATCATGTCCGCATCGTCGGGACTTTGCGTTTCGACATAGCCCTTGCCGCCCAGCGCCTCGGCCATGCGTTCGCTGTCGTAGACGTTCATCTGACAGCCATAGGTCTTGATATAAAGCTTCTTCGGCGCGGACATCGGATCGCTTTTTGTGGTTGGGTGATCGCGGTCTTCTAACGGCTCGGGGGACACCTTGCAATGCGGTGCGATTTCCCCGATTTTGCGCCGGACCGCCGACAGGACACGCCCGCGCATGCATTATCCCGATCTCGCCGCCTTCCTCTCTGATGCCCCGAAGCGTCTGAAGAAAGGGCCCTTGGCGCTGGTGATGGTCGAGGATGACGTCGAGGTCGCAAGCACCTTCGCCCACCTGCGCCGCTTCGGTTTCGCACAGATCATCGCCTTTGCCCCGCCGGAATTGCCGTTCACCACCGAAGCGACGGATGTGATCCGCGTGGACCATGACACCAGTAGTGATCAAGCCTTGCAGAGGATGCTGAACGGCACGATCAAGGCGCTGCCGGGGGTCTGGCTTTTCTACTGCTACAATGCCGAATACCTGCACTACCCCTTTTGCGAGACGCGCAGCGTGGGCGAGATGCTGTCCTTCATGTCGGAAGAGCGGCGCGACAGTGTGATGGGCTATGTCATCGACCTCTATGCGCGCGACCTGACCGCCCGCCCGAACGGGGTCGACCGCACGGACGCCTATTTCGACAAATCAGGCTACTATGCACTGGCCCTGAAGGATGCGGGCGGTGAACCGCTGGAACGTCAGCTTGAAATCGCGGGCGGTCTGCGCTGGCGGTTCGAAGAGCATATTCCCAAAGACAGGCAGCGCACCGACCGCGTCTCTTTCGTGCGCGCGCGGGCCGGGCTGCAGATGCTGGCCGACAAAAGCTGGAGCCTCCCCGAATACAACACCTACGCCTGTCCCTGGCACAACAACCTGACCGTCGCCGTGCCGTCCTTCCGCACCGCCAAGGCGCTGCGCCGCAACCCCGGCAGCCGCGATGCGATCAGCCTTTTCCACTGGCCGCAGTCAGAGCGGTTCGACTGGACCTCGACCCAGCTACTGGATCTGGGGCTGATGGAACCGGGGCAGTGGTTCTAGCACCGCGGCGCAGATTGTGATGCAGCGATGAATAGGGCCAGTCGCTGGCCCGCGTCACCAGCCCCGCCTGCACGGGGGCGGACCGGATCACATGGGCGTGGCGGTCGAAATCATCCTGATCGGTGATCAGATGCTCCCAAAAGCCGCGCTGCCAGATGCCCTTGTCGCCGCGCTGCACAAGGCTGGGCGGCAGGTAGGCAGGCGCGGGCACGTGGCGCGAGAACCCCGTCTTGATCAGCCGCCAGCGTTTGCCGATATCGGCGTCACCCATCGGCAGGGTCCAGATCATGTGCAACTGGTTCGGCAAGATCACCGCCGCCGCGATCGCGAACGGCCAGCGCTTGCGGCAGAGACGCGTGGCGTCGCGCAAGACATCGACATGGCGCACCAGCAAATCGGCCCGCGCGTCCTGCAGACGCAGAGTGAAGAAATACGTGCCGCCCGGCACAAAGAGGGACGCTGGCTGGATCATACCGCCACCATCCCGCAGATTGGTTAATGAAGTGTTGCGCCGCTACTTGCGGCGCAGGCGGATCACCACATCGACCGAGGCGATCTCGGCCCCTTCGGGCGCATCGGGCAGATTCTTGATTTCCATCTTCTCGGCCGAGGCATCGGTCAGCGTGGCGGTGTCTTCCCAGAAGAAATGCGGATGGTCGGTCATATTGGTGTCGAAGTAGCTTTTCGTGCCATCCACCGTAATCTCGCGCATCAGCCCCGCCTCGCAAAACGCCTTGAGCGTATTGTAGACCGTGGCCAGCGAGACCTTTTCGTCGGCGTTGGACGCCGCCTCGAACAGGCTTTCGGCGGTGACATGGCGGTCCTGCCCGTCACCCACAAGCAGGCTGGCAAGCGTCATCCTTTGGCGCGTCGGACGCAGTCCTGCGCTGGACAGCCATTTGGCGCTTCGCTCGATTGCAAGGTCGGACATCGGATGCTCTTTTTGATAACTCTTCGCAATATATGGTCAGATTGCGCAAATATTCAAACAAAAACACTCGGAAAACTGCTGGCTTGCCCTTCCAAACACCACAATGATAGACGTCTGTGGACGCAGCCAACAAGATCGAGACCAGAGTACATGGCGGATTTCCCCACCAGTTTTGACAAAGACGACCTGCTGAAATGCGCCCGTGGCGAGCTTTTCGGCCCCGGCAACGCGCAGCTGCCTGCCCCGCCGATGCTGATGATGGACCGGATCACGGATATTTCAGGCGATGGCGGCGCGCATGGCAAGGGTCATGTGGTGGCGGAATTCGATATCACGCCCGACCTGTGGTTCTTCGACTGCCACTTTCCCGGCAACCCGATCATGCCCGGATGCCTTGGCCTTGACGGCCTGTGGCAGTTGACCGGCTTCAACCTCGGCTGGCGCGGCTGGCAGGGGCGCGGCTATGCGCTGGGCGTGGGCGAGGTCAAGCTGACCGGCATGGTCCGCCCCGACCGCAAGATGCTGACCTACAAGGTCGATTTCACCAAGGCGATCCAGACCCGCCGCCTGACCATGGGTGTGGCGAACGGGATTGTTGAGGCCGACGGCGAGGTCATCTATCAGGTGACGGACATGAAGGTCGCGCTGAGCGAAAGCTAAGCCAACAAAGCAAGTATCAGGGAGGGTGCCCATGCGCCGTGTCGTCGTCACAGGTCTCGGGATCGTATCGCCTATCGGCAACAACGCCGAAGAGGTCACGGCCGCATTGAAAGCGGGAAGGTCCGGTATCGAGGCATCGCCCGAGATGGCCGCGCACGGCTTCCGCAGCCAAATCGCCGGCACGCTCAAGATCGACATCACCGAGCATGTGGACAAGCGCACCCTGCGCTTCATGGGACCGGGTGCCGCCTATGCCCATATCGCCATGGGGCAGGCCATCGCCGATGCGGGCCTGACCGAAGGACAGGTCGTCAACCCGATGACGGGTCTGATTGCAGGGTCCGGCGGGCCGTCCACCTCTGCCATGCTGGCCGCGCACAATGTCGTGCGCGACACGGGCGCCACCAAGCGGATCGGG
This sequence comes from Yoonia sp., assembly GCF_036770585.1. Classification (GTDB taxonomy): domain Bacteria; phylum Pseudomonadota; class Alphaproteobacteria; order Rhodobacterales; family Rhodobacteraceae; genus Yoonia. The sequence continues at coordinate 4,686 of NZ_DAIPIW010000006.1, read as the reverse complement.
CCTTTCGCGGTGCCCAAATGCATGTCCTCGACCGTCAGCGCGAACCTTGCCACGGCCTATCAGATCAAGGGGATGAATTTCTCGATCACCTCGGCCTGTTCCACCTCGTTGCACTGCATCGGCATGGCCGCGCAACAGATCGCCCTTGGCACGCAGGACATCATGTTCGCAGGCGGTGGCGAGGAGTTGGACTGGACCCTGTCCTGCCTCTTCGATGCGATGGGGGCGATGTCGTCGAAATTCAACGACACCCCAAGCCGCGCAAGCCGCGCCTTTGACGCCGACCGCGATGGTTTCGTGATCGCAGGCGGCGGCGCGATGGTGGTGCTGGAAAGCCTCGAAAGCGCGCAGGCGCGCGGTGCGAAGATCTACGCCGAGGTCACAGGCTTCTCTGCCACCTCTGACGGGGCCGATATGGTCGCCCCATCCGGTGAAGGCGGTGAACGGGCGATGCGCGGCGCGCTGAAGACCCTGCCCGCAGGCCGCAGCGTCAGCTACATCAACGCGCACGGCACCTCGACACCCGTCGGTGACGTGGGCGAGGTGCAGGCCGTGCGCCGCGTCTTCGGCGAAGGGTCCACGCCGCCGATCAGCTCGACCAAATCCATGACCGGCCACAGCCAGGGGGCCACCGGCGCGCAGGAAGCAGTCTATTGCCTGCTGATGCTGGACCAGGATTTCATCGCGCCCTCAATCAACGTCGAGACCCTTGACCCTGCGCTGCACGCGGCCGAGATCGCAACCAGCTTGGTCGAGAACGCGGGGCTTGATACAGTGATGACCAATTCATTCGGTTTCGGTGGCACGAACGGGTCGATGCTGCTGTCCAAATTGCGGGACTGATAAAATGACGATCTCGATGCACGGCAAACGCGGTCTGATCATGGGCGTCGCGAACGAACGGTCCATCGCGTGGGGCATCGCCAAGGCGATGGCCGAGGCGGGCGCGGAACTGGCTTTCACCTATCAGGGCGAGGCATTCGGCAAGCGGCTGGAACCGCTGGCGCAGTCGGTCGGGTCGGACATCATGGTCGATGTGGACGTGAACAACGACGACAGCATGGATGCGGCCTTTGCCCTGCTCAAGGAAAAATGGGGCACCTTGGATTTTGTCGTCCATGCCATCGCCTATTCCGACAAGGCGGAACTGGGCGGGCGGTTCATCCATACGACACGGGCGAACTTCAAGAACTCGCTCGCGATCTCGTGCTATTCCTTCATCGACGTGGGCCGTCGCGCGGCAGAGCTGATGCCCGAGGGCGGCAGCCTGATCACGATCACCTTCCAGGGGTCCAATCAGGTGGTGCCCTTCTACAACGTGATGGGCGTCGCCAAGGCCGCGCTTGAATCCGCAACGCGCTATCTGGCCAATGATCTGGGCCCGCAAGGCATCCGCGTGAACGCGATCAGCCCCGGCCCGATGAAAACGCTGGCCGGTGCCGCGATCACAGGCGCACGCCGCACCTACAAGCACGCCGACCAGAACGCACCGCTGCGGTCGAACGCGACACTCGAGGCGGTTGGTGGCACGGCGGTCTATCTGGCGTCAGACGCAGGGGCCTTTACCACCGGCGAGATCATCCACGTCGATGGCGGCTACCACGTTCTGGGGATGCCGCAGATCGAGAATATCAGCTAGGCCGACCCCGCCCGGTGCGATGAACCTGTTCGGCTTTCTGAGGGCGGTGACTTTGCGGCTTGTCAGGACATAAGCGCCCGATGCGCATGGGGCGCCGATCTCCATCACGACGACGAAATGATGCGCTATACTTGGCTGCTCATGGTATACTGGCCCAAAGACTGTGGGTGAGCCATCTGAGGTGTTGCGCGGCATGAGAGATATTCAGATCAACGCAATCCGCTCGGATGAGGATATTGCCGAGGCAAAGGCCATGGTGATGGAACTGTTCGATGTCTTCTTCGAACGCTATCCCGACCAGATCCCGATGATCCGCAAGTATATAAAAACACAGGATGTGGCAGGCCAGCTTGAGCGGTTTCTAGAGACCTTCGGCCCTCCTGTCGGCGAGGCACTGATCGCGCGTGTCGATGGCATCGCGCAGGGCATCGTCATGTTGACCGATAAAGGTTAGGGACTTGAAGGGCGGCTTTGTGAATTGAACCGCATGTATGTGCGGAGTGCCGCACGCGGTCTTGGCCTAGGGCGCAAGCTGGGCGAGGCGATTATGGCGCAGGCTCGCCTTCTGGGGTTTCAAGAGATGCGACTTGAAGGCGCGAAACACCACGTAGAGGCAATCCCGCTTTACGAAAGCCTTGGTTTCGGGCCGGATCCAGCCCCGACCGAACTTGCGAAAGCCGACCCGATGATGTTTTCGATGCGGATCACGCTCTGATCGGAAGCCGAGCAATCACGCGATGTCCGATCATCCCACCTGCCCGCTTTGCCTGCGCCCGATCCCGCCGGGCGTGCCGCAGAGCCAGCATCATCTGATCCCCAAGCTGAAGGGTGGCAAGGGCGGCCCGACGATCCTGATCCACCACATCTGTCACAAAGAAATTCACGCCACATTGTCCGAGGCCGAACTCGCCCGCGACTATCCCAGCCCCGAGGCCTTGCGCGCCCACCCACGGCTTGCGAAATTCTTTGCATGGGTCGCCAAGCGCCCGCCCGACTTCATGAGCCGGGTGCCGAAGCGGAAGCGCTAGACGCGCCCGCTCCGGTCAATCCTGTCTGGTTTGGCCGATCAGGCCGCCTTGATCTCGACCAGCTCGATGGCGAAGTTCAGGTCCTTCCCCGCCAGCGGGTGATTGGCGTCCAGGGTCACCTCTGCCTCGGTCACATCGGCCACCGTCACGGGGATAACCTGCCCCTGCGGGGTCTGCATCTGCAACTGCGTGCCGATCTCGACCGGAATCTCGGCGGGGATCTGGGCGCGCGGCACGGCCTGCTGGTTGTCGGGGTTATGTTCGCCGTAGGCTTGGGCAGCGGGCACATTGACGTCCTTCTTGTCACCCACCGCCATACCGGGGATGGCGGCGTCGAGGCCGGGAATGATCTGACCCGAGCCAACAACGAACTCCAGCGGGTCACGTCCTGCCGAGCTGTCGAACTGGTCGCCGTTGTCGAGTGTGCCGGTGTAGTGGATGCTTACGGTATCGCCTGCTTTGGCTTGTGTCATCGTCTCTGCTTTCCTGTGTCGTTTCATAAAGGGCAAAGCCTAAGGGCCCATGTCCCGACATGCAAACCGATTGCCCCTTTTCGTCGCACGGGCCCCGTGACACGATACGGGCAAGCGAGGACCCCGATGCCGATCACCACCTACGTCTTTGATGCCTATGGCACTTTGTTCGATGTCAACGCCGCAGCGCAGGCCGCCGCAGCCGAGCCGGAACACGCGGTCCTGCGCGACATCTGGCCGAAACTTGCCTTCGACTGGCGGCGCAAGCAGCTGGAATACACATGGCTGCGCGCGGTGGCAGACCGGCACTGCGATTTCTGGGCCGTGACCGAGGATGGTCTAGACTGGGCGCTGGCGGCGCAGGGGCTGGACGATCCGGCGACCCGCACCCGGCTCTTGGAACTCTACCGGGAACTTGCTGCCTACCCCGAGGTGCCCGCCATGCTGGCGGCGCTGAAAGCGGCGGGCAAGCAGACCGCGATCCTGTCGAACGGCTCGCCTGCGATGCTGGCGGCGGCGGTCGCCTCGGCGGGGATCGGGCAACAGTTGGACGCCCTGCTCAGCGTTGAAAGCGTCGGCGTCTTCAAGCCCCATGCCAAGGTCTATGACATGGTAGAGGTGCACTTCGGATGCGCCCGGGGCGAGGTGCTTTTCGTCTCGTCAAACGGCTGGGACGCGGCAGGGGCGGCAGGCTACGGCTTTCAGACCGCGTGGGTGAACCGCGCGGGCGATCCGGTCGATAACCTCTATGCCCGCCCGCAGCACATCCTGCCCGACCTCACGACCATACCGGAGATCACCTGATGCCCCGCTTTACCGCAAACGACGGTGCGTCGCTTTACTACACCGACGCAGGCGAAGGGCCGCCGGTCATCGCCTTGGCGGGACTGACCCGCAACGGCGCCGATTTCGACCATGTCGCCCCGCATCTGCCCGTGCGCCTGATCCGTCCCGATTATCGCGGACGCGGGCAATCGGACTGGACCGGCCCCGCCACCTACACGATCCCGCAAGAGGCTGCCGATGTGCTGGCCCTGATGGATCATCTGGGGCTTGGCAAGGCGGCGATCCTCGGCACTTCGCGCGGGGGGCTGATTGCCATGGTGCTGGCGGCAACGGCCAGGGACCGGCTGCTGGGCGTGGCGCTGAACGATATCGGACCGGTGATCGAGGATCGCGGGCTGGATGTGATCAAGGACTACATCGGGCGCAATCCCGCACAGAAGACCTATGCCGAGGCGGCAGCCTTTCTCGCGGAAAAATGGACCCATTTCACCGACGTGCCCCTGTCGCGCTGGCTGGCAGAGGTCAAGGCGCACTACGCCGAAAGTGACGGAGGCCTTGTCATCCGCTATGACCCCAGCTTGCGCGATGCGGTGCTGGCGGCTGGCGCGCAGCCTGCCCCCGACCTCTGGCCGCTGTTCGACAGCTTGGATGGCCTGCCGCTTGCCCTGATCCGTGGCGGCAATTCCGACCTACTGAGCAAAGCCACCGCAGACGAGATGTCCCGCCGCCGCCCCGACATGCTGCGCGCCGATATCGCGGG
>NZ_DAIPIW010000122.1:0-4025 GCF_036770585.1 Yoonia sp. | reverse complement strand
TCACGACCGTCGCGGGCGGCCTGATGACGGTCGTCAGCCGGAACCCCGTGCATTCGGTGCTTTGGCTGATCCTTGCCTTCCTGTCTTCTGCCGGGCTTTTCGTGACGCTGGGGGCTGAATTCGTCGCCATGCTGCTGGTGATCGTCTATGTCGGGGCGGTCGCGGTGCTGTTTCTCTTCGTGGTGATGATGCTGGACGTCGATTTCGCCGAGCTGAAGGCCGAGATGACGAAATATCTGCCGCTCGCGCTGCTGATCGGGGTGATCATCCTGATGCAACTGGCGCTGGCATTCGGTGTCTGGGGCTTTGACGAAGGCGCGCCGGACCGGATCGCGGCACCTGCCGGTGATCTCGACAATACCCGCGCTCTGGGGATGCTGCTTTATGACCAGTATTTCCTGCTGTTCCAGCTGGCCGGTTTGATCCTGCTGGTCGCGATGATCGGGGCGATTGTCCTGACCCTGCGCCACCGCGTCGATATCAAGCGCCAGAACGTGCTGGCGCAGATGTACCGCGACCCCGCCAAGGCGATGGAATTGCGCGACGTGAAACCGGGGCAGGGCCTTTAACCCGCGATGCGCCGTCTTGCCATCATATCCGCAGCCTTGGCGCTGATCGCCACGGAAGGGGCGGCGCTTGCGCTGTCCGACTGCCGTCGGATCACGCACCCCAGCCACGGGGGCGAATTCGGCCACCGCGATCTGGGTGAGGGGCGTGTGATGTGGGTGGACTGGTGGACGCAGGAAGGCTCGTTCAAGGGGTTCAGCCTTGTGGACTGCGGTCCGGGCGAGATGCTGCGGCTGCGCTCTGCCGAGGAAAACATGGGGCGGCTGCCGGCGTTTGACCGCACGGACGAGGTGGTCAAGGTCCTTGACCGCCACCAGTCGGGCGCCCGCGTCTTTGCGACCTTCGAACGTATTGCGGCGGACCTTGAGTTCATCGCGCGCGCGATCGAGATCGTCACGCTGACGGAAGAAACATGCGCCTGTGCAGCGGCCTATCCGGACATGCGCGGCGACAAGACGGAATTTGTGCTGGAGGCGGGCTGACCCGCGCCAGAGAAGAAAGAAGCCGGGGTGCCAAGCCCCAAAGGGAACGGGACGTATGATCGGACTTGAACATTATCTCACAGTGGCGGCGGCCCTGTTTGTCATCGGCATCTTCGGATTGTTCCTCAACCGCAAGAACGTGATCATCCTGTTGATGAGCATCGAGTTGATGCTGCTGGCGGTGAACATCAACCTTGTCGCCTTCTCCAGCTATCTGGGCGATCTGGTCGGGCAGGTGTTCACGCTGTTCGTGCTGACCGTCGCCGCCGCCGAGGCCGCGATCGGCCTTGCGATCCTTGTGTGTTTCTTCCGCAACCGCGGAACCATCGACGTTGAAGACGTCAACGTGATGAAGGGCTAAGACGAATGGAAACGATTATCCTTTTCGCCCCGCTTGTTGGCGCGCTGATCTGCGGTTTCGGCTGGCGGCTGATCGGCGAGAGCGCGGCGCAGTGGACGGCGACCAGCCTGTTGTTCGTCTCGGCCTTCTTTTCGTGGGTCATCTTCCTGACCTTCGACCCTGGCGCCCATCCGAACGCGACCTATACCGTCAACATCCTGCGCTGGATCGAAAGCGGCACGCTGTCCACCGACTGGGCGATCCGCATGGACCGCCTGACCGCGATCATGCTGATCGTGATCACCACTGTTTCGGCGCTCGTCCATCTTTATTCTTTCGGCTACATGGCCCATGACGAGAATTTCAAGGAAGGCGAAAGCTATCGCCCGCGGTTCTTTGCGTATCTGTCGTTCTTCACCTTCGCCATGCTGATGCTGGTGACGGCGGACAACCTTGTGCAGATGTTCTTTGGCTGGGAGGGCGTGGGCGTCGCCTCTTATCTGCTGATCGGGTTCTACTACCGCAAGCCATCCGCCGGGGCGGCCGCGATCAAGGCTTTCGTGGTCAACCGCGTGGGCGATTTCGGCTTTGCGCTGGGGATTTTCGCGCTCTACCTGGTGACGGATTCGGTCCGGTTCGAGGATATCTTCGCCGCCATTCCCGATCTGCAGGATCACACCATCCAGTTCGCATGGCGCGAGTGGGATACGCTGAACCTGATCGCCTTCCTTTTGTTCATCGGCGCGATGGGCAAATCGGCACAGCTTTTCCTGCACACTTGGCTGCCCGACGCGATGGAGGGCCCGACGCCTGTGTCGGCGCTGATCCACGCGGCCACCATGGTCACCGCCGGTGTCTTCCTTGTCTGCCGCATGTCGCCCTTGATGGAATATGCCGATGCGACGACCAGCTTTATCGTTTTCCTTGGCGCCGCGACGGCGTTCTTCGCCGCGACCGTGGGACTGGTGCAGAACGACATCAAGCGGGTGATCGCCTATTCGACCTGTTCGCAGCTTGGCTACATGTTCGTGGCGGCGGGCCTTGGCGTCTATTCGGTTGCGATGTTCCACCTGCTGACACATGCCTTCTTCAAGGCGATGCTGTTTCTTGGCGCAGGCTCGGTCATTCATGCGATGCACCATGAACAGGACATGCGGAACTATGGCGGCTTGCGCCACAAGATCCCCAAGACCTTCTGGATGATGATGATCGGCACGCTGGCGATCACCGGTGTGGGGATCCCGCTGTTGTATGTCGGCTTCCCCATTGGTTTCGCGGGCTTCGTGTCGAAAGACGCCATCATCGAAAGCGCTTATGCCGGCACGATGGGGGGCTTTGCCTTCTGGATGCTGGTGATCGCGGCGCTGATGACCAGTTTCTACAGCTGGCGTCTGATGTTCCTGACCTTCTACGGCAAACCGCGCGGCGACAAGCACACGCATGAGCACGCCCATGAAAGCCCCACATCGATGCTTGCGCCCCTCTATGTGCTGGCCATCGGGGCGGTGCTGTCGGGGATGGTGTTCTACAAGCCCTTCTTCGGCAGTGACGAGAGCGTGGGCAAATACTTTGGCGCGATTGTCAGTGAAGACACCGCAGACCTCGGCTTTAGCCTGATCGCCCCTGCCTATGCGGCAGGCGAGGATGACGGCCACGGCGATGAGGGCGCGCACGGCAAGGCCGCATGGCCCGAGGTGCCGGGGCAGGGTGCCATCTTCAAGCACCCCGACAACCACGTCCTGCACGAGGCGCATCTGGTGCCGATCTGGGTCAAGCTGGCGCCCTTCGTTGCAATGCTGCTGGGCTTTGGTCTGGCCTATCAGATGTATATCCGCCGCCCCGATTGGCCTGCCAAACTGGCCGCACAACAGGCCCCGCTTTACCGCTTTCTGCTGAACAAGTGGTATTTCGACGAGATCTTCGACTTCCTCTTCGTCCGGCCTGCGATGGCCCTTGGCCGTATCCTGTGGAAGCAGGGTGACACGCAGACCATCGACGGCGGCATCAACGGCGTGGCGATGGGCATCGTGCCCTTCTTCACACGTCTCGCGGGGCGCGCGCAGTCGGGCTATATCTTCAGCTATGCCTTCGCGATGGTCATCGGGATCGCGGTGATGCTGACCTGGATGACACTCTTCGGGGGGGCAAACTGATGGGCAATATCCTTTCCATCATTACCTTCATGCCGCTCTTTGCTGCGGCGATTCTGATGCTGTTCCTGCGTGGCGACGACGAGGCCGCACAGCGCAACGCAAAATGGGTGGCCCTTCTGGCGACGGCCGCGACGTTTCTGGTCTCGCTGATCGTTCTGGCCAACTTCAACCCCGCCGACACCGGCTTTCAGATGGTGGAAGAGCGCGCGTGGCTTCTGGGGCTGGAATACAAGATGGGCGTGGACGGGATCAGCATTCTCTTTGTGATGCTGACCACCTTCCTGATGCCGCTGGTCATCGCGGCCTGTTGGGACGTGAAGCACCGCGTCAAGGAATATATGGTCGCCTTCCTGATCCTCGAGACGCTGATGCTGGGCGTGTTCATGGCGCTTGATCTGGTGCTGTTCTACCTTTTCTTCGAGGCCGGTCTGATCCCGATGTTCCTGATCATCGGCATCTGGGGCGGCAAGGACCGCATCTATG
>NZ_DAIPIW010000054.1:14326-17360 GCF_036770585.1 Yoonia sp. | reverse complement strand
GCCTCGTCCTCGGACGATCTGGGCGGGTTCATCGGTGTGATGGGCCGCGTCATCGACCGCGAGCGTTTCAAGCAGAATATCGCAGGCAATCCGCCCGTGCAGGTCGTGCGCCGCGAGAACGGCAATGTCGCCATCCTCGATGACGCCACCGGACTGCGTGTCGAACTGATCGGATACGGAAAAGACAACGTGGCAGCTTTCGCCAAGCTGCTGGACTGAAACCCTCTGCGGGCCAGCCACCCGCATGAAATGTGAAAAGGGAACACAGATGGGACTATTCTTTCGTGAAAAAGAGACCGCACCTTGCACGGTGACGATCTCGCATCGGTTCGAGGAACTCTCGGCGCATGTCCGGTTGGACAACGGCGCCGTCATCTACCCGGGTGACACGGTGCAGGTGCAGGGACCCGAGATCATGGCCGAGTTCGGTCAGTTGGTCGAAGAAAAGCGCACCGCCGTCATTACGCGGGCGTCCAGGCTGGAACAGCTTTGGACCCGCGCAACGGGCGATTTCGAGTTCATGGAGCTCTGCGAATTCTCATTCAGCGAAGAGGTGATGTCATGAACGTGCAACGCACATCGCATTCCGCCGACGCCACCACCGTGGAAGAGGCGCTGGGCGCCAAGAACTACGATGGCGTGATCGACAGCGAAAGCGCAACCAAGGTCGCCCTTCAGAACACGCTGCTGACCCCGCGCTTCTATACCACCGACTTCGATGAAATGGATGCGATCGATGTGTCCTCCGTCCGTGAAGAGTGGGACAAGCTGATCGGCCAGATGAAGGCCGACCCCAACAAGGGCCACTTCAAGAAGAACGAGGACTGGGACCATATCGACTGGGACGGGATGGAGCCCAAGCTGAAAGCAGAGTTTATCGACTTTCTGATCTCTTCCTGCACCGCCGAATTCTCGGGCTGTGTCCTTTACAAGGAAATGAAGCGGCGCGGGTCCAACAAGGACATCACCGAGCTTTTCCAGCTGATGGCCCGTGACGAAGCGCGCCACGCCGGTTTCATCAACGACGCCCTGCGCGAGGCAGGGATCGCGGTGAACCTTGGTTTCCTGACGCAGGCGAAGAAATACACCTACTTCCGGCCCAAGTTCATCTACTACGCCACATACCTGTCCGAAAAGATCGGCTATGCGCGCTATATCACGATCTACCGCCACCTCGAGGCGAACCCCGACAAGCGCTTCCACCCGATCTTCAAGTGGTTCCGCGAATGGTGCAACGACGAGTTTTCCCATGGCGAGGCCTTCGCCCTTCTGATGAAGACCGACCCCAAGCTGACCGAAAGCTGGGCCAACCGGATGTGGATCAAGTTCTTCCTGACGGCCGTCTTCTCGACCATGTGGGTACGCGATCACCAACGGCCCGCCTTCCACGAGGCCTTGGGCGTCGATCCTGAATGGTACGGACAAGAGGTGTTCCGCAAGACATCGGAAATCTCCAAGCAGGTCTTCCCGATGACGCTTGACATCGACCATCCGCGCTGGAAACCCAGCTTGCGCCGGATGGAGGCTGCCAATGTGCAGATCGCCAAGGGCCGCAAGCAGGGTGGCGTCGGCGGCTGGCTGACGCGGATGGCAGGCTCGGCCAAGGCGGGTCTGGCCTTTGTCTCGCTGCTGACGATCCCTGTCGAAAAGAACGCGGTGCCAGCCAGCCCGCGTCTGGAACCGGCTTATTGAGCCGGCCCTCGCATATCGGACAGGGTGACGCATGACGTCACCCTGGGTCGCCTCATTCCTTGCGATCTTCGCGTGGTGGTTCTCGACCGGCGTGATCCTGATGGCTGTGCGCCGCGCGGATCGTGCGGGCAACCACGGGATGACGGTGTTCATGGCCTTGCCGATGGTGGCGCTGGGGGCCTGGGCCGTTCATGCGTCCTTGAACGACTTGTCGGCAACGGGCGCCTACCTCGGCTTTGCCGGGGCCCTGGCGATCTGGGGCTGGATCGAGCTTGCCTTTCTGGCAGGGGTCATCACCGGTCCGCAGCGCGAGGCCTGTCCGCCCTACGTGGCGGGCCGCGACCGTTTTTATCGCGCGTTCCAGACCGTCGCCTATCATGAACTGGCGCTGACCTTGGGCCTTTGGGGGCTGGTGATCGCCTCGGACGGGGCTGCGAACCGCATCGCGCTTGCGACCTATCTGTTGCTGTTCGTGGCGCGGATCCTTGCCAAACTGAACCTGTTTTTCGGGGTGCCACGGATCAATCTGGAGTTCGTCCCCGACCGGTTGCGGCATCTGAAAAGCTATTTCCGGCAGGGGCCAGTGACTTTGGCTTTTCCCGTTGCGATTACCATTCTGACCGCGCTGCTGGCGATCTGTGCCGAGCGCCTCTGGGGTGCGCAAAGCGACGTTGCGCTCGTGGGGTTCGCCCTGCTGACGGCCCTTGCGGCCCTTGCCCTTCTCGAACACTGGCTGATGGTGGTGCCGCTGCCGGATGCGAAACTCTGGCGCTGGATGCTTCCGGTGCCCAAAACCATGACCAAAGAAGAAAGACAGACGGATGGATTTTGACGCGCTTTTCACCGCACAACTCGACCAGCTCAAGTCAGAGGGCAACTACCGCTATTTCGCCGAACTTGAACGTAAATGCGGCAAGTTTCCACGGGCGGCCAATCACGGATCGGATGGCGTGCGGGATATTACCGTCTGGTGCTCGAACGACTATCTGGGCATGGGCCAGCATCCGGATGTGATCGCCGCCATGTGCGAAGCGGTCGAGCGCACCGGCACCGGTTCAGGCGGGACGCGCAATATCAGCGGCACCAACCATGACCATCTGTTGCTGGAACGCGAGCTGGCCGATCTGCACGGCAAGGAATCGGCGCTTTTGTTCACCTCCGGCTATGTCTCGAACTGGGCGGCGCTGTCCACCCTAGGCAGCCGCTTGGAAAATTGCGTGATCCTGTCGGACGCGGGCAATCACGCCAGCATGATCGAAGGCATTCGCCATTCCCGCGCAACCAAGGTGATCTGGAAGCACAACGATGTCGCCGATCTGGAGGCCAAGCTGAAGGCCCTGCC
>NZ_DAIPIW010000054.1:0-14226 GCF_036770585.1 Yoonia sp. | reverse complement strand
TTCGGCGTTGTCGGCGGTTACATCACCGGCTCGGCCGCGCTGTGCGATTTCATCCGGTCTTTCGCCTCGGGCTTTATCTTTACGACGGCCCTGCCCCCTGCGGTGGCGGCAGCGGCGCGGACGTCTATCGCGTATCTCAAGGAAAGCGAGATCGAGCGCGCCCAACAGCGGCGTCAGGTCGCACGGCTGCGCCGGGCGCTTGATCGTGAAGGCATCCCGCATATGCCCAACGACAGCCATATCGTGCCGGTCATGATCGGCGATCCGGTCAAGACACGCATGCTGGCGGATTATCTGATGCGGGAATGGGATATCTACGTGCAGCCGATCAATTATCCCACGGTGCCAAAGGGGACAGAGCGGCTGCGCTTCACGCCCTCGCCCTTGCATACGGACGCGGATATCGAGCATCTGGTGACTGCCTTGCGGGTCCTGTGGCGGCAATGTGCGCTTGCCCACGCGGTTGCGTAAGATCCTTCACGCTTTCTTTTGCATACAGGGGTGGACCGCCACCCAGCTTGCGTTACATTGCCCACCGACTGGGGCATACGGTCACTAGAATCAGATCGAAAGGACTACGATCATGAAACGTCTTACACTTGCAGCAGCCCTTGCTGTTTTTTCCGCACCGGTCTTTGCTGACGGTCACGCGCCGACGATCGGTGATGCGGCAGCCGGTGAAGAGCAATTCAACCGCCAGTGCGTGGCCTGTCACGTCGTCGCCGACGCATCGGGCGAAGTGCTTGCCGGCCGCAATGCACGGACTGGCCCGAACCTCTATGGTGTCGCTGGTAGCACGATCGGTTCGGTCGAGGATTTCCGCTACAGCGACGGCCTGATTGCGCTGGGCGAGGCGGACACCGTCTGGACCGAAGAGCTGTTCGTCGGCTACGTGCTGGACCCGACAGGTTGGCTGCGTGAAACGCTTGATGACCGCCGCGCGCGCGGCAAGATGGCCTATCAGGTCCGTGAAGAGTCGCAGGCCTACGACCTCTATGCCTATCTGGCGTCGTTCACCGCCGAGTAAGTCTCGCATATCGCGTTTTCAAAGACCGTCGGTGGCAGCACCGGCGGTCTTTCTTATTGCAGGATCGCCTCTGCCACGCGCTGCGCGTCTTCCTCATGGGCAAGGTGCCCGAGGTCGGCAAGCTCGGTCAGGCGGGCGTGGGGCAGGTGCGCGGCCGCGTTGCGGCTGACCTGCGGCGGCACCGCCTTGTCGGCGGTCCCGACGATCAGATGCACAGGTGCGGTGATCTGCGGCAGACGGGCGAGCAACCCGTCCAGTTGCCATTGCGACATCATCGACAAGGTCGCATCCACGTGGCCACGGTCGGACGCCAGCCGATAGTATAGGTCGAGCCCCTGCGCATCGAGTGTCGATCCGGTCCCCGCAATCAGGTTGCGCACGCTGCTGCGGGTGGCGGTGCTGGCGAAGACGCTTGCGCTGAACGGGGTCACGGCCAGGGCTTTCGCCATCATCGGAAAAAGCCAGCCCGCGACGCCTTTGAATTTGCCGAGTGCCGCATTGATCCCGACGATCCCCTGCGCGGGCCGCGCCCCCTGTTCCCACATCCGCAGGGCAATCGCCGCCCCTGCCGAATGTCCGACGATCATCGCGGGCTTCCACCCTTCGTGGCGGGTAAGGGACAAAAGGTCCTCGGCCATGTGATCCAACCCGCAGCGCTGTTGCGCGCCAAGCTGGGTGAAGCCCTGACCGGGCAGGTCGACCGCGATAACGCGGTGGCTCTGCGCGAGGATCGGCAACAGGTGCCGAAAGCTTTGCGTGGCACCGCCTGCGCCGTGGATCAGCAGGATCAGCGGGCCTTGCCCATGTTCCTGCACATGCCAGCGGTGCGGGCGATGAAAGACAATGCGCGAGTATTCGGTCAGCGGCCAGTCTCTGGCATCTGTGGGCCAGCGCAAGATCAGTCGCCCAAGACAGTGGCGACGGAGTCCGACAGACGCGCGGCATCGGCGCGGGGCATGGGCAAATAGGTGCCGTCGAGGATCTGGGCGAGGTTGCGCAAGGCCGGTTCGGGCCGGTTACCGGTGTCGATCAGGATCGCATCGACGCCAGCGGCCCGCAGCGATTTCGCGATGGTCTGCGCGTCCGTGGCCGCCTTCTTGCGGTCGGCGCTGCCATCAAGTGCGATGTTGGCGCGCCCGTCCGTCAGAATCGCGATTGTGGGGGTCAGGCCGCGGCGCGTCGCCTGGGTGGCCTGTTCCAGTGCCGTCAGCATACCCGCCGCCAGAGGGGTGCCGCCGCCGCCGGGCAGGCCCGCCAGCCGTCGCTTCGTCTGCACCAGCGACCGCGTGGGCGGCAGCAGAAGTTCGGCCTCGGTCCCGCGAAAGGCGATCAGGGCCACGTGATCCCGCCGCGCATAGGCTTGCGCCAAAAGCAGTTCGACGGCGCCTTTCGCCTCGGCCAGTCTGGTCAGCGCGGTCGAGCCTGAGGCATCGACGGTGAAGATCAGCAGGCGGTCGGATTTCTCTTCGTATCGTTTGATGCGGATATCGGCGGGCCGGATTTGCAGCCCTTCGCGTCCCGTCGCGTTCCGCCGGATCGTCTGCCATGGGGCGGCAGCACGCAGCGTGCCGATGATGTCGATGCGCGCGCCGTCGCTGATGCGTCCGGCCCGCGATGGCAAGGGACGACCCCGGCGGTTGCCCTTGTGGGCGGCGCCAGTCCCGCTCCCGCGCCCTGCCCGTGCCTTCTGCGCGGTGATCTGATCCAGCAGGTTGTCGGGCAGCATGGCGCGGACGGCGTCGAGCAACAATTCGTCCGGCAGATCGAGGCTGTTGTCGTCCCCCTCGCTGTCCGGCCGGTCGTTCTGGTCCTGCGGTGGCGGGGGCGGCTGTTCGTCCTCGGGGGCAGGTTCGGGGACCCGCGTCGCACGATGGGCAAGGGTCAGGGCGCAAGCGATCTCGATGTCCTCGGCGGTGACAATGTCGCGTCCATGCAGCGCGGCATGGGCCTTGGCGGCACGGACAGCGAACAACGGGGCGCGTAAGGAATCGATCCCCAGTTCCCCGGCGATGCGGGTGATCTGGTCAAGGGTCTCGGGGGCGATGGTGACCGCGCGGGGCGATTGTGGCGCCATCGGTTCGGACGGTTCGGTATCGGCCAGGGTGCAATCCGAAAGGTCGATATGAAACGCCAGACGCTCGGCCAGTTTCGGGTTCAGCGCCTCGTCAGGTTCGGCCCCTTCGTCAAGCGCGATCAGGGTATGTCCGTCGGATTGGTCCAAGGCAACCGCCAGCCGCGCGGCAAGGCCCGTGGTCGCCCGTTCCGCCATGGTCAAGAGCAACGGGCCGGGCGCGGCAAGGATGCCCTTGTCCTGCACCAGCCTCCCCGTGGCGAGGGTGGCGGACAGGTCCAGCCCGCCGAACAGCGCCTCGTCCGAGATCGTGGGGTGGATGCGGCGTGCGCCTTCCGGCACCCGTTTCACAAGACGGTCCCGCACCGGTCCGGCCCGCGCGCGCAGGCAGACGCCGCCCAAGGCCGGATCGATCGCCAGCAACCGCAACGCAAGCGTTGCGTGGTGCCACGTTTCCTTAGCCAAGGACTTCTTCCACGGTGCGTGTGACGCGGGTGCCGCTGCCGGCCTCGTCCAGCGGATCGCGGCGCAGGCGGTGGCGCAGGGCCATCGGGGCGACCGCGCGGATATGATCGCGGGTCAGCTTGCGCTTGCCGTCCCAGACCGCCTGCGCGCGGGCGGCCTTCAGCAGCGTCAGTTCCCCGCGCAGCCCGTCCGAGCCCAGCGCAAGGCAAAGCTCTGCCACATCGGACAGCACCGCGTCCGGCGTCGTGATCTTGGCCAATGCGCGCCGGGCCTTCAGGATACGGTCGCGGATCGCGGCATCCTCGGCCTGCCAGCGCACCATGAAGGCGGTGTTGTCATGCTCATAGGCGTCGCGGCGCTTGATCACCTCGACACGAGTCGCCACGTCCTTGGGCGAGGCGACCTCGACCGACAGGCCGAACCGGTCCAGCAGTTGCGGCCGCAACTCGCCTTCTTCGGGGTTGCCCGATCCCACCAGCACAAAGCGCGCGGGGTGGCGGATGGACAGGCCTTCGCGTTCGACGACGTTTTCGCCGGATTGCGCGACGTCGAGCAGCAGATCGACGATGTGGTCTTCCAGCAGGTTCACCTCGTCGATGTAAAGGTAGCCGCGGTTGGCGCGGGCCAGCAGGCCGGGTTGGAACGCCTTCTCGCCCTTGGTCAGGGCCTTTTCGATGTCCAGCGCACCGGTCACGCGGTCTTCGGTCGCGCCAAGGGGCAGGTCGATGACCGGGGTCGGCATGGCGGCGACCTGCTTGTCATTCAGGTTCGCCCAGTCGGGCACGTCCTTGGCGAACTGGCTGTTCACGGGGCAACCCTGCACGGCGGAAATCGGCGGCAGAAGTGCCGCAAGCGCGCGGACGGCGGTGGACTTCCCGGTGCCGCGATCCCCGAAAACCAGAACGCCGCCGATGCTGGCGTCGATGGCTGTCAGGATCATCGCCTGTTTCATTTCTTCCTGCCCGACGATGGCAGAGAATGGGAATGGCTGTTTCATGCGGCCTCCAAGGTCAGCTTGGCGAGTGGGGATATGCCGTTCCATGTCCCACGATCGGAATGGACGGCGAAACGGGCATAGAGTTCCTCGCGGAACCAGCCCTCGTCGCGGACGGCGCGGATGGCTTCGGCATGGGGGCCGGTGCGTGCGAATCCGGCCATGGTCTTTTCATCGGGCCAGATCGAAAACGTCACCTGATGCAGCATCGGCACCTCGCCGATGCCGATCTTGAAGGCGACGTTGGGGTCTTTGCCGATCACGTCCGAGATATTCGGCACCCGGCCCCAGAAGCGCGACAGGATGCGTGGTTTGATCGTCGCCCGGGTAAGCGCGGCCAGCGGTCCGGTTGCGGGCGCGTCGGTGATTGCGAAGGGGGTCTGCCCCGACCATGCGCCGCGCACCGATTGCGTTTGCAAAAAGACGGTCCAGTTCTCTTGCGCCTTGGCCTTGTAGCGCGCAAAGATGCCTTCGCTGGTCCGCTTGTGGGCTGTCTCGGCATCGGGCCAGGTCGCAAGGATCGCATAGACGGCGGTGTTCGGGACAGGGGTAAAGCCCTCGCCCGTGCCTGATCCGCACAGCTTCCAGAAACCGATGTCAGGCGTCCGGGAAAGCGGCAGTCTTGCACCGCCCATCATCGCCAGCGCCCAGAAACGCGCTGCGGGACCGGCGAACCGGTAGAAGGAAAGGCTGACAGTCTGCGTCACAAGTGACCCCTGGCTCTTACCTTGTGATCCTGACACAGGAAGGGGCCTTTGGGAAGTGATTGACAATAATAATTGTAAACCTGTGTTTACACTACTAGGCTGAGGACATGCCAAAGGATATCCACAGCGATTCATCCCAAGCCATTGTGATCGGTGCCGGTCTCGGTGGCCTTGCTGCCGCGATGCGGCTGGGTGCCAAGGGCTATGCCGTCACGGTGCTGGACCGTCTTGACCTGCCCGGGGGCCGTGGGTCTTCGGTGACGCAGGATGGTCACAGATTTGACCTTGGACCGACGATCATCACGGTTCCGCAGGTCTACGAAGACCTCTGGGCGGCCTGCGGGCGCGATTTTCACCAGGATATCGACCTGCGCCCGATGGACCCGTTCTACGAGGTGCGCTGGCAGGACGGATCCACCTTTACCGCCCGTCAGGACACCGACGCGATGCTGGCCGAGGTCGCGCGGCTCAGCCCGCGTGACGTGAAAGGCTACAAGAGGTTTCTCAAAGACAGCCAGCGCCGCTATGTCGTGGGGTTCGAAGGCATGGTCGCCAAGCCGATGCACCGCATCTGGGAGACGATCAAGGTCCTGCCGGAATTCGCGATGCTGCGCGCCGACCGGTCGATTCTCGGGCTGGCCAAGGCCCGCGTGAAAGACCCGCGTTTGCAGATGGCGCTGTCGTTCCATCCGCTGTTCATCGGGGGCGACCCGCGTCATGTGACCTCGATGTATGCGCTGGTCGCTTATCTGGAGAAAGAATTCGGCGTGCATTACGCCATGGGCGGGGTGCAGGCGGTCGCGCAGGCGATGGTCTCGGTCATCCGCTCGCAAGGCGGGCAGGTCCGTCAGGGTGTCGAGGTCGACGAGATACTGGTCGAAGCCGGTGCCGCCAAAGGCGTCCGGCTGTCGGGGGGCGAGATGATCGCCGCCGACCTTGTCGTCAGCAACGCCGATGCCGGGCACACATACCAGCGCCTTTTGCGTAACAGCCCGCGCAGACGCTGGACCGATACCAAGCTCAAGTCTCGCCGCTGGTCGATGGGTCTGTTCGTCTGGTATTTCGGCACCAAGAGGACCGCGCAGATGTGGCCCGACGTGGGCCATCACACGATCACTAATGCACCGCGCTATGAAGGCCTGCTGAAGGATATCTTCATCAAGGGCAAGCTGGCCGATGACATGAGCCTCTATATCCACCGCCCCTCGCGGACCGACCCGAGTGTCGCGCCCAAGGGCGATGACACGTTTTATGTCCTCTCCCCCGTGCCGCATCTGGGGTTCGACAATCCGGTCGATTGGCAGACAGAGGCCGCGGTCTACAAGGCCAAGGTCCGCGCCGAGGTTGAAAAGACCATGCCCGGCTTCGCCGATTACATTACCACCGAGATGGTTCTGACGCCCGAGGATTTCCGCGACCGCTATCTGTCGCCCAACGGCTCGGGCTTTTCGATCGAACCGCGCATCCTGCAATCGGCGTGGTTCCGGCCCCACAACGTCAGCGAAGAGGCCAAGGGCCTCTATCTGGTCGGCGCAGGCACCCATCCCGGTGCAGGTGTGCCGGGCGTGATTTCATCGGCCGAAGTGCTGGCCAAGATGGTGCCTGACGCACCTGTCCCTGTCGAAATGAAGGTCGCGGCGGAATGATCCGGCCAGACGACCTCGACCATTGCCGCGAGGCGATCCGGCACGGGTCACTGTCCTTTCATGCCGCCTCAAGGCTGCTGCCCGCCAAGGTCCGCGATCCGGCGCTGGCGCTTTATGCCTTCTGTCGTCTGGCCGACGACGAGGTGGACGAGGGCGAGTATCAGGCAGGTGCGGTGTTCCGCCTGCAAGAACGTCTGGATGCGGCCTATGCCGGTCGCCCCCGCAATGCACCCGAGGATCGGGCCTTTGCAGCCATCGTCGAAGACTTCGACATGCCCCGCGCCTTGCCCGAGGCCTTGCTGGAAGGGCTGGCATGGGATGCAGCCGGTCGGCGCTATGACACCTTAAGCGGCGTGCGCGACTATGCGGCCCGTGTCGCCAGTGCCGTGGGTGCCATGATGTGCGTGCTGATGCGGGTGCGTGACGCGGACGCGCTGGCGCGGGCCTGCGATCTGGGTGCGGCGATGCAACTGACGAATATCGCCCGCGACGTGGGCGAGGACGCGCGGATGGGGCGGATCTATCTGCCGCTGGACTGGCTGCGCGAGGCAGGCATCGATCCGGTCAATTTCGTGCGCGACCCGCTGCCGACACCGCAGGTGCGCCGCATGGTCAAACGCCTGCTGGCCGAGGCCGAGCGGCTGTATCTGCGGTCCGAGGCGGGGATCAATGCGCTGCCGCTTCAGGCGCGCACAGGGATCTGGGCGGCGCGGCTGATCTATGCCGGCATCGGGAAAGAGGTGCGCCGGCAGGTATACGACAGTATCTCGATGCGGGCGCATACCGCGACCACGCAAAAGCTGGGTTGGCTGATCCAGGCAAGTGCCCGGACGGGGGTCTCTGTCCTGACGCCGAAGTCGCCCGTGATCTATGCCCCGCCTCTGGCCGAAGTCGCCTTTCTGGTCGATGCCGCCAGCCATGGCCGCCGTAGTGCGGGCCGTCCGATGACGGTTCTGAATATCCTTGCCGAACTCAAGGCCCGCGAAGCGGGTATTGGAACAGACGGCACAACGACCTAAGTGTCGCACGACCCCAACCGGAGGCGCGACCATGGACTGGTTCTTGTTCTGTATCTTTCTTGCCGCGACATTCGCCGCCGGTGCGACGGGGGCGATGTTCCCGACGGGCGAGTGGTACAAGCAACTCAACAAGCCAAGCTGGACACCGCCGAACTGGCTGTTTCCGGTGGCCTGGACCTCGATCTATCTGCTGATGGCCTTTGCCGGTGCGCGGGTCGCCGTGCTGGAAGGCAGCGCCTATGCCATGGCGTTTTGGGCGATGCAGATTGCGTTCAACGCGCTCTGGACGCCGGTGTTCTTCGGGTTGCGGAACCTCAGGGCGTCCTTGCCGATCATGGCGGGGCTGTGGATCGCCGTTTTCGGTGCAACCATCACCCATTGGCAGCTTGACCTCTGGGCGGGCTTGGCCTTCGTGCCCTATCTTACATGGGTCTCGGTTGCGGCGGCGCTGAATATCGCGATGGTGCGGCTGAACCCCGACCAGAAACCGCTCAGGCTCGAGACGCTCTGATCCCTCTTGAACGTCCCCGAAATCGGTGAAACCATTGGGGATGGAACATCAGATCACATCATGGGCCGAGGCTGCGCCCCGTCTGGTCGCCGTGGCCGCAGGGCGCGAGATGGCCGATCTTGTCATTCGCGGGGCCGCGCTCGTGAATGTGCAGACCCGCGAAATTCTTGACTGGCAGGTGGCCGTGGCCGCAGGGCGTTTCGCCTATGTCGGGCCTGATGCCTCGCATTGTATCGGCCCTGACACGCGGGTGATCGAGGCTGCGGGGCGCTATCTGATCCCGGGACTTTGCGACGGGCACATGCACATCGAAAGCGGCATGCTGACGCCTGCGGAATTCGCCGCCGCCGTGATCCCGCACGGCACCACCACCATGTTCACCGACCCGCATGAAATCGCCAACGTGCTGGGCCTGCGCGGTGTCCGCATGATGCATGACGAGGCGCTGATGCAGCCGGTCAACATCTACACCCAGATGCCGTCCTGCGCGCCCTCTGCCCCGGGGCTGGAGACGACAGGCTACGAAATCAGCGCAAAGGACGTGGCAAAGGCGATGGCATGGCCCGGGATCATCGGTCTGGGCGAAATGATGAATTTTCCCGGTGTGATCAATGGTGACCCGCAAATGCTGGCCGAAATGGCTGCGACGATGCAAGCGGGCAAGACTGTCGGGGGACATTATGCCAGCCCCGACAAGGGCGTCGCGTTTTCGGCCTATGTCGCAGGCGGTGCCGCCGACGATCACGAAGGCACCGCCGAGGCTGACGCCATTGCCCGCGCCCGCAACGGAATGCGGTCGATGATGCGGCTGGGCAGCGCGTGGTATGACGTGGAAAGCCAGATCACGGCGGTCACGCAAAAGGGGCTGGACCCGCGTAATTTCATCCTCTGCACCGACGATTGCCATTCGGGAACGCTGGTGAACGACGGCCATATGAACCGCGTGGTGCGCCATGCGATCGCCTGCGGCTGTGATCCCGTGATCGCGCTTCAGATGGCGACGATCAACACCGCGACACACTTCGGGCTGGAACGCGAGCTGGGGTCCATCGCCCCCGGGCGGCGGGCGGATATGATCCTGACATCGGATCTTGTGACCCTGCCCATAGAAGAGGTGATCGCGCGGGGTGTCACGGTCGCCAAGGACGGGAAGTTGTGCGTGACCTGCCCGCATTACGACTGGCCTGCGGACGCGCGCGGCACGGTGCATCTGGGCAAGGCGCTGGCGGCGGCGGACTTCGAGATTGCCGCCCCAGACGGCAAGAACAGCGTCAAGGCCAAGGTGATCGGCGTCGTCGAGAACCAGGCCCCGACCGAGGCGCTGACGGCCGAACTGCCCGTCGTCGACGGGCTGGTGCAAGGACAGGGCGACGTCTACCAGATCGCCCTTGTCGAACGGCATCGCGGGACGGGTGCCGTGACGAACGGCTTTGTCTCGGGCTTCGGCTATACCGGCAAGATGGCCATGGCCTCGACCGTTGCCCATGACAGCCACCATATGATTGTCGTCGGCACGGACCGCGATATGTTGGCGGCGGCGGCGAACAGGCTGGGCGAGGTCGGGGGCGGTGTCTCTGTCTGGAAGGACGGGCAAGAGATCGCGCTGGTCGAACTGCCCATCGCTGGCCTGATGTCCGACAGCCCCGCGGCCGAGGTCGCGGCATCGGCCGACCGGATGGTGGCAGCGATGGCGGAATGTGGTTGCAGGCTGAACAACGCCTATATGCAGCACTCGCTTTTGGCGCTTGTCGTCATTCCATCGTTACGCATCTCTGATCTGGGCCTCGTCGATGTGGATAAATTTGAAATTACGGACTTGTTCGAGGACAACGCATGAACATGGCAGAGCAATCGATGATCCGCACACCCCCTGTGCCCGGACCGGAGAGTTTCACCGATCCCAAGGCGGCGGTCGCGCGCTTGCAAGAGCTCTATCGGGCAGCGGTAGAGTTTCTGACCGAAGGATTCACCAATGCTCTGCGTGACGGCCAACCGGCCAGCCGCATCCGCGCCTTCTATCCCGAAATCCGCCTGACGACGACCAGCTACGCCAAGATGGACAGCCGCCTGTCCTTCGGCCATGTGGCCGAACCGGGAACCTATGCCACCACGGTCACCCGCCCCGATCTCTTCGCGGCCTACCTTGAGCAGCAGATCGGCCTTCTGATCAAAAGCCACGGCGTGCCCGTGGTGATCGGTGCCTCGGCGACCGAGATGCCGGTGCATTTCGCCGTTGCGAACGATCCGGGCCTGACCGTGCCGCAGGACGGCTCGATGGATTTCAACCTGCGCGACAATTTCGACGTGCCGGACCTGAGCACCACGCATGATGCCATCGTCAACGGCGAAGGCTTCACCTATCCCGACGGCGCGCGCCCCCTCGCGCCCTTCACGGCGCAGCGGATCGACTATTCGCTGGCGCGGCTTGCCCATTACACCGCCACAGCGCCGGATCACTTCCAGAACCACGTTCTTTTCACCAACTACCAGTTCTACGTGGAAGAGTTCGAATCCTACGCCCGCCACATGCTGGCCGACAAGGACAGCGGCTATACCAGTTTCGTCAGCACCGGAAACGTCGAGATCACCGAGCCCGACGCGCATATCCCCGTGCCCGCGAAACTGCCGCAGATGCCGACCTATCATCTCAAGCGTGAAAACGGATCGGGGATCACGCTGGTGAATATCGGGGTCGGGCCCTCGAATGCCAAGACGGCGACGGACCATATCGCCGTGCTGCGCCCCCACGCATGGCTGATGGTCGGGCATTGTGCAGGACTGCGCAATTCCCAGCGGCTGGGCGATTTCGTCCTCGCCCATGCCTACCTGCGCGAGGATCACGTTCTGGACGACGACCTGCCCGTCTGGGTGCCGATCCCCGCGCTGGCGGAAATCCAGATCGCCCTGCAAACCGCCGTGGCAGACGTGACCGAGCTTGAAGGATACGAACTGAAGCGGATCATGCGCACGGGCACCGTCGCCACCATCGACAACCGCAACTGGGAACTGCGCGAACAGGCCGGACCGGTGCAGCGGCTGTCGCAGTCGCGGGCGATTGCGCTGGATATGGAAAGCGCCACCATCGCCGCGAACGGGTTCCGCTTTCGCGTGCCCTACGGCACGTTGCTCTGCGTCAGCGACAAGCCCCTGCACGGCGAATTGAAGCTGCCGGGCATGGCCTCAGAGTTCTACAAAACCCAAGTTGCGGCCCATCTGATGATCGGTATTCGCGCGATGGAGAGGCTGCGGGACATGCCGCTGGAGCGGATTCACAGCCGGAAATTGCGCAGTTTCGAGGAAACCGCCTTCCTCTGACGGCGGAAAAGCGCAAAAAACTGTGGAAATGCTGGTGAAATCGTCTGCTAGTCGTTGTGGTGTCCCACAAGATACCGTTAAATGCGCAGGTAACAGGCCCAATCTGTAGGGCGAATGAGGGAGACAGTCGAATGGCGACAAAACCAATGACAAAAGCAGCACTCGTCGCTGCGCTGGCCGAAGAAACAGGCATGGACAAGAAATCTGCCGGTGGTGCGATCGATGCCCTGACCGACATCATCACCAAAGAGGTGTCTGGCGGCGGTGCCGTGACCCTGCCCGGCGTCGGCAAGATCTACTGCCGCGAGCGTCCGGCCCGCATGGTGCGCAACCCCGCCACCGGCGAGCAGATGCCGAAAGAGGCCGACAAGGTGGTCAAGATGACCATCGCAAAGGCACTGAAAGACAGCGTGAACGGGTAAGTTACCCCCGACACCTTCGCGAAAGGCCGCCCCAAAGGGTGGCCTTTTTTGTTGCATGGGAATCCTGCTATGCAGGGCGCGATACCACCACCGGACCCGAACCTACATGAGCGGATTACTCGCCCTTCTCGATGACGTTGCAGCCATCGTCAAACTTTCGGCAGCGCAGCTTGACGACATCGCAGCACAGGCGACCAAGGCGGGGACGAAGGCGGCGGGCGTTGTCATCGACGATGCGGCCGTGACACCGAAATATGTGACCGGCCTGCCCGCCGCGCGCGAGTTGCCCATCGTCTGGAAAATCGCGCGGGCGTCATTCTTCAACAAGCTGGTGATCCTGCTGCCTGCGGCTTTGGTGCTCGATGCCTTCCTGCCACAGCTTCTGACGCCTCTCTTGATGATCGGCGGCGCGTACCTTTGTTTCGAAGGGGCCGAGAAGGTCTGGCACCTGATCGTTCCGCACAAGGACGACGGACCCCAGCAGGCCGAAACGCTGGACGCCGCCCATCTAGAGGAACAGCGGGTCAAGGGCGCGATCAAGACCGACTTCATCCTGTCGGCCGAGATCATGACGATTTCGCTGTCGCAGATCGACATCGATGCGCTCTGGGTTCAGGCCTCGGCCCTCGCGGTTGTGGCGATTGGCATCACGGCGCTTGTCTACGGAGCGGTCGCCTTGCTGGTCAAAGCCGACGATTTCGGACTGCATCTGGGCGCCGAAGGCCGGCTGGCATCGACCCGCGCGCTTGGCCGTGGGATCGTGCGGGGCATGCCGAAGGTCATGGTCGTGATTGCCACCATCGGCACCGTGGCGATGCTGTGGGTCGGGGGCAGTATCATCGTGCACGGGCTGCATGATCTGGGCTGGCACCTGCCCTATGACAGGATCAAACATGCGGCCGAAGTTCTGGGCGGCGAGTCCGGCTTTGTCAGATGGGCGGTCACCGCCGGACTGGACGGTCTGATCGGTCTGGCGCTTGGCCTTGCGCTGATCCCGATTGTCACGCGCCTGATCGTGCCTGTGACAGGCTGGCTCTTTCCCGAAAAGGCCTGAGACAGGACACATGGACATCAAGGCAATCGCAATGGGGCTGGCTTTCGCGGTCATGTGGTCGTCGGCCTTCACCTCGGCCCGCGTGATCGTGGAATATGCGCCGCCGCTGTCGGCCCTGGCGCTGCGGTTCCTGATCTCGGGGCTGCTGGGTGTCGCCATCGCCTTTGCCATCGGGCAGACCGCGCGGCTGACACGCAGGCAATGGACCGGAGTTGTCGTCTTCGGCCTGTGCCAGAACGCGCTTTATCTGGGGCTGAATTTCGTCGCGATGCAGACGGTGCCTGCCTCGCTTGCGGCGATCATCGCCTCGACGATGCCCCTGCTGGTCGCCCTGTCGGGATGGTTGATCCTTGGAACACGGGTGCGGCCCTTGGGGATTGCGGGACTGGTGGCAGGGGTGATCGGCGTGGGCCTGATCATGGGCGCGCGGTTGCAGGGCGGTGCGGACCTATACGGGATCATGCTTTGCGTGATCGGGGTCGTTTCGCTGACGGTCGCGACGATGGCGGTGATGGGCGCGTCGTCAGGCGGCAACGTGCTGATGATCGTCGGGCTGCAAATGCTGGTGGGCAGTGCGCTTTTGTGGGTGCCGGCACTCGCCTTCGAGACGCTGGAGGTGACGCTGAACTGGCAGTTGGTCGTGGCGTTCGTCTATACCACGCTGGTGCCGGGACTGGCGGCGACATGGGTCTGGTTCCTGCTGGTGGGGCGGATCGGGGCGGTCAAGGCCTCGACCTTCCACTTCCTCAACCCGTTTCTGGGCGTTGCAATCGCCGCCGCCCTGCTGGGCGAGGCGATCGGAGTCCTCGACATCCTTGGTGTCGTGATCATCGCGGGCGGTATCCTGGCGGTGCAACTGTCCAAACAGCCCACGGCAAAGTGACCGTCTGACATCCTATTTTCGCTGACAAGGGCGGCTGCCTTGGCGCAAAACGTGCCATGGATCTGATCTTTGGATACCTTGCGGGCCTGCTGACGCTGATCAACCCCTGCGT
>NZ_DAIPIW010000053.1:0-17613 GCF_036770585.1 Yoonia sp. | reverse complement strand
TTTCCCTTCCGCCCGAACTGCGCCCGTTTCTGCATTTTCGAACATGTCTACTTCAGCCGCCCCGACAGCATCGTGGGCGGCCGTTCCGTCTATGAGACCCGCGAGGCGATCGGACGCGAACTGGCCAAGGAAGCGCCCGTCGAGGCCGATCTGGTCTGCCCTGTGCCCGATAGCGGCACACCTGCGGCGATCGGCTATTCGCTGCAATCGGGCATTCCCTACGCGATGGGGATCATCCGCAACCAATACATGGGCCGCACCTTCATCGAGCCGACCGAGCAGATCCGCAACATGGGCGTGCGCCTGAAGCTGAACGTCAATCGGGCGCTGATCAAGGGCAAGCGGGTGATCCTTGTGGATGACAGCGTCGTGCGCGGGACAACCAGCCGCAAGATCAAGGAGATGATCCTCGATGCCGGCGCGGCCGAGGTGCACTTCCGCATCGCCTCGCCACCGACGGCCTGGCCCTGCTTTTATGGCGTGGACACGCCGCAGCGGGAAAAACTGCTTGCCGCGACCATGTCCGAAGACGAGATGCGCGCGCATCTGGGTGTCGACAGCCTGCGGTTCATCACGCTCGACGGGCTTTACCGCGCGGTGGGCGAAGCCAAGGGGCGTGACCCCAAGGCGCCCGCCTATTGTGACGCCTGTTTCTCGGGCGAATATCCCGTCGCCCCCTCGGACATGATCGAGCAGGGTTTTCAGGCGCGCGTCGCTGCAGAATAGACCGGCGGCCTCCAGCGCCGCTTGGCCATTTCAGCCGCCCTGCACCACTGTTGCGTCGCTGTGGATGCGGCAGGGTCACAAGCGCGTGTAGGGCGATCTTCTGCAACAAGAGCGCTTCACTCTGCCGTGCTGCTCTGACATAAGCCCGCCAAAACAATCGGCGCAGTAAATCAATGGCAGAAACAGTGAATGACGTTGCAGCGGCGGCTGCCACGCAACAAGACGTTCTCGACATGCAGACATTGCAGGTGCTGGGCGTGATGCAGGCCCATGACGGTCTGGCCGCCCTGATCCGGTCAGAGCGTGGCGAGATTGCCCGCGTTCTTGTCGGGGAAGAGGTGTTCGGCATGATGATCACGGCGATCGGCGACGACAGCGTGATCCTGACCAACCGGCAGGGACAGACCGAAGCGCTGGCAATCCCGCAAGGCTAGGCACTTGACCTCTGCCGCAGTTCGGCACATGAGGCAGCCATGACACAGATTGCCCTGATCACCGGCGCATCCCGTGGCCTCGGGGCCGCGCTTGCCCGCGCGCTTGCCCCGACCCATCATGTCGTCGCTGTCGCCAAGACGGTCGGCGCGCTGGAAGAGCTGGATGACGCCATTCAGGCGGCAGGCGGTCAGGCGACGCTTGCGCCCATGGACATCACCGTCGACGCAGCGATGCAGCAACTTTGCCGCGGTATCTTTGACCGCTGGGGCAAGCTTGATCTCTGGGTGCATACGGCAGTCCATGCGGCCCCGCTTGCGCCTGCCGGGCACATCGGGGCGAAAGATTTTGCCAAGTCATTTCAGGTCAACGTCGAAGCGACATCGCGACTTATTTCCTATGTCAGCCCGCTCTTGGGCGCAAAGGGGCACGCCGTCTTCTTCGATGATGCGCGCGGCGGCGAACAGTTTTTCGGCGCCTATGGTGCCAGCAAGGCGGCCCAGATCGCCCTTGCCCGCAGTTGGCACGCCGAGAGCGTGAAGACAGGGCCCAAGGTCAGCATCCTGCACCCTGCGCCGATGCCCACCAGCACCCGTGCGCGGTTTTATCCCGGCGAGGACCGGACACAGCTGACCGGCACGACACAGGAAGCGGCGCGCCTGCTGCCCGCGATCCTCGACCCGCGCGGCTAGCGGGACCCGATCACCCCAGAAAACCGTTGCAGGCGCACCCCGTTTGTCTGTCTGCGCGCGCCCATGTGCTTGCCGCTCTGCGATCCCTGCCCTAGGAACAAGCCAGATGGCAAAAGGGGGCTTCATGCGCATTCTCATCACCAACGACGACGGGATCAATGCACCTGGTCTGCAGGTCCTGAGCGACATCGCCCATGAGATCGCGGGGGCGAATGGCGAAGTCTGGACGGTCGCACCCGCATTCGAGCAATCGGGCGTCGGTCACTGCATCAGCTATACCCACCCCACGATGATCGCCGAACTTGGCCCGCGCCGCTTTGCCGCCGAGGGGTCTCCGGCCGATTGCGTGATTGCGGGTCTCTATCACGTCATGAAGGATGCGCCGCCCGACCTGATCCTGTCGGGTGTCAATCGCGGCAACAACGCCGCCGAGAACACCCTCTATTCCGGCACGGTCGGCGCCTGTATCGAGGCCGCCCTGCAAGGTGTCCCTTCGATTGCGCTGTCGCAGTTCTACGGGCCCGAGAACGCCGATCTGGCCAATCCCTTCGAGGCAGCGGCCAAGCATGGCGCGGTGACAATACGTGCGCTGATGGATGACAGCCTGTGGGACAAGGAAGACTACCAGCCCTTCTATAACGTGAACTTTCCCCCCGTCCCCGCTGAACAGGTCAAGGGCCTGCAAGCCACGACCCAAGGCTTTCGCCTGAACACGCGCTTTCGTGCCGAGGCGCAGACCTCGCCCAATGGGCGCCAGTTTCTTTGGGTGCGCGGCGGCCCGCAACATGAACCGACAGCCCCCGGCACAGACGCCGCAGCCAATCTTGACGGCTATATCTCGATCACCCCAATGCGGGCCGACCTGACCGACTATGCGATGGTGGCACGCCTCAAGGGCATCCTTTCTTGACCTTCGACGCGGAAACCAAGATGCAGTTTCTTTACGCCTTGCGCAGCAAGGGCGTGACGGACGCGCGCGTGCTGACCGCGATGGAACAGGTCGATCGCGCCCACTATGTCCGTGGCACCTTTGCGGACCGCGCCTATGACGACATGCCGCTGCCGATTGCCTGCGGCCAGACGATCAGCCAGCCTTCGGTTGTGGGCCTGATGACGCAGGCCCTGCAAGTCACCCCGCGCGACAAGGTGCTCGAAATCGGGACCGGCTCGGGCTATCAGGCGGCGATCCTCAGCAAGTTGGCCCGGCGGGTCTATACCGTCGACCGCTACCGTCGCCTTGTGCAGGCCGCCCGCGCCGTGTTCGAGGCAAACGACATCACCAATATCACCACCTTCACCGCCGACGGCAGCCACGGCTTCGCCGAACAGGCCCCCTTCGACCGCATTCTGGTCACCGCCGCCGCCGAGGACCCGCCGGGCCCCCTTTTGGCGCAACTCAAGGTGGGCGGGATCATGGTCTTGCCCGTGGGGCAGTCCGATGCGGTGCAAAGCCTGATCCGCGTGCAGCGCACCGCAGAGGGCTTTGACTATGATGAATTACGCAGCGTCCGGTTTGTGCCCTTGCTTGAAGGGCTTGGAGAAGAGTAAACTCGCTGCAAAACAAGAGTGCCCCGCCGCAAGGGGTGGCTTGGCAAAAAAGGAGCGGTAGGATGGCGATCGGGCAGAGGCCAATCAAGCGCATGATGATGACGGGTGCCGCGGTCGTGGCGCTGAGTGCCTGTTCCGACTTCGACGTGGACCTGCGCGGTCTCGGGAACGGCTTCGATACAAGCGACGCCGTCCAGTCGCTGCCGGACCGGCCACGCCCGGATGACCGGGGCGTGATCTCTTACCCGAACTATCAGGTTGTCGTCGCCCGCCAGAACGACACGATCCGCGGGATCGCGATCCGTCTTGGCCTCGATGCGCAGGCACTTGCCGATTTCAACGGCATCGCCCCTGACGTGATCCTGCGACAGGGCGAGATCGTGGCCCTGCCCGCCCGTGTGGCCGAACCCTCGCCCGCGACAGGCGCGATCAGCACCGGTCCGATCCAGCCGCTTGATGTGACAGCCATTGCCACAAGCGCGCTTGACCGCGCAGATGCCAATCCTGCCCCCGCCGCCGCCGCACAACCGGCGCCCGCGCCCACCCCCAATGCACAGCGCGGCACCGAGCCGATCCGCCACCAGGTCCAGCGCGGTGAGACCGTCTTCTCGATCTCGCGGCTGTATAACGTGCCGGTGACGGCAATTGCGGAATGGAATGGGCTCGATTCTGAATTCACCATCCGCGAAAACCAGTACCTTCTGATCCCGCAAGCTGGTGCCACGCCCCCTGCGCGGGTCTCGGCACCCGGTGCAGGCACCCAGACGCCGGTGCCGCCAAGTGCCGCGACACCATTGCCGGAGGCATCATCAGCGACCGCGCCTGCGGCGGCCTCCACCACCACTGCCCCGGCGGCCCCTGATCTGGGAACACCCGCACCTGCCACCAGCAGCGCGCGCTTTGCCATGCCGTTGCAGGGGTCGATCATCCGGGCCTATGCCCCGGGTTCGAACGAGGGTATCGACATCAGCGCGGCAGCCGGGGCGGAAGTGCGTGCGGCAGGGTCAGGGACCGTTGCCGCCGTGACCACCGACACCAGCGGGGGCGGTATCGTAGTCATCCGCCACAATGACGGGCTGCTGACGGTCTACACGCAATTGACCGATCTTGCCGTCTCGAAAGATGACAGCGTCAGCCAGGGTCAGGTGATCGCCAAGGTCCGCGCGGGCAATCCAAGCTTCCTGCATTTCGAGGTGCGGCGTGGCTTGCAGAGCCTCGATCCGACAGACTACCTGCCCTGATCAGGACAGGGTCACGCCCTTGCGGCCAGCAAGATCGGTGAAATACTGCCAGGCCACACGGCCCGACCGGCTGCCGCGCGTCGCCTGCCATTCGATGGCTTCGGCGCGAAGTGTCGCGTCGTCGATCGCAACGCCATAAGCATCGCAATAGCCACGGATCATGCGCAGATATTCATCCTGATCGCAGGGATGGAACCCCAGCCAAAGGCCGAAACGGTCAGAGAGCGAGACTTTTTCCTCGACCGCCTCGGACGGGGAGATCGCGGATGAACGTTCATTTTCGATCATGTCGCGCGGCATCAGATGGCGGCGGTTCGATGTGGCATAAAGCACGACATTGTCGGGCCGCCCCTCGATCCCGCCATCCAGCACCGCCTTCAGCGACTTGTAATGCGCGTCGTCATGGCCGAAGGACAGGTCGTCGCAAAACATGATGAACCGCGCCGAGGCCCCGCGCAGCAGGTTCAGGCAGCGCCCGATGCTTGGAAGATCCTCGCGCTGGACCTCCACGATCTTGAGCGCGGGATAATCCGCATGAACGGCGCCATGCACCGCCTTGACAAGGCTGGATTTTCCCATGCCCCGCGCACCCCAGAGAAGCGCATTGTTCGCAGGCAGACCAGCCGCGAACTGGCGCGTATTGGCCAAGAGCGTATCACGCGACCGATCCACGCCGACCAAAAGGCCGACATCCACGCGGTTGACCTTTGCGACCGGCTCTAACCTGTCGGGGTCGGTATGCCAGACAAAGGCCGAGGCTTCCGCGAACGCGGGCGCAGGCTGCGGTGCAGGACGCAGACGTTCCAGCGCGTCTGCGATCCGGCGCAATTCCTTGTCGCTCACGATTTCGACCCTTGGCCGGGCTCTTCGACATCCAGATCATCGTCGATATCGAACAGGCTTTCGTTCTCGCCGATCACCCCATCCGCACGGGCCTGACGGTCCTTCTTGCGCTCGACCGCCGCGACCAGATGGATCGAGATTTCATAAAGTCCGAAAACCACCACAAAGAGGATGATCTGCGTCACCACATCAGGCGGGGTCACAAGGGCCGCGACCACCAGAATGCCCACAACAGCGTATTTGCGCGTGCCGCGCAGCCCGCGCGAACTTGCAAGTCCCGCCGACCCCATCAGGGTCAGCAGAACGGGCAGTTGAAAGCACAGCCCGAAGGCCACGATCATCTTCAGCGTGATATCGAGTGTCTCGTTCACCTTGCCATTGAAAACGATATCCACGCCGCTGTCGGTCTGGGGGGCCAGTGTCGGCGGCAAGGTCAGAGTTTCGCCGCCCGCGGATGGCAACAGCCCGGCCCCCGGCGGCGTCGGGACGGCATCCGCCATGATCGCGGTCACAAAGGACGGCAGATCCGCGAAGCCGAGAAAGAAGGCCATCGCAAGCGGCACCACGATATAATGGGCGAATGAAGCACCCAGAATGAAAAGCGCCGGCGAGGCGATGATGAAGGGCAGAAAGGCGTCCTTTTCCTTGCGATAAAGGCCGGGCGCTACAAAGCGCCACATCTGGTAGGCGATGACAGGAAATGCCAGCGCCAGCCCGCCGACGACCGAAATCCGGATCAGGGTAAAGAAATATTCCTGCGGGGCGGTGTATTGCATCACGGGGTTCGGGTTGCCGAGGTCCCGCATCGTCTTTTCGATCGGCCCCAGCAGGAAATCCAGCAACTGGCTTCCGAAACTGAAACAGATGATCATGGCGACAAGAAACGCCATGACCGAGTAGATCAGCCGCGTGCGCAACTCGGCCAGATGCTCGATCAGCGGGGCAGAGCTGTCTTCGATCTCGTCTTGGGTGCTCATGATCTTTTCTCGGGTTCGGGGGCGTCGCTTGCCTCGGCCGGCAGGGGCGCATCGGCGTCAGCCCCGACAGAGGCGGCTTCCTCGGCTTCTTTCGACTGACGCTTCAGGGCCGCCTCGGCCATCGCCTTGCTCATCTTTTCCTTGGCGGCCTGACGTTCTTCCGACAGGGCCTGCGTGGCAGGGCCCTTGGTCATGCCGGTCGCTTCCTTCAGCTTGTCGGTGCCGAACTTGGTCGGATTGGCGGCAGCACTGATCGACTTCGAGATATCCTTGACGCCGGATTCATTGGCCGCCTGATCCATGGCGCGGCTGAACTCGCGCGCCATCATCCGGGCCTTGCCGGTAAACTGACCCATCGTGCGGAACAGTCCCGGCAGGTCCTTTGGCCCGATCACGATCAGGGCCACGATGCCGATCACCATCATTTCGCCTGCGCCGAGACCAAACATCGGGGACTGTCCTTAGCTATTGTGAGTGCAGGAAATCAGGCTTTGTCTTTTTCTTCTTCGGGGGTGACATCCTTGGCCTCGGCCATGCCATCCTCGAGTTCTTTCTTGCCGTCATCCACGCCTTTCTTGAAGGCCGTGATACCTTTGCCGACTTCGCCCATCAGGCTGGAAATCTTGCCGCGTCCGAACAAGACCAGCACGACGACAGCGATCAAAAGCAGACCGGGAAGACCAATATTGTTGAGCATCTCTCTCTCCTATTGCGGGTCGCACCCGCGCGGGTTTCCAATGACTACCTAGGCAAATAGGGCCGCAAAGGCGCTTTGGAAAGCAGGAAAGTAGAAATCAGGCGTATCGAAGCCCCTTTTTTTCATGGGTTTTTCACTTTTTATGACACAAAATTGTCAGTTGCCAGAAAACTGGCAAAATATGAGTGAACGCAAAGGGGGAATCACATGCGCCGCGCCGACCGACTGATGAAGCTTGTCCAGATCCTGCGGGACGGGACGCTGCACAAGGCCGCCGATCTTGCGGCGGCCACCGATGTCTCGTTGCGCAGCATTTACCGCGACATGGAAACCCTTGCCGCCTCTGGCGTCCCGATCGAGGGCGAGCGGGGGATCGGTTACCGCGTCACCGCCGCGATCACCCTGCCCCCGCTGAACCTGACCATGACCGAGATGGAGGCGCTGCACATCGGTCTCATGGCTGTCGGCGCAAGCGACGACACCGAACTGTCGGGTGCGGCCAAGGCGCTGCTTGCCAAACTCGATGCCGTCACCCCCGAAGACCGCAGCCGCGCGCCGCAGGGCAGCGGCTTTGCGATCTACCCCTTTGCCGATGCGGCGCGCGGCTTTCAGCACCTGCCGGTGCTGCGCCAGGCGATGCGGACCCGCCAGAAGCTGGAGGTCGAGATCGAGGGCCAGAACCGCATCGTCAGGCCCCTGCAACTTGACTATTGGGGGCGGCTTTGGACCTGTGTCGTCTGGTGCGAGGCAACCCGCGATTTCGACGACCTGCGCGTCGATCAGATCAAGCGCTTGCGGGTGCTGCCCAGTCTCTTTGTGGACGAGGACGGAAAATCGCTGAAGGACTACAACCTCCGCAAGCGCCCCTGATCACAACCAGTCGGCATAGCAGATGATCGGGCGGAAGTAGGCGACCATGCGCATTTGACCCGCGACGGCCCCCCATGGGGCGACACCGTGCAGAAGGTGCCGGTCCAGCAGGATCGCCTGCCCGGGTGCTGCATGAA
Source organism: Yoonia sp. (assembly GCF_036770585.1). GTDB lineage: Bacteria > Pseudomonadota > Alphaproteobacteria > Rhodobacterales > Rhodobacteraceae > Yoonia. The sequence goes on along the minus strand of NZ_DAIPIW010000053.1, from coordinate 9,450 downwards.
CCGCGACCCTTTCGCAGGTGTCGAAGACCTTGCGGCGGGTCTCTTGATAGATCTCGGTGACGTCGACATCGCCCCAGACCGCGGGCGCAAGGCCGGCGAAAGCCCGCGCAAAGCCTTCTTGCATCAGGCGATGACTGCCTTTCCAGACGACGAGCGGACTGGCTGCGCAGTCATTCAACGCAAGCCCCAGAATGAACCCGTGCGGTTCGCGCAGGTGGCGACGCTTTTGGGGTCCTTCCGGCAACAACCCGTCGACATGGGCCGCATCGCGGTGCAAGCGATAGCGGTGGGCTGCATCGCTTTCGTCCGCGTCCTGTCGCGGATAGCCGGGGAAGACAACTGACAACTGGGCGGCATGCCAGCTGTCGGGCTGCTTGATATGCTCCAGAAATGGCCCCCGCAGCGGCACCCCGCTGACGCTGCCGTCACTGGCGTTCGGCAAGGCATCGACACCCACGAACCACGTCTCGCCATGGCGCCGCTCGCCGCCTCCGGCAAGCACCGTCAAGGCGGCTTGATGGGCGGCCTCGGCCCAAGCCAAGGTCTCGGCGTTCGGGTCGAAGACGACGAAACCATCCTCGGCAAGCGCCCGCGTCACCATCCCAGCGCCTTGCGCAGCATGTTCAACGCCACAAGGGTCAGGAAGACCCCGAAGGTCCGCCTCAGCGCGCCAGCGTCCAGCCGATGCGCCAAAGCCGCACCCCATGGTGAGGTCAAGAGTGTCGTTGTCACGATCAGGCCGAAGGCAAGCAGATTGACTGCACCAATGGTAAACGGCGGTGCGACGGCGATGTCGACCATCATGAAGCCGATCACCGAAGGCACGGCGATGACGAGACCAAATCCGGCGGCGGTCGCAACCGCGCGATGGATCGGCACGTTGTATAGGGTCATCAGCGGCACCCCGAACGATCCGCCCCCGATCCCCATCAACGACGACAGAAATCCCACGGCAGGCGACAGAATGGCCCGCAAGAGCCCTGTCGGCATCACTGGGGCAATGCGCCAGCCGGCTGTGCCCAGCGTCATGTAAAGTCCGACAAGAACCGCCAGAACGCCAAAAATCAGCAAAAGCAGGTCCGAGCGCAGCGAGGCGGCGACTAGCACCCCCAAAAGGGCACCCAGCGCGATGCCGATGGACCACGACTTGAGAATGTCCCAGTCCACGGCACCTGTCCTGTGATGCGCCGCAAGCGAGCGCAGCGAGGTCACGACGATGGTTGCCAAAGAGGTTGCGATACAAAGCTGCATCACCTGCGGGCTGTCGAACCCCAAGGCCGTGAAGACATAAAGCAAGGCAGGCACCAGAACGATGCCGCCTCCGACACCCAAGAGGCCCGCCAGCACACCTGCAAAGGCCCCGACGGCCAGAAAGAACGCGGCCATCGCGGCCAGCAATCCCATGTCGTCCATTCCAATCCCTTTCAGCCCACCACAGCAAGCGCGCTTGCTCAACGTCCCACCGGACGATCTGCCGCAATTGCCATCAGGTGACAAGTGACGCCCCGACGAACGCGCAAAAGCATCCCTGGTTGCCCAGGGTTCGCTGCCGATCTCGTGACCGCCCAGAGAATCGCACCTTGCGCCAGATCCCGGCGAATTGGGGGCCAGCCCGAGCGCAAAATTCCAGTATACCTTGGGATGCGAAAAAATACTTTGATAGCAGAGGCATAGGAACCTTGAGGAAATCGTGCAGAAACAAACTTTCTCAAGATTATTTCTTGAAGTAATTTTTTTTCGCGCAATGTTATTGCTTGTCAGTCGTGCCATAAGGAACAAAGAAACCTTGCGGTGCGGTCGGGGGGATGGTCGCCTTGCGGCCCTGTGGGGAAGTCTGAGGACAAATTGACATGATTAAATCGATCCTCGTTCCCGTGCGTGGAGACGGTATGGTCGCGACCGTCCTTGCCCATGCCGCTGTCCTTGCCAAGCGGCACGGTGCGATCGTCAATGTCGTGCACTGCCGCGCACAGGCGAAAGATCTGATGCCGCAGGGGATCCCGCTGAACGACTTTGCCCGCAAGGTCATGATGGAGCAGGCCGTCGAACTCGCCAACAGGCAAGAGGACCACCTTCGCGGCATCCTGCGCCGTCTGGCGAGGGAATACGGGTTGCATGACGGCGAAAGCGCGGACGGTCTTGTCACCTGCACCTTTGCCGAGGAACCCGGACGCATGGCGGATGTCGTCAAACACGCAGGCCGCCTGTCTGACCTCATCGTGCTTCCCAAACCGCAACGCGAACGCAACCTCGGCCAAAGCTCGCTGAAATCGGCACTCTTCAGCGCTGGACGGCCGACGCTGATATGCCCGCCAGAGTTGAAGCCGGACGACACCTTTGGCCGACATGTCGCCATCGGCTGGAACGGGTCCCTGCCTGCCGCGCGCGCGGTTGCGTCCTCGCTGGATATCGTCGCTGCGGCCGAAAAGGTCAGTATTCTAACGGGCGGCAAAGCAGAACCGCATAGCCCGACGGCGGATGATCTGCTAGCCTATTACTCATTGCGGGGCATTTCCGCAGAGATAGTGCGTTTCGAAAACAAGGACCCTGCCACGGGTCTGCTTACAACCTGTAATAGTATAGGCGCCAGCCTGCTTGTGATCGGTGCATTCAGTCACAGCCATGAAACAGAGATGCTCTTCGGTGGCAACACCGAGCGAATCGTGGACCAAACCATCATGCCAATTCTGATGGCGCACTGACCGGGACAGTTTCCCCGGCGACGGCCGATGCAATGCGAGGTTCGCTTGCCGTGTAACGAAATCAGCGCCGTTTGCGCAACCTGAACGTCAATAAATTATGGTCAAAACAACTGGGAGTACCACCGATGACATTCACCAAGAGAACCATGTTGCAGTTTGCGCTTTGCGGGTCGCTCGCCGCTTTGCCGATGTCGGCCTTTGCGCAGGGCTGGGAACCCACACGCCCGATCGACTTTACGATCATGGCCGGACCCGGTGGCGGCGCTGACCAGATCGCGCGCTTCGTCCAATCGGTCGTCGAGGCCAACGACATGTCCAACCGACCACTGATCCCGACGAACCGTGGCGGCGGCTCTGGTGCCGAGGCCCTGCTGCATCTCAAGGACGCGCGTGATCCCGACCACACCATCATGGTGACGCTCAACTCGTTCTACACCACGCCGATCCGCCAAGAGGGTCTTGGCATCGATGTCGAGACCTTCACACCGATCACGATGATGGGCGTCGATCCCTTCGTGCTCTGGGTCCATCGCGAGTCGGGCATTACCACTTTCGACGAATTCCTTGCGAAGGTCCGCGAGATGGACGGCGAATATGTGATGGGCGGCACCGGGACCGGGCAGGAGGACTCGATCGTCATTGCGTTCATGTCCGGGGCCTTTGATCTGGACGTCAAATACATTCCCTATGACGGCGGCGGTGCCGTGGCGCGTGACCTTGCCGGTCAGCAGATCATGGCGACCGTGAACAATCCGTCCGAAGTCAAGGGTTTCTACGAGGCCGGCGATGTCGTCCCGCTCTTGCAGTTCTCGGACGAACGGATGGATACCTTCCCCGATATCCCCACGATGAAGGAACTGGGCCACGACTTCTCGTACTACAACCAGCGTGCCATCGTCGGTGCCCCAGGCATGTCGGACGAGGCGGCAGCCTACTACCGCGCACTCTTCGGGCAGGTTTACGAAAGCGCTCAGTGGCAGGATTATCTTGTCTCCGAAAGCATGGCGCCACTGCCCATGGATGAGGCCGAAACCCGCGCCTATTGGGCAACCCAGGTTGCCAACCATCGCCAGCTTCTGGCCGAAATCGGCGGTTGACGCGAAACCATAGAAAAGGGGGCAGTCATGCGCCAAGGTGAGATCACGCTTGCAGGGCTGCTTGCCCTCTTTTCGCTTTATCTGATGTGGAAGAGTACCGAACTTCCCATCGGCTATATTCGCGGACAAGGCCCGGGCGGCGGCTTCTGGCCCTTCTGGCTGTCGTGCGGGATGCTTCTGAGCTGCGTTGCGATTGCATGGAACTGGTGGCGGGGGACATCCCCCGCCGCCGTGTCGGACGAGCCGCTGATGGACAGCTTCGGATGGCGCACGATCATCCTAGTCGCGGGCGGTATCATCGGCTTTGTCGCGCTGATCTCGGTGGTGTCCATGTATGGGGCGGTTGCGCTCTTTCTGGTCTACTACCTGCGGTTTCTCGGGCGACATTCCTGGCCGCTGGTGCTTGTGATCTCCATCGGCACGCCGATTGCGCTTTTCTTCTTCTTCGAAGGCGCGATGCAGATCTCGATGCCGCAGGGCATGCGCTTTACGCAGCCTTTCTTCGATCTGATGTACGACATCATCTACTGACCCTGGCAAAGCAAAGTAATCCCAAATGGAAGTTTTGACATTTCTCGGAAGCGGCATCCTGACCGCGCTGGAACCGATCAACCTGATGTTGATCGTGATCGGCGTCACGGTCGGGCTTTTCATCGGGGCCATGCCGGGGCTGGGATCGGTGAACGGCGTGGCGATCCTCTTGCCGATCACCTTTCTGGTCCCGCCCACATCGGCGATCATCTTTCTTGCGGCGATCTATTACGGGGCGATGTATGGCGGGGCGATATCCTCGATCACACTGGGCATCCCCGGCGCGTCCACGGCGGTTGCAACCACCTTCGACGGGCGACCGCTTGCCTTGCAGGGCCGTGCCAGTCTGGCGCTGGTGACGGCTGCTTTGGCCTCTTTCGTCGGCGGCACGGTGGCGACGATCTTCTTCAGCCTCTTCGCCCCCGTCCTGGCCAGTGTCGCGCTCAATTTCGGCCCGCCCGAGATTTTCGCGCTGATGCTGCTGGCCTTTGCAACCTTCATCGGCCTTGGCGGCGACGACATTCCCAAGACCGTCTTTTCGATCTGCTTTGGACTGGTGCTTGCCACCGTGGGCTTCGACACGATTTCAGGCGAGCCACGGCTGGTGCTTTTCGACATCTCCGGCTTTTTGCGGGGGATCGGCTTTATCGTTCTGGCGATCGGTGTCTACGGCATCGGTGAAATGCTCTGGACGATCGAGCAGACCCGCGGCGAGATCACGACGACCAATCCCAGAATGACCTTCAAGGGTCTGGTCTCGGACACGCGCGAGGCGGTCCGGCGCGGCTGGAAAGGCACATGGATCGGGTCCCTGCTGGGCTTCTTTGTCGGCGTCCTGCCCGCTGCCGGTGCGACGCCGGGATCGCTGATGTCCTATGGCGTGGCCAAGATGGTTTCGCGCAGGCCGGAAGAATACGGCAAGGGCTCGCCTGACGGTGTCGCGGCACCCGAGGCGGCCAACAACTCTGCTTCGACCGGTGCGATGCTGCCGATGCTGACGCTGGGTATTCCCGGCTCGCCCACCACCGCGATCCTGCTGGGCGGCATGGTGATCTGGGGGCTGACCCCGGGACCGCGCCTTTTCGTGGACGAAAGCGAGCTGGTCTGGGGGCTGATCGGGTCCTTTTATGTTTCAAATGTGGTGGCGGTCCTGATCAACCTGTCGTTCATCCCGCTTTTCGTCTGGATGTTGCGGATGCCCTTCACGATCCTTGCGCCGATGATCTTCGTGCTCTCCATCGTCGGAGGTTTCGCGGCATCGCGCAGCATGCACGACCTTTGGCTGATCGTGATCTTCGGTATCGCCGCCTTTTTCATGCGCAAGTTCGACTATCCGCTGGCCCCTGCCGTGCTGGCGATCGTGCTGGGTCCGATTGCCGAACCGACGCTGCGCCAGTCGCTGCTGTTGTCATCAGGTGATCCGGCGATCTTCTTCACGCGGCCCATCGCAGGGCCGATCACGATCATCGCCATCGTTCTGATCCTGCTTCCCGCGTTCAAGCTGTTGCGCCGCAGACGCGCGGTGGCGGAAAGCTGAAGATCACATTATGACAGGACCTGCGGGTCCTCCGCGCGCAACCAACAAAGACATGTGAGAGACAAGATGCAAACAATTGCAGACCTGATCCAGCGTCACCCTGACGCATCCGATGCCATTGGCGCGCCCGGACGTGACTGGATGACCTATGGCGATCTCAAGACCCTGTCCGAGAACGTCCGAAAGGCATTGCGCGCCGCGGGCATCGGTGCAAGCGACCGCGTGGCCATCGTCCTGCCCAATGGGCCGGAAATGGCCGCCGCCTTCATCACCGTTGCCCAGTCAGCGACGACGGCCCCCTTGAACCCCGCCTACAAGGAAGACGAATTCGCCTTCTATCTCGAAGACCTCAAGGCGCGCGCCATCATCGTCGAGGCAGGCTATGACGGCCCTGCCCTTGCCGCGGCCAATCGCTTTGGGCTGGTCGTCCTTGCGCTGACCGCGACAGAGCCTGCGGGCAGCTTCACGCTTTCCACCACGACGACGGATCCGGTCGCGGATTCGACGCCGACAGCGGATGACATCGCATTGATCCTGCACACATCCGGCACAACATCGCGTCCCAAGATCGTGCCGCTCTTGCAGTCGAATGTCGCGGCATCGGCCGTTCACATCCGCGACTCGCTGGCGTTGACGGCGGACGACCGTTGCCTGAACGTCATGCCGCTCTTCCATATTCATGGCCTTGTCGCGGCTGTCAGCGCCTCGCTGTCGGCCGGTGCCTCGATCAGCTGCGCCCCGGGCTTTGATGCGCTGAAGTTCTTTGGCTGGCTCGATGAGGTCGATCCGACATGGTACACCGCCGTGCCGACCATGCATCAGGCGATCCTCGCGCGCGCAGGGCGCAACGCCGATATCATCAAGAAGGCGCGGCTGCGCTTTCTGCGGACTTCGTCATCGTCATTGCCCGGTCCGGTCATGACCCAACTGGCCGAAACCTTCGGTGCGCCTGTGGTCGAGGCCTACGGCATGACCGAGGCCGCCCACCAGATGTGCTGCAACCCCATCGAACCCGGTCGCCAGAAACCCGGTGCTGTCGGCCTGCCCGCCGGCCCCGAGGTCCGCATCGCGCATGAGGTCGAAAACCGCCTGATCGACGGCGTCGGCGAGATTGCGATTTCGGGCCCCAACGTGACACCCGGCTACGAAGGCAATCCCGAAGCAAACGAAAAGAACTTTTTCGAGGCCAATGGCAAGCGCTGGTTCCGCACCGGCGATCAGGGCGCCTTCGACGCCGATGGCTATCTGTCGCTGACCGGCCGCCTGAAGGAAATCATCAACCGCGGCGGCGAAAAGATCAGCCCGCTCGAAGTCGATGGTGTCCTGTCCGACCATCCGGCCGTGGCGCAATGCGTGACCTTCGCGATCCCGCACGACAAGCTGGGCGAAGAGGTCGGCGCCGCCGTGGTCCTCAAAGAGGGCCAGTCCGCCACTGACCGCGACATCCGCGATTTCGCCAGTCAACAGCTTGCCGCCTTCAAAGTGCCGCGCAAGATATTGATACTGGATGAAATTCCCAAAGGGGCGACAGGCAAGCTCCAGCGGATCGGCCTTGCCGAGAAACTCGGACTGGGCTGAGGAGACCGCAATGAAGATCTGTATTTTCGGCGCCGGTGCGATCGGCGGATACATGGGTGCAAAACTGGCCGAGGCCGGTGCGGATGTCAGCCTCGTCGCGCGCGGCCCGCATCTGGAGGCGATGCGCACCAACGGCCTGCGCCTGATCGAGGAAGACCGCGAGACCACTGTCAAGGTGACCGCCTCGGACAAGGCAGCCGACCTCGGCCCGCAGGACTATGTGATCGTCACGCTCAAGGCGCATTCCGTCCCGCCCGTGGTGCCCAAGATGCAAGCGTTGATCGGGGACAGCACAACGATCGTCTCTGGCGTGAATGGTGTCCCGTGGTGGTATTTTCACAAGGTCGAAGGACCGCTCGAGGGGACCCGACTGGAAAGCGTGGACCCCGGCAATGCCCAATGGGATGGCTTCGGTCCTGACCGCGTGCTCGGCTGCGTGGTCTATCCGGCGGCCGAAGTGATCGCGCCGGGCGTTGTCAAACACATCGAAGGCAACCGCTTTTCGCTTGGCGAACCAGACGGGTCCAAGTCCGACCGGGCGCTCGCCTTGTCACAGGCATTGGGTGCCGCCGGTCTCAAGGCACCGGTCCGGCCCAAGATCCGCGACGAGATCTGGGTCAAGCTTTGGGGCAACCTGTCGTTCAACCCGATCTCGGCGCTGACCCATGCCACACTCGATGTGCTGTGCACCGATACCGGAACGCGCGAGGTCGCGCGCAACATGATGCTCGAAGCGCAGGAAATCGCCGAGAAGCTGGGCGTGAAGTTCCCGATCGACGTCGACCGCCGCATTCAGGGCGGCGCTGATGTCGGTGCGCATAGAACGTCGATGCTGCAGGACCTCGATCAGGGACGCCCGATGGAGATCGACGCGCTGGTCAGATCCGTTCAGGAATTGGGACGGGTGACCGACACGGCGACCCCGACAATCGATACGGTGCTCGCGCTGGTCGCATTGCGGGGCAAGGTGGCAGGTCTGTATTGATCGAGGCGGGTGTCCGGCTCGGTTCCAGTCGTCAGGCCGCTTGTTGCGTCACATGGTCCAGGGCGGCAAGAACAGTCGCGGTCCCTGCCCCATCCACATGGGCGTTTTCCGACAGATGGCGCCGCCAGCCACGCGCGCCCGGGCGACCCTGAAACATGCCCAGCATGTGACGGGTAATCTGCCCAAGCTTGCCACCCTGCCGCAAGTGACCGTCGATATAGGGCAACATCATATGAACGACCTCTTCGGCCGAGCGCTTGGTGGAAGGATCGCCGAACATCCGCGCATCCGCATCCAGCAGGATATCGGCAGGCGTATGATAGGCCGCGCGCCCGATCATCACCCCGTCCATCCCTTTGCGCAGGAAATCCGCCGCCTCGTCCAGCGCGTTGATGCCGCCATTGACGGACAGATGAAGATGGGGAAACAGCCCTTTCATTTCCATGACCAAATCGTAATCGAGCGGCGGGATATCGCGGTTTTCCTTGGGACTCAGCCCTTGCAGCCAAGCCTTGCGGGCGTGGATGGCAAACCGGTCAACCCCCGCTGCCGAGACACGCGCAAGGAAGTCCGGCAGCACCTGCGCGGGGTCCTGATCATCGACACCGATCCTGCATTTGACTGTCACCGGCACAGAGACCGCCCCGATCATGGCCGCGACACAGTCCGCAACAACATCGGGTGTTTCCATCAGAACGGCCCCGAAACTGCCGGACTGCACGCGGTCGGACGGGCAGCCGCAGTTGAGGTTGATCTCTTGATAGCCGAAACCTTCAGCGATGCGCGCCGCCTCTGCAAGTTGCGCCGGATCCGACCCGCCCAACTGTATCGCCACCGGTTGCTCTGCCGGATCGAACCCCAAAAGCCGCGCGCGATCACCATGGATCACCGCAGGCGCCGTGACCATCTCGGTATAAAGCAGCGTGTGACGCGACATCAGCCGGTGCAGATAGCGGCAGTGCCGATCGGTCCAGTCCATCATCGGCGCGCAGGATAATCTAGCATGTTGATTTATTTGCA
>NZ_DAIPIW010000121.1:0-4190 GCF_036770585.1 Yoonia sp. | reverse complement strand
GCCCCCCTTCACCACCTCTCCAACCTCCCCTCATCCTCGTCCTTCGCGGCGACCCACATCTCCCCTTCCCCCGTCACCTCTTTCTTCCAGAAGGGTGCCCGTGACTTGAGGTAGTCCATCAGGAAATCGGCGGCCTCGAAGGCTGCGGCGCGGTGGGCGCTGGCTGTCGCGACCATCATGATGGGATCGCTGGGCTTCAACGGCCCAAAGCGGTGGATCACCAGCGCGTCGGTCAGGGGCCAGCGGGTCATCGCCTGATCCACGATCTTGCCGATCGCGCGTTCGGTCATGCCGGGGTAATGCTCGATCAGCATGTCCTGCAAGCTGCCGCCTGCGTCGCGCACGATGCCGGTGAAGCTTACGACGGCCCCCGCCCCCGCCTGCGCCGCCGTGAAGGTGTTGAGTTCGGCACCTGCGTCAAAGGCCTCGGACTGGATACGGACGCTCATCCGCCGGTCATCGGGGGGAAGAAGGCGACCTCGCGCACGCCGGCGAGCGGTGCGTCGAAGTCGGCGAGTTCCTGATCGAGTGCCACGCGCAGGGCGGATGTGTCGGCGAAGGCTGTGGCATAGCGGTCCTCGCGCGCGCGCAGTTCGGCGACCAGATCGGCGACGGTGGCGGCGGAGGTCTGGACGGTTTCCTGTGGCAGGCCGATACGCTCGCGCACCCAAGCGAAATAGACGACGTTCATGGCTGCGTCTCCTTCAGATGTGGCAGCGCCTTGCGGAAATAGTCCCAGCCGGTGATCAGCGTCAGGGCGGCGGCGATCCACAGCGTGATGATGCCGCCCCACCAGCTGATGACCATGCCGTTGTATTTCCAGCGCAGGCCAAGGTGGTCGGGGCCGGTGCCGGTGATCGCTTCGGTGACCATCTCTTGCGTCATGGCAAGCGATTGCATGCCGAAGTAGTGCTCGAACGCGCCGGTGGCGAAGAGCATGGCGATGGCGACCATCTGCAGGGTGGTCTTCCATTTGGCGAGGTTGGTGACCTTCAGCGTGCCTGCGGTATCGCCGAGGAATTCGCGCAGGCCCGACACGAAAACCTCGCGGAAGATGATCACGGTGGCGGGCAGCAGGATCCAAGGGTTCATGCCGGAAAAGCCGGTGATGACGACGAGGGCGATGATGACCATGGCCTTGTCGGCGATGGGGTCGAGCATCGCGCCCAGCTTGCTTTCCTGTTTCCATGCCCGCGCCAGATAGCCATCGAGAAAGTCGGTGACAGCGGCGGCAACAAAAAGGACCAGCGCGAACCAATCCGCCCAAGGCCGCGCGAAATAGAGAAACATGACCGCAACGCCGGGGGCGGCGGCCAGCCGCAGGATCGTCAGGATATTGGGCAGGTTCAGGGTCATGGCTGAGGTTTACCGCGACTACGTGACAGGCGCTAGGGCGGGTCCCGAAAAAGGCGCCAGTTTCTAGCGGTCCGCCATCCCCGAATAAAGCGGCTTGCCGTTGGCATGATGCCGCAGGGCGAGTTTGCGCATCGCCTTGCCCTTGCTGGGGATATGACGCGCCGCAACCGGATCGCAGGACGGGTCCAGCAGTTCGGGGAAGAGCGCGCCGATCTCGGCCCGCCCCGCCTCGGAGACGGCCCGCAGCGTTTCGGGGCCGACAAACAGGCTTTCGGTCAGGGTGCCGTTGGCGCGGACGATCTCGTGCCGGTCACAGAGAAAATGCACGTAGGTGACGCCGTCGGCGCCCGTATCAAGAACATCGATCCCGTCGATGGCGGTCAGTTTGTTCGCGGGGATCAGCACCTCGTCCCGGTCGAACATCCGGCGGGCGATGGCCGAGGCGACAAGGATGCGGTGCTGCGGCGAGACGATCAGGTCCTGAGCCGGATAGCCGGGACCCAGCGCGTCGGCGCGGATCAGGATCGGTTGCAGCCTCGGTTCGGCGGCAAGGCGCGCGGCGGGCAGGTCGATGCGCCCGATCCAACGGATCGGCTGGGGCCCGTGGTCATGGGTCAGCACCTGATCCCCGACAAGCAGGCCCTCGACGGGAAGCGGACCCTGCGGGGTGTCGATCAGCGTGCCGGCGGCAAAGCAAATGATGTCTTCGATTTCGCCGCCGGCGTAGGTTTGGCCTGTGACACGCTGGTCGATGACAATCGTATTGTCACCGTTTGCGTTCCAGGCATTGGCTATGCCGGTTGTGTTGACCTGAAGTCCGTTGATCAGTTGCAATGGCTCCAGCGGGCCATTCGAGGTTCTTGCGCCATAAAGCGCGATTGTCCCGTCTGGGTTCACCTGAAGACGCACGACGGGTGTTTCGGTCGTGCCGGAGATTTGCCATATCTGCGACACACCGCCCGTGCCATAGAAGCCGCCGGACTGAAATCCGACCGTCCTTGTCGGCCCGCTGATGTTCTGGAATTCAAGTTCATTGGGCGCCGCAGCGGGACCGCCGATAAAGAGCTGCACACCATTCACAGTGACGTTGAAACTGTTGTCCAGCCTCGCAAAGTCGATCACGAACCCACCATCTGGCGTGGTATCCGTAAAGGTGAATGCGCTGCCATTCGTGATGTTGAAATTCGTCATCTTGCTCTTGACCTCTGACAGAAAAGGATGAAGCCCGCCGATACCATGTGATCGCGGAATACCATGCGCCCGTGTCGCGACCAAGGCGTTCTTTCACGGGGACATCGCGCAGCCTACCCGTTCTCGTGAAAGAAGTCAAAAACGGTCTGCGCCAGTTTTTCCGACACGCCATCCACGGCCCGCAGATCCGCGAGGTTGGCGCGCGCCACCGCCTTGGCCGATCCGAAATGCGCCAGCAGCGCCCGTTTGCGCGTCGCCCCCACACCGGGCACGTCGTCCAACGGCGTCGCCCCGATGGCCTTGGCGCGTTTCGCGCGGTGGGTGCCGATGGCGAAGCGGTGCACCTCGTCCCGCATCCGCTGGATGAAATAGAGCACGGGGTCATTGTGGTGCAGCGCCATGACGGGTTTGCCGGTGCGGTGGAATTCTTCCTTGCCTGCATCCCGATCCTCGCCCTTGGCGACGCCGACCATGGGCACGTCACCGACGCCGAGGTCTTCCATGATCTCGCGCACCGCGGAAACCTGGCCCTGCCCGCCGTCGATCAGCAGAAGGTCGGGCCATGTGCCCTGCGTCCGGTCGGGGTCTTCCTTGAGCAGGCGTTTGAAGCGGCGGGTCAGCACCTCTTTCATCATGCCGAAGTCATCGCCGGGGGTCAGGGCCTCGTTCTTGATGTTGAACTTGCGATACTGGTTCTTGTCGAAACCGTCAGGACCCGCGACCACCATCGCGCCGACAGCGAATGCGCCCTGAATGTGCGAGTTGTCGTAGACCTCGATCCTTTGTGGAACCTTCGGCAGGTCGAAGGCTTCGGCCAGACCTTTCAGCAGTTTTCCCTGCGTCGCGGTTTCCGACATCTTGCGGGCAAGGCTTTCGCGGGCGTTGCGCAAGGCAGACTGCACCAGTTCCGCCTTTTCGCCGCGCTGGGGGACGATGACCTCGACCTTGCGGCCGGCCTTTTCGGCAAGCGCGGCGGCCATCAGATCGTCGTTGTCCAGACCATGCGACAGGATCACCATGCGCGGCGGTTCGCGGTTCTGGTAGAACTGGCCGACGAAAGCCTCCATCACTTCGGACGGGTCCTCGTCGCCGCTGACGCGAGGGTAATAGTCGTGGTTGCCCCAGTTCTGGTGGGCGCGGATGAAAAACACCTGCACGCAGGCCTGTCCGCCGTCGCGGTGCAGGGCGATCACGTCCGCCTCGGGCGTGTTCTGCGGGTTGATGCCTTGCGCCGATTGCACCTGCGTCAGCGCCTTGATCCGGTCGCGCAGGGCGGCGGCGCGTTCGAATTCCATCGCCTCGCTGGCGGTCTGCATCTGTTTTGCCAGCGCTTCCTGGATGCCTTTGGTGCGGCCTTGCAGGAAGAGTTCGGCGTCCTTGACCGAGGCGGCATAGTCCCCTTCCGAGATCAGCCCGCAGCAGGGGCCGGAACAGCGTTTGATCTGGTATTGCAGGCAGGGGCGGGTGCGGGTCTCGAAATCGCTGTCCGAACAGTTGCGCAGCAGAAACACGCGCTGCAACTGGTTCAGGGTCCGGTTGACGGCACCGGCACCGGCGAAGGGGCCGTAGTAGTCGCCCTTCTGGTTTTTCGCGCCGCGATGTTTCTTGATCATCGGAAAGGCGTGGTCCTTGGTCACGATGAT
>NZ_DAIPIW010000120.1:0-4194 GCF_036770585.1 Yoonia sp. | reverse complement strand
CCGCTGCGATGATATGAGCGGAAGAGCGGTAGTTCTCGGTCAGCCAGACCGGTTTGGCGGCATAGTCCGCCTCAAACCTGCGGATGAAGTCGATACTAGCCCCGGCGAAGGCGTAGATGTTCTGGTCGTCATCGCCCACGGCAAAGAGGCTGATGCGCAGGTCATCTTTTAGCGACCGCCCCGCCACCGCGCCAATCAGGGAGTATTCCTCGGGGCCGGTGTCCTGATATTCGTCGACCAAGAGCCAGCGATAGCCCTGGATCAGCGTTTCGCGCAGCGCCTCGGCTTCTTGCTTGGTCACCCGCCACCGAAATCCACGACAGCGCATAGGCCATCGGCCAGCCGTTGCGCGGATCGGACAAGCGGCCCAGCGTCTGGTCCAGCCGATGATTGCAGGCGCGGCCGTCCAGCAGGCGGCAGATGGCGGCATGGGCAGCAGCTTCACCTGGCGCAGGACCACGCAAGGCTTGGAAAAACGCATCGAAACCGGCCGAGGCTTCGCCACGCGTCGTCAAATGATGATAGGCAAGCACCGCATATGGCGCCTCTTGCCCCAACCGGGTGAAGGCCGAGATCTGATCCGACAGCACCTGAAGCGCCATCCGTGCCGATGATCACGTCGCCATCGTCGTCGCAGTCCAGATCGGCGATCTCGCGCAGCAGGGCGATGGCGGCGTCACAGACGGCGAGGCGTTCGGCTTCCCATGCTGCGGTGATGGCATCCTGTTTGGTCTGGTGGCGCTGGGCGGGATCAAGCGGCATGTTCGCCTTCCATGAACGCTGCGTCGGTGATCTGGCGCAGGAGGCTCGCGTATTGGTTCAGCGTGCCGACGTGGCCCCAGTTGATCCCGTCGGAGTGGATCTGGAAATGGTCGTCGCTCAGGGCCTTCAAGCATCGCGTCGATCTGGAACCTGGTGGTCATGAAGGCATCAATGGCTTTGGCGTTATCAGTCGCGCGGCGGGTGGTCATAGCCAGTGGCCTGTGGGTGAGTTGCATCGTTCTGGTGCAATCACCATCGCTCCGATGGAGTGCTGAGTGTAGGCAATTCCAAGCAATGTCATTGCCTTCTGATTAACCTCTGCCCGCATCCGCCTTCAGGTCGACTGCCTCTCACCGGCATCCGATCAACATGTAAAGTTGCATGAATTCCCGCGTGGGCCGCGGCAGGATGCGCTGATCGCGGGTGGGCTGAAGCAATCTGGCGCCTCCGAGGCGACAGCCACCCCAACACCTGGGCGAAGAAAGTGACCTTTCTACACCTATGGTGTAAAACGGCGAACCGCCAGGAGCCGGAATGCCACCGGTGCAAGCACGATCACGAATAGTATGCGCACGACGTGGTGCAAGGCCACAAAGGCCACGTCGGCCTGGATGGCCAGCGCGATCAGCCCCATTTCGGTCAGGCCGCCGGGGGCAAGGGCCAGCAGCGCCTGATCGGGGGCGATCCCGGCCAGATACCCCATCGCCAGACCCGCACCGAACGCAAGGGCAAGTGTCAGCAGGGTCGCCCCGATGGCTAGTGCTGCGGCGGGTAAGACGGTTCGAGCGCTGATGCCCAGAAAACGACAGCCGAGGACGGTCCCAAGAAGAACTTGCGCCGCGTTGACCAAGAGTCCCGGAGGGGCGCTTTCGGTAAACCCGGCAAGGTGCAGCACAGCCGAAACCAGAAGCGGGCCAAGAAATGTCGGCGCAGGAAAGCGCAGTCTCTTGCCAAGAATGCTGCCGAAAACGGCCGAAGTCAGAAGAAGCAACGCATCCAGCCATGTCAGGGGAACCTCTACGGCCCCCATTGACGCGCCGACCTCATGGCCTTCAATGATCCGGAACCACAAGGCAATCAGCGCGATGGTCACCACGATGCGCAAACTGTGCGCCAGGATGATCGGTGCAGGTTTGGCCCCGCTCGCCTCGCCGATCTCGATCATCTCGGACAGACCGCCGGGCATGCCCGCGAAATAGGCGGTGACCCAGTCGAACCTGCCGGCAAAGCGGTAAAAGGGCACGACGACCAGCGCAACAGCGACGACATAGACCATCAGGACAGCAAGAGTGCCAATCCAGGCGCCGGCTTCGGCGACGATATCGGGCGTGAAGCGCGAGCCAAGAAGGACGCCGATCACGGCAACGACGGCCGGTCGCAACCGGGCCGGGCCAAGGATCGGCGCATTGGAAATCGAGGCGACCATGGTTGCAAACAACGCGCCAAGCATCCACGGCAACGGCAGGTTCATCAAGTAGAAAGCCGAGCCGCCTGCTGTCCCGATCACCAAGGCCAATACAATCCGCGGCAGGGTTTCCATTGTGGAAGGTCCGTTTGTATCGCGGAAAAGCGCCGCAGGGTTCAGCGATACTTTTCGATAAAGGCGTCGATGTCCAGCACCCGAATATCGGGCAAGGCCGCCTTGAGGGTCGCGTGGTCCCAATCCCACCACGCGATGGTCTGCAGGGCTTCGGCATGAGGCGGGGTAAAGCGCCATTTCAGGTGGCGCGCGGGCACGCCGCCGACGATTTCATAGGGTGCCACGTCCTTTGACACCACGGCCCCCGCCCCGATTACAGCACCCGTCCCAACTGTTACGCCCGGCAGGATGGTGACACCATGGCCGATCCAGACATCGTGGCCGATGGTAACCCAGTGATCGCGACGCCACTGGAAAAAATCGGTGTCATCCTCGCCCAACCCGAACTGCGCAGCGCGGTATGTGAAATGGTGCTGGCTTGCGCGCCATGTGGCATGATTGCCCGGATTGACCCGCGCACCCTCGGCAATCGAACAGAACTTGCCGATAGTGGACCAGACGACATTGCCGCCTTTCACGATGTAAGAATAGTCCCCGAACGTGACCTCGCGCATGGTCACCTGAGCCATGACCTCGGTCCATTTGCCCAAGGTGCAGTCAACGAGTGTGGCGGTTTCATGGACGTTGGGTGCTTCGGTCAGCATCTTCATGGCTGGGGTCCGGTTCAGGCTGTTGTGGGCAGCAGAAGGCGAATGCGCTTGGTTTCAAACCGCACTGGTTCGCCGCCGATCATGTGCATGGGTTCGACGAGCAGTTTCAGGTCGGCAAAGCCGATCTCGGGCTGACAAAGCGCGGTAGAATGACCGACTGGCACACGGAACCCACCCTTCGGATTCAGTGCAGGGCCAACGTCGCGCCGACCGATCTGCAGGTAATGCGAGATGTCCCATTCCTGCACCTGCCCGTCGATGCGTGTGACGGCCCAGCAATGCCCGCTGGTGCAATCGCCCACCTCGGGAAAGAAATAGCCCACGACATAGCCCGCTTCGATCCCGGCGGCGCGCAAGGATGCCAAAAAGTAGGTGTGGATATCGACGCATGACCCTTGGGTCAGCCCGCAGGAAAGATGCGGCACATGATCGAAGCCGTCGTTGAACTTCTGGTCTGGATGGCCGTAGTCGAATCTTTCGGCTACAGCCCGGGCGATGCGGATCGCGCGCGTCAGACCGTCGCCGGTTCCGGCGATCTGCTGCGCCTCGTCCACCAGTGCTACCGCAGCGCGGGTGTAGCGTGACGGGGCGGGATTGAAGATTGCCTCGGGATAGCTGCCGGGGTGATCGGCAAAAATAAAGCGGAATGTCACCTCGTCCGCGTTTGGCTCGACCAGCAGGATTTCTTGCCCGGAGGTCGGCTCGATCAGACGGCGCAAGGTGCCACCGGTGACGGTGCAGCCCAGACACTCGGCGCGCGGCGACGAAACACCAGCGGGGGCAAAGACCGGGCCTGCGGTGCCTGGGACTATGATTTCGACAGTGGACGGAATTAGCGCGCCCCTTCCCATGTCCCGATAAACCTTGCCCGGACTAGGCCCGAGAGCCAGTCGATCAGATAGACCATGGCGATGATCAGGAAGATGATCGACCACGCCTCGTCCCAACGGTAGGCACCTATCCGGTCGGCAAGCAGAAACCCGATGCCCCCCGCGCCGACGATGCCAAGAATGGTGCCAGACCGGACGTTGGATTCGAAGTTGTAAAGCGTGATTGACAGAAGCACCGGCATGACCTGCGGCAGGATCGCAAACCGGATGGATTGGCTGCGGCTGCCACCGGCAGCGACGACGCCGTCGACGGACTTGTTCGACGTGTTCTCGATCGCTTCGGCATAAAGCTTGGCCAGCACCCCAATTTCACCAACAGCAATGGCCAGCACACCCGCAAGCGGCCCAAGCC
>NZ_DAIPIW010000005.1:7179-67619 GCF_036770585.1 Yoonia sp. | reverse complement strand
CGCGCTATAGCCGGCAAGCGACGCGCCGTAGCCGTCATAGGTCTGCCGCAGGTCCGCGATTTGATCGGCGATGATGTCCTGCTGGTTGATCGCATCGAGCTGCCGCAGCGATCTGTCAAAGTCCGATAGCGCCTCTTGCGCGGCGGCAAGATGGGTCGCGTCCTTGGTCCTGATATAGTCGGTTCCGCTGACAATCGCCTGCATCAGATCCTGGAGTGACCGGCCCGCAGCCGCAATCGTGGCAGGGCTTCCGGTTTGGACAGCTTGGTCGAAAATGCCGTTGATCTGTTGATCGAGGGTCGCACTGCGGGTGTTGAAATCCTCTCTCTGGCCGATGCTGGTCCTGACCTGGATGGCCAATTGGTCGAAGGCATCGGCGTAGGCTTCGGCCTGCGCGCGGATGGTGTTGATCGTTTCCAGCCTGTCCGGACTGCCACGGAAGGCCCCCACCAGACTGTCATCGGCGTAGATTTCGGCCATGTTCGCGCGCACGGCGATCCGGTCGGCGTCGTTTGCGGACACGCGGTAACGCAACGAGGCGAGGCGCCCTTCGAACATATCCTCGATATAGGCCGTCGCGGTCCGGGCCTGCGTCGAGATCTTGCGGTATTCGGCAAAATCGGCCCCGAGGGTCGCGACAGACCGATGCGCAAAGACCGACAGGCCGACGATCAGCGCGATCAGCACCACAAAACCGGCAGCGATGCGCCGCGAGATTGACCAGGATTCAAGCATTCGCCGCCCCTTTCACATCCGTATGTGATGGGGCCTAAAGCAAATATCCTAACGGTCGGTGAAACCCCGCGCGATCACCTGCGCGCCAGTCCTGCGGCTTCCGCGGCCAATGCGGTGATCCCCGCCCAGTCGCCCGCCTGCACCAGATCCTTCGGGGCGACCCAGGACCCGCCGACGCAGAGCGTGTTCGACAGCCCCAGATAGTGCGGCGCGTTGGCACGCGTGACGCCGCCTGTGGGGCAGAACTTGACCTGCGGCATGGGGGCGCCGATCGCCTTGAGGGCCGCGGCGCCGCCGTTCGCCTCGGCGGGGAAGAACTTTTGCACGCGGTAGCCGCGTTCCAGAAGGCGCATCGCCTCGGATGCGGTGGCGGCACCGGGCAGGAGCGGCAGGTCGTTGGCCTCGCAGGCATCCAGCAGCTTGTCCGTGGCACCCGGCGAGACGCCGAAGGTCGCGCCGGCGGCCTTGGCGTTTTCGACATCTTTCGGTGTCAGCAGCGTGCCCGCACCGACCACGCCGCCGGGCACCTGCGCCATTTCGCGGATCGCATCGAGGGCTGCGGGCGTGCGCAGGGTGACCTCGAGTGCGGGCAGGCCGCCTGCGACCAGCGCGCGCGCCAGATCGGCGGCCGTGGCGGCATCCTCGATCACCAGAACCGGTACCACAGGGGCCAGCAGGCAGAGTTTTTCGGTGGCGTCAGAGGCCTGTTGCGGTGTCATGTATTTGGTCCTTCGGGCGGTGCCGGTTGCGATCCTCGGATGCCTCCGGCGGGAGTTTCATGGGAGAAAGAAGCAAGGCTAGACAACAACACCTGCACCGCTGGCGGCAAGGCCCACGTTGCGGCGGAAGACCTCGAACAATTCGCGGCCCACGCCGTTGCCATTGCCAGTGAGGTCCGCCGTTGCGGGTTCGCGGCTGTCCAGATCGACGCCGAGGACCGCGATGGTGCCCGCTGTCGCATCCAGCCGGATGACATCGCCGTCGCGCAGCCGGGCGATCGGGCCCTGATCGGCCGCTTCGGGGCAGACATGGATCGCCGATGGCACCTTGCCGGAGGCGCCCGACATGCGCCCGTCCGTGACCAGTGCCACCTTCAGGCCGCGATCCTGCAAGACCGCGAGGGTCGGGGTCAGCCCGTGCAATTCCGGCATCCCGTTCGATTTCGGGCCCTGAAAGCGCACCACGATCACCGTGTCTTGGGTGAATTCTCCGGCCTTGAAGGCGGCTTTCACGCTGTCCTGATCGTGGAAGATGCGGGCCGGGGCCTCGATGACGTGGCGTTCCCTGGCCACGGCCGAGGTCTTGATCACGCCGCGCCCGAGGTTGCCCGACAGCTGGATCAGCCCGCCCTGCGCCTGAAACGGATCGGATGCGGGGCGCAGGATCTTGTCGTTCAGCGTCGCACCTGCGCCGGGGCCGTAGGTGATCCGGCCATCGACCAGCTTGGGTTCTTGCGTATAGAGGTCCAGCCCGTCGCCCGCGATGGTCTTGGCATCGTCATGCAAAAGGCCTGCGTTCAGCAGTTCCGAGATCATGAAGCCCAGACCGCCCGCCGCATGGAAGTGGTTCACATCCGCCAGACCGTTGGGATAGACCTTGGCCATCAGCGGGGTGACCTCGGACAGGTCGCTGAAGTCTTCGAGGTCGAGGATCACCCCCGCCGCCTTGGCCATGGCGGGCAGGTGGATCACCAGATTGGTCGAACCTCCCGTCGCCATCAGCCCGACGATGCCGTTCACAAAGGCCCTTTCGTCGAGGATCTCATAGACCGGCCGGAAGTCGTTGCCGAGGGCGGTGATCTGCAGCGCGCGTTCGGTTGCGGCGGTGGTCAGCGCCTCGCGCAGGGGTGTGCCGGGATTGACGAAGGATGCGCCGGGCAGGTGCAACCCCATGAATTCCATCAGCATCTGGTTGGAGTTCGCGGTGCCATAGAAGGTGCAGGTGCCCGGACCGTGATACGAGGCCATTTCCGCCGCCATCAGTTCCTTGCGGCCGACCTCGCCGGTGGCGAATCTCTGGCGCACGGCGGCTTTCTCATCGTTCGGCAGGCCCGAGACCATCGGCCCTGCGGGCACGAAGACGCCGGGAATATAGCCGAAGGTCGCCGCGGCGATCACAAGGCCGGGGACGATCTTGTCGCAGACGCCCAGATAGATCGCCGAGTCGAAGACGTTGTGCGACAGGCCGACCGCCGCCGAGAGGGCGATCACATCGCGGCTGAACAGCGACAGTTCCATCCCGGTCTGGCCTTGGGTCACGCCATCGCACATCGCAGGCACGCCGCCGGCAACTTGCGCGGTTCCCCCGGCGCGGCGGGCGGCCTCTTTGATCAGGTGGGGGTAGGTCTCGAACGGCTGATGCGCGGACAGCATGTCGTTATAGGCCGTGATGATCCCGATGTTGGGTGACTTTTCGCCGACCAGCGTGCCCTTGTCATCGCCCATCGCCGCATAGGCATGGGCCTGATTGCCGCAGGTCAGATGCGACCGGCGCGGGCCTTCGGCGGCGGCGCGCGCCATCGTGTCGAGGTAGGTCCGGCGGGGGCCTTCGGACCGCGCGCGGATGCGGTCGGTGACGGCTGCGATTTTCGGGTGGAGCGACATGACATCCTCTGCTTTGGCTTGCTCTGGGCTATAGCAAATTGTGTTAGCGCTAACAAGAGGGGGCCTGACAGAAGTGCGCAATTTGCGCACAAAGAAGTATGGGGATTGTCAAATTTCCGCCCAAGTGACTATCTAGCCATCAGGCAGGCGGTAGCGAGGTAGGCAGGCATGTTGAGACGGACGTTTTTGGTGACTTCGGCCCTTGGGCTGGTGGCGGCCTGTGCGCCGGGCGGGGCCATGCAGCAGGCGGATCCGCGTCCGGTCATGCAGCGATCCTATGACCTGCGCGAATTGCGTTTCGCCGCGCGCGAGGGTCTTATCGTCTCGGAAGAGAACTCATTCTACCCGATGGCCGATATCGTCTGGCGCGGTGATCCGCCGGGGCCGCGTCTCGCGCAGATCGAAACGATGTTTCAAGAGGCCGCAAGGCGTAGTCAACCGGTGTTGAATGGATCGACGCCGGTCGTGGTCGATGTCGTGCTGATCCGCTTTCACGGTGTCACGACACGGACGCGCACGACCGTGGGCGGGGTCTACAACGTCATCTTCGACCTTTCCGTGCGCGATGCGCACACCGGGGCGATCATCGAACCGCCGCGCCGCGTTGTCGGGAACCTGTCGGCACCCGGTGGCGCGCGTGCTGCCGCCTTGATCGATGCAGGCCAGACAGAACGTGTGCGGGTCACCGATTTCCTGACGGCGCTGCTGCGCCAGCAACTGGCGTAAACGACGCCCTTTCCAGCGGGCATCGCGCAGGATAGAGGGCGTGCTATGACCGATCATGCCACCGCCACCGACCGCCCCACCGTTCGCCTGATCCCCAAGGCCGAGGCGCGCGCCATCCGCCATGGCTTTCCTTGGGTTTATGCCAACGAACTTGTCACCGACCGGCGCACGCGCGGCCTTGCCCCCGGTGCCATCGCCCGGCTTGAAGATGCAGGCCGCGTGCCGCTTGGCACTGTTGCGGTGAACCCCAATTCCAAGATCATCTGCCGGATGCTGGATCGCGATCCAGAGGCGGCGATCGATCAGGCATGGTTCGCCGCGCTTCTGACACGCGCCCTTGCGCACCGCGCGCGGCTTTACGATGCGCCCTTCTACCGGTTGGTCCATGCCGAGGCGGACGGGCTTCCGGGTGTCGTGATCGACCGTTTCGGCGATCTGGCGGTGGTGCAGCCGAACGCGGCCTGGGCCGATGCCCTGATCGATCCGCTTTGCGCAGCACTGGTCGCGGTGACGGGTGTCGCGACCGTCATCATGAACGGCACCGGCCGCGCGCGCACGCTGGAGGGGCTGGACGAGCGGACGGATGTGCTGATCGGGACGGCACCTGCGGGACCGGTGCCGGTGCCGATGAATGGTGCGACCTATATGGCCGATGTCATGGGCGGGCAGAAAACCGGACTCTTTTTCGACCAGCGCCCGAACCATGCCATGGCGGCATCGCTGGCCAAGGGCGCGCGGGTGCTGGATGTCTTCGCGCATGTGGGCGGCTTCGGGCTGGCGGCTTTGGCGGGGGGCGCGCGATCGGCCCTTGCCGTCGACGGATCCGAGGCAGCCCTTGCCCTGGCAGAGGCGGGGGCGCAGGCGATGGGGGTCGCGGACCGGTTCACGACCCGCAAGGGCGATGCTTTCGATGTTCTGACGGCTTTGGCGGAGGCAGGCGAGACCTTCGACCTTGTGGTCTGCGACCCGCCGGCCTTTGCGCCTTCGAAAAACGCGCTCGATGCGGGGTTGCGCGCCTATGAACGTGTGGCGCGCCTTGCCGCCCCCTTGGTGGCCGAGGGCG
The DNA here is from genome assembly GCF_036770585.1 of Yoonia sp. GTDB lineage: Bacteria > Pseudomonadota > Alphaproteobacteria > Rhodobacterales > Rhodobacteraceae > Yoonia. The sequence goes on along the minus strand of NZ_DAIPIW010000005.1, from coordinate 62,492 downwards.
GGTATCTGGTCTTGTGTTCCTGTTCGCATGCGGCGGATCTGACCAAGTTCCGCAATGCATCATCCCGCGGGATCGGGCGGGCAGGGCGGCGCGGGCAGATCATCCACACGGGCTTTGCGGGTCCCGATCATCCGCTGATGCCGCATCTGGCCGAAAGCGGATATCTCAAGGCCGTGTTCTACCGCCTATGAGGGTGATGCTGGATGCCTGCGTGCTTTACCCGACCGTGATGCGCGAGGTCCTGCTGGGCTGTGCGGGGGCAGGGCTCTATGAACCGCGCTGGTCGGCGCGGATCCTTGAAGAATGGGCGCGGGCGGCGGGCAAGCAGAGCGGCGCGGACGAGGTTTGGGCAAGGGGCGAGATCGCTTTGCTGGGGGCCGCGTTTCCGCGTGCCGAGGTCAGCCATGACGACAGTTTCGCGCGGCGTTTCTGGCTGCCGGACCCTGCCGACATTCATGTGCTGGCGGCGGCGGTTGCAGGCTCATGCGACGGGATCCTGACGATGAACAACAAGGATTTTCCCAAGGATATCCTTGGCGACGAGGCGCTGTTGCGCTGGGAGCCGGACGGCTTTCTGCGCGACCGGCTGGAAGAAAACCCCGATCAGGTGCGCGCTGTGGCCGACAGTGTGCTGGCCGAAGCGAACAGGCTGTCGGAACGCCCGTGGACCATGCGGGCGCTGATGAAAAAGGCGCGTTTGCCGCGTTTCGGCAAAGCGCTTGAACGCGGGATATCGGGCTAGGACGGATGTGTTTGGCGGGCGTCATGCCTGCAGGATGACGGGCTATCTGGCGGCCCATTTGCTTTCGTTCGCCTCGATCGCCGCGATCCGCTGGGTCGATTTGGGGTGGCTCAGCAGCCATGCGGGCACCGCAGCACCGCGCGCGCCGGTCAGTTTCTCCAGCTTCTGGAACAGCGTCTTTTGCGGGCCGGTGCCGATCCCCGCCTTCACCAGCAGCGCCGAGGCGTAGGCGTCCGCCTCGAATTCATCGGCGCGCGACAGGCGCGCGGCGACGAGGCTCATCAGCAGGCCCGCGATCCACGGGCCGATGAAGGGGATGAACCGGTTGAGGATCATCGCAAGGGCCGTGCGCATCGCGTTCTGGCCGGAAAAGTCGATCATCCGGCGGCGCGAATGGCCCAGGGCAACATGGCCCAACTCATGCGCGATGACGCTGGCCATTTCCTCGGACGAGACCTGGCCTGCGCGATATTTGTTGAAGAACCCTCGCGTGATGAAGATGCGCCCGTCGGGGGCGGCCAGACCGTTGACCGGTTCGATTTCATAGATATGCACCCTAATCCGGTCGATATCGAGCGCCTTTGCCATCCGGTCCATCAGCACCTTCAGGATCGGGTCGGCAAGCTCGGTCGAATTGGCGTCAAGCTCGCGCTGGGTGCGCCAGACCGAAAAGCGGTAAAGCACCAGCCCGTAAAGGACAGCCATCAGGATCGGGGTCAGTTTGATCATGATTGAAATATGGGCGGTGACGGCGGTTTCTCAAGCCTTGGCGATCGGCGGTCGGGCCGATTTCCGACCTGGCGCGCGGTGTCGCCCGCGGTCATGGCGATCACATTCCCGATAGCGACGATCAGGACATGGCCCATCACCGCCGCTCTTTCGACCTCTTGGCCTTTTTTGCCTTGCGGGCGTCGCGCGCCTCGCGCAGGCGGCTGGAGTTGATCATCCAGATCACCAGCCCGCCCGCCACGACAAGGGCGGCGAGGAAGCCGGACAGATTGCCCAGAAGGGTCGAGATCGCGGCGATGTTATCCGCAAAGAGATATCCCAGACCGACATAGGTGCAGACCCAGACAATCTCGCCCGCCATGCTCCAGACGACGAAGCGGTGCCATGGGAAACCGGCAAGACCGGCGGCGTAGTTCATATAGGGCCCCAAGGGGGCGACCAGCCAGCGCGTGAAGAACACGCTGACCCCGCCGTAGTGATCCATATAGTCCGCCGCCCGCTTGCGCAGTGCGGCGCGTTTGGGGTTGCGATCAAGCAAATCGGAAAACCGCACGTTGAAGCGATAGGCGATCCAGTAGCCAAGGTTGTCGCCAAGCACCGCGCCCACGAAGGCCGCCAGCATCACCGCCCAAAGCTGCAGGTCCCCCGCAGCCGCGAACCCGCCCGACGCGATCATCAAGAGCGACGACGGCACCGGCACCGCAAGGCAACTGAGAAACGTCACCACCAGCAAAAGCGGGATGCCGTAGTCGGCGGCGAATTCGAGGATCAGTTCGGTCATGGGCGGCGCGTCGATCGAAAGTCCGCCACGGCGGCATCAAGGCGGGCCTGCAATTCTTCCAGTGTGGACCCTTGCGCATCCATGATCGCATCAAGCGAGATCCGCTGCGGCACATCCGGACGTTCCAGACCAAAGGCGCGCTGCACGACTTCGGCCGGGACACTGTAGGACCGCCCCACATAGCGTGGCGTCATCCACTCTTGCAGCGGCTGGTCCGCTCTTGCGGGGTTCGACCAGTAGATCATCTGCGAGACGGACCGCGTGCCGAAGACGCCCGCGAGCGTGCCCACGATGACAAGGGCCATCACGGCGATCTTGTGATGCCTCCAGATATCCTTGATCCGATGCCACATGGCTTTTCACTTTCCATTGCGCTTCCGCGACCGCTACCGCCAAACTGTGACGTCTGTGCGATGATCACACGCATTTAGCGGCCCAGCACCCGCATTCCCGCGTCGATACCCGCAAGCGTCATCGGGACCATCCGGTCGGCCCCGAAAATCTGACTGATCATGCCAATGCTTTGGGTGTAGGGCCAGTAACGTTCCTGTAGGGGATTGATCCAGAGGTTGTCCGGCCACTGGTGACGGGCGCGTTCCAGCCAGACCTGTCCGGCTTCGGGGTTCCAGTGTTCATTGGCACCGCCTGCAAAGGCGATCTCGTAGGGGGACATGCTGGCGTCGCCCACAAAGATGCATTTGTAATCCGCCCCATAGGTCCGCAACACGTCCCAAGTCGGGGTCTGCGCGTTCCAGCGGCGCCGGTTGTCTTTCCAGACGCCTTCATAAAGGCAATTGTGAAAGTAGAAGTGTTCAAGGTGCTTGAACTCGGATTTGGCGGCGCTGAACAATTCCTGCACCACCTTGACGTGCGGGTCCATCGAGCCGCCGACATCGAGAAACAGCAGCACCTTCACGGCGTTGCGGCGCTCGGGCCGGGTTTGTACGTCCAGATAGCCCTGTTCGGCGGTGGCGCGGATCGTGCCGTTCAGGTCCAGTTCCTCTTGTGCGCCATCCCGCGCCCAGCGGCGCAGGCGTTTCAGGGCGACCTTGATGTTGCGCGTCCCCAGTTCGACCGTGTCGTCGAGATTGCGGAATTCGCGCTTGTCCCAGACCTTGACCGCGCGCTGGTGGCGGCTTCCGCTCTGGCCGATGCGCACCCCTTCGGGATTGTAGCCATAGGCCCCGAAGGGCGAGGTGCCCGCCGTGCCGATCCATTTGTTGCCCCCCTGATGGCGGCCCTTTTGGTCCTCTAGCCGCTTCCTGAGGGTCTCGATCAGCTTGTCGAAACCGCCCAAAGCCGCGATCTCGGCCTTCTCGGCATCGGAAAGGTGTCGCTCTGTAAGCTTTTCCAGCCAGTCGGCGGGGATATCGACCGCGGTCAGAACCTGATCGGCGGCGATGTCTTCAAGACCGGCAAAGCTGGCGGCGAAGGCGCGGTCGAACTTGTCCAGATGCCTTTCGTCCTTGACCATGACGGTGCGGGCCAGAAAGTAGAAAGCGTCCACATCATAGGTGGCCAGCCCCGCCTTCAGGCCTTCGAGAAACGACAGAAACTCGCGCAGCGAGACCGGAACACCGGCTTTGCGCAGATTGTCGAAGAAGGGCAGGAACATGGCCTAGACGACGGACCTCTGGATGAAGATCAACACGAACAGGCCGATCAGGCCGAAGATGATCGCAAAGACCGCGGCCCATTGCACCATGTCCTTGCCCTTGCCGCCATTCGATCTGGCGCGCCAGGCCCCCAAGGCGGCCCCGAACAACATACCGGCAAGAGGAAAGATCATCGGGTCACCCTGGATTGGATATTCGCCGCAAGTGGCGGCAACGAGGCGATTTCATTGAGGCGCGCAACCACCTCTTCGCGGCTGCCGAAGCCATAGAGCGCATAGCCCAGACTGTCCAGCCGCAGCGCCATGCCCGCGTCGGTCTGTCCCTTGAGGTCCAGCGCCTCGGCCTGGAACATCATCAGCAGCGACAAAAGCGCTGCATTCTCGTGGCGGCGCGCCTGAGGGATCGCGGCCTGCGTGATCGCGATGGTGGCGTCGGCATCGCCCGAAATCAGGGTATAGGCGGCAAGCTGCATCGCGATGAAGGCGCGATGGATGCGCGTGTCTGGAATCGCATTGTAGATCCGGCTGGCGGTATTGAAGGCCTGCAATGCGCGCGAGGGGTCGTTTTCGATCTGCAAACGGCCATAGGCATAATGCGCGAAGGCAAGCCGGATATCCGTCCAGCCCTGATCCTCGGCAATGGCGATGGCGCGCTGCGCTGCGACACGCCGCACCCGGTTGGGGCGACCGTCCGAGAGGGCGCGCTCGATCTCGGCTTTCCACAGGGGGGTGGTGCGGGGCACGATCTGCGCCGGCCGGCCCTCGCCTGCGGGGTTGAGACGGCGCAGGATCGCCGGAAGCCGCTCGGCCACGGCCGCGCGCGTCATGCCGTTTTGCAGTTCGGGTGCGTAGTAGACCCGCAGCATCAGCATGTCGAAACCGGTGAGGATCGTTTGGATGTTGTCGTCGTTGAAGACGCTGTCGGGCAGGCGGTAAAGGTCATTGATCGGCCCAAGCGCCTGTGCCAGTTCCTCGTGCAGGCAGTCCCGCGTCTCTTGTGGGGTGACATCGAAAGGGATGAACATCGCGACGCGGTCGCGGCGGTCGAGCGTCGCCCAGTCCAGCGTGGGGGTCCCGCGTGCCGCGCGCAATTGGGCCCATGTCTGGACGCGCGGCACGACAAAGCAGGCGGCATTCGGGGCCAGCCGTTGCAAGGCATCGGTCGGCACGGCCTGCACCACGATATTTGCGCTTTGCGCGGTGGTCAGGCGAATGTCGATGCCCGCCTCGTTGCGCAGGCGCGCCAGCAGCCGGTCCAGATCGCGCCGCGAAATCGGGTTGATCGGCCCCGAGACGCGCACGGTGATCGGCCCCTCGAACCGCGTCAGGATCGGCAGCGACCGGCCATTTTCCATCTCGAAGGCCAGATCGAGAAAATCCCGCGCCATTTCCGCATTCGACCGTGTCGCAGGGCCGGGGCTTGCGCCCGCAAACCCTTGCGGCGCCGGAAAATCAAGCCGGACGGGGGTGACCGCCGCACGGTCCACCTGCGGCGGGGCGGCGCAGGCCGTGGCGACGGCAAGCAGGAGAAAAGCAAGAGCTCTCATGCGGGCTGGAAGGGTTTCATGATCTGGGAGGTCGTCATGGTGCGCTGGCTTTCGTTGTCATGCCGGGACTTTAGCGCCCCGCGCGGTCCATACCAGTCACTTCGTCGTTTGTGTGCGATTATCGTTGCGCCCGCGCCATGAAGGCCAGCCGTTCGAAAAGATGCACGTCCTGTTCGTTCTTCAGCAGCGCCCCGTGCAGCTTGGGCAGGGCGTTGGCGCCATCGCGCCGCAGGTCTTCGGGTGACAGATCCTCGGCCAGAAGCAGTTTCAACCAGTCGAGCACCTCGGAGGTCGAGGGTTTCTTTTTCAGGCCCGCCGTCTCGCGCACCTCGTAGAACTGGGTCAGGGCTGTGGTCAGCAGCGCCTCTTTGATGCCGGGGTGATGCACCTCGACGATCCGGCGCAGCGTGTCGATATCGGGAAAGCGGATGTAGTGGAAAAAGCAGCGGCGCAGGAAGGCGTCGGGCAATTCCTTTTCGTTGTTCGAGGTGATGATCACGATGGGGCGGTGGATCGCGCGGATCGTCTCGCCGGTCTCGTAGACGTGAAACTCCATCCGGTCGAGTTCCTGCAACAGGTCATTGGGAAACTCGATGTCGGCCTTGTCGATCTCGTCGATCAGCAGCACGACCTTGCCCTCCGCCGCGAAGGCCTGCCAAAGTTTGCCGCGCTTGATGTAGTTGGCCACGTCATGGACCCTTGCATCACCCAGCTGGCTGTCGCGCAGACGGCTGACCGCGTCGTATTCGTAAAGGCCCTGCTGCGCCTTCGTGGTCGACTTGATGTGCCATTCGATCATCGGCAGCCCAAGGGCGGCGCTGACCTGCCGGGCAAGCTCGGTCTTGCCGGTTCCCGGCTCGCCCTTGACCAGCAGGGGACGTTCCAGTGTGACGGCGGCGTTCACGGCCATCGTCAGCTCTTCGGTCGCGACATAGCTTTCGGTGCCGGTGAATTGCATGTGCTTTCCTTGCAGTTTTGCAGGACACTATCAGGTCGCAAGGTATCATCAACCTTGCGTTTTCGACGATTTATTGGGGGGTGACAGCCTTGTTTGGACAGAGTAAACCCCGCCCTACAAAGGGGATGTCGTTTATGGCCCGATTCCTTAAGCGACATGAGCGAAAGGAAAAAAGAATGAAGGCAGAGACCTTTCTCGCCGATGATTATCGTCCGGCCGACGATGAGCCATTCATGAACGAGCGCCAGACCGAATACTTTCGCAGAAAGCTGTTGAACTGGAAAGCCGAGATCCTCGAAGACAGCCGCGATACCGTCGCCGGCATGAAGGACACGACCCGCAATATCCCCGACATCGCCGACCGCGCCTCGGAAGAGACCGACCGCGCGCTGGAACTGCGCACCCGTGATCGCCAGCGCAAGCTGGTCAGCAAGATCGATGCCGCCCTGCGCCGCATCGAAGAGGGTGAATACGGCTATTGCGAGATCACGGGCGAGCCGATTTCGCTCAAGCGGCTGGATGCACGCCCGATCGCGACCATGAGCCTCGAAGCGCAGGAACGCCACGAGCGCCGCGAGAAAGTCCATCGCGACGACTGAGGTGCAGCGCAACGCCCATCGTGATGTCGCCATTATCGGCGGCGGCATCGGCGGGCTGACAGCCGCGCTGGCCTTTGCCCGCATGGGCGCTGGCGTGACCGTCTATGAACAGGCACCTGCCCTGACCGAGGTCGGCGCAGGCCTGCAGATCACCCCCAATGGCGCAAGGGTGCTTGACCGCTTGGGCGTGGGCAAGGCCCTTGCCGCATCAGGGATCGCGGCCGAGGCCGTTGTGCCGATGGACGCGCTGACCGGTCATCAGATCGCCCGCTTCGATCTGACCCGCCAATCCCCGCGCTACCGCTTTTTTCACCGCGCCGTCCTGATCGACATTCTGGCGCGCGGCTGTGCGGCGGCTGGCGTGAAGGTGGTGCTGGATGCAAAGGTGTCGGCTCTGCGCCCCGATGGCGGTTTCATCGTCAACGGTGAAGCGCGCGGGGCCGATCTGACGGTCGGGGCCGATGGGCTGCATTCCATCGTGCGGCCTGCGATGAACACCCCCGGCAAGCCTTTCTTTACCGGGCAGGTCGCATGGCGCGCGCTGACCTTTGTAGAGGCTGCCGATCCCGTCGCGCGGGTCTGGATGGCCCCGGGGCGGCATCTGGTGACCTATCCGGTCGCGAAGGATCGCCTGAACATCGTCGCCGTGCAGGAACGCAGCCAATGGGCGGACGAGGGCTGGCACCACGCCGATGATCCCGGCAATCTGCGGCGGGCCTTCAGCGACTGCGGATGGCAGGTGAAGGCGATCCTCGGCGCGGTAGAGCGGGTGAACCTCTGGGGTCTGTTCCGGCATCCCGTGGCGCAACGCTGGCAGACGGGATCGGTCGCGATCCTGGGCGATGCCGCCCATCCGACGCTGCCGTTTCTGGCACAGGGGGCGAACCTCGCGATCGAGGACGCCTATGTGCTGGCGCGCTGTTGTGATGAAAGCGACGACCTGCCGACAGCCCTGCGGCGGTATCAGGATATCCGGCGCCCGCGCGTGGTGCGGGCCATCGAAGCCGCCAATGCCAACGCCCGCAACTACCACCTGCGCGGCATCAAGAGGCAGGTCGCCCTTCTGGGTCTGCGCGGGATGGGCCGGCTGGCCCCCGATGCCTTCCTGAACCGGCTTGGCTGGCTTTACGATCACGATGTGACGGCCTAGGGGGAAGACGACATGAATGCTCCGACCAGTGTCGCGACACTCGATGCGCTTGGGCGCATCCGTCTTTCGCCATCCTTCTGGATGCGCGAGTTTTTGTATTCAGAAGTCGCGAACTTCCATGGATTGTCAAATATGCCGGATGATCCCGAACTGGCGATAGAGGTAGGGAAGCGGCTTTGCGTGGACTTGCTTGAGCCGCTCCAACAGACCTTTGGCAAGGTCCTTATCCGCTCTGCCTACCGCTCACCCTTGGTCAACGGGTTCTGCAATGAACAACAACGGACGGGGAAGGCCGGATACAGCTGTGCAGCGAATGAAGCCAATTTTGCGGGCCACATCTGGGATAGGCGTGATGCAAACGGACATATGGGGGCGACAGCCTGCGTTGTAATTCCTTGGTTCGCGGATCGTTACGCGGCTGGTGAAGACTGGCGTGCTCTCGCATGGTGGATACACGACCATCTGCCTTACTCCGAAATGTATTTCTTTCCGAAACTCGCCGCCTTCAACCTCACCTGGCACGAGAGACCTAGACTCCGGATCGACAGCTATGTCGCGCCGAAAGGTTGCCTGACCAAGCCCGGAATGGATAATCATGCTGGCGATCATTCCGAGTGGTATCCGCACTTCCCTGGGATTTCTCGATAACCTCCTGATCCTGACGCTCACACGACTTCGCTTGTGACAGTTGCCTTTACGAACGCCCCCTGTTGAGGCGCACCCTCTATGGCGATCCTTGCCGCCCCCAGCCGCGGGTGCAGCCTTGCCGCCAGTCCGAGTGTCGCCAGCAGACCCGCTCCGCCTGCGATGAAAACCCCCGAGAGCGGCGCCACCAGCAAGACCAGCCAGGCAACCCCCGGCGTCACGATTCCCGAGACATCGCGGAAGCTGGAATAGATCGCCGACATCTCGGTCCGTTCCGACGGTTTGACCGCCAGCAGGAAGGGCAAGCCTGCCGAGACATCCAGCAGGATCAGAAAGAAGGACCCGCACATCAGGCTGACCACCGCAACATAGGGCACCCCATGCGGCGCGCCTGCCAGCAGGAACAGCACTCCCGACATCACGAACCCCGTCATCACGGCAAATCGCACCGATGTGCGCTGCATGAAGCGCAGCATGACCGGTGTGAGAAACAGCGCCCCGTTCGAGAGCGACAAGGCGATCCCGCCCAGCGTATCGCCCAGCCCGTTCTGCACCGCATAGATCGGCAGGTAGACCACATAGACCCACCAGCCGCAGGACCGGACAACGGCGAAGGTCCAGCCCGCCACAAGGCGCGGCTGGGCGAAGAAGCGCGGGAAATAGGCGAAGGGGTTGGGCGGTGGGCGGCGGCTTTTGGTGATCAGCTTGCCGTTGCCCAGCCGCAGATAGACAAACAGCCCCGTCATCGCCAGCGCCGCCATCGCGGCAATCACGAACGGTGCCGGCGGCCACCAGCGATAAAGAAAGACACCCGCCATCGGCCCGATGGTCCAGCCCGCCGCACTGTAGAACAGGCGCGAAGTCTCCAGTCGGCCCAGTTCGATCTTGGCGATGTAATCCAGCACATAGGCATTGAAGCAGACAAAGGTGATGACAACGGCAAAGGTCGTCAGCGCAAGGCCCGCCGCCACGGCAAGGGGCGAGGATGTCGCCGCAAGGATCGCGCCGCCTGCAAAGGTCAAGGTGCCCGCCACATAGACGACCCGCCGCGGAATGAAGCGGATCACGTAGGGCACCAACAGCCCGATCAGCAGTGAGACAACTCCGATGCCGAAGTAAATGGCCGAGACCACCTGCGCATCGCGCAAGGCCTGATACATCGCCAGCGGAAAGACCGAGATCAGGATGCCGCGCGCGACCGCCTCGGTGCCTGCGAGAATGGCAAAGCCGCGCACGCTTGGCGCTGGGGCGTGGCGAAGCCATTCGGGGATGCGGCGGTCATGCATGGGGTGGTCAATTCCTTGACCCTAACGACACCAGCTTGGCACGAATGTCTCATCCGTGACCGACGCGGCGTGTCGATTTTGGCCGAAAGCCTGCAAGGCGCGCGCCATCGGACTTACCAGTTCCGGCCCGCCTGATCGGTGACCCGTTCCAGAACGGTATGCGTGCGCCAGTCGACGCGGTAGATATCATCCGCGATCCGCATGTAGACCCAACCATCGCTGACCGGCGGCAGGCCGTAGTAGGTGGCGTTCATCAGCATCTGATACTGCCCGCGTTCCAGAGTGTCGCCCGCCTGCACGGGGTCGGCCTTGGGCGCAGAGGTCTGCGGGACGGTGACACAGGCCGTGCCCGCGATGGCGACGCGGCACTGGGCCTGCGCGGCAAGGGGCAGGGCGGTTGCCAAGGCGGCGATCATCCATAGCTGGCGCATCTGCTGGCCTGATCAGTGATCTACCGCATCAGTCTGCCCGGGATCAGGCCGCCAGGTCAACCCAGACCGGCACGTGATCCGAGGGCTTGTCGCCCGCGCGTATGTCCTTTTCGATCCAGCACGACCGCAGCAGATCCGCGCATTGCGGCGTGAGCAGGAAGTGGTCGATCCGGATGCCGTTGTTGCGCTCCCATGCGCCGGCCTGATAGTCCCAGAAGGAATAGTGGCCCGCACCGCCCTCGCAGGCGCGGAAGCCTTCGGTATAGCCGAGATTGGCGATCCGGCGGAATGCGGCGCGGGTCTGGGGCAGGAACAGCGCATCCTCGCGCCATGCGTCGGGGCGGGCGGCGTCTTCGGCCTGCGGAATGACGTTGAAGTCGCCGGTGATCAGGGCGCAGGTTTCGTCGGCGATCAGCCCGGCCGCGCGGGCGTGCAGGCGGTCCATCCAGCGCAGTTTGTAGTCGTATTTCGGACCGGGTGCGGGGTTTCCGTTGGGCAGATAGAGGCCGCAGATGCGCACGGCCTTGTCCCCGACCACCGTGGCCTCGATATAGCGCGCCTCGTCGTCGTCCGCACCATCGCGGCCCGCACCGGCACCGCCCGGCAGGCCGCGCGTCACATCCTCGAGCGGGAGTTTCGAGATCAGGGCGACGCCGTTGAAGCTTTTCTGCCCGTGGGTTTCGACATGGTATCCCTTGTCCTCGAAAAGATCGCGGGGGAAGTTTTCGTCCTGCGACTTGATCTCTTGCAGAACGGCGACATCCGGTTGCGCGGCATCGAGCCAGTTCAGAACGGTCTCGATCCGCGCCTTGACGCCGTTGATGTTGAATGTCGCTATTTTCATGGGCGGCCCCGCTGTCTGGCAAGCTTTGTGCCGCAGCCGCGGCGGGGGCGCAAGCTTACATCGAAAACGACGTGCCGCAGCCGCAAGAGGATGTGGCGTTGGGGTTGTTGATCACGAACCTTGCGCCGATTAGTTCCTCGCTGAAATCGATCGTGGCATCGGCCAAAAACGGCAGCGAGACACTGTCGATCACGACGGTTTCGCCCTGTTCGGACAGCACCAGATCATCGTCCTTCGGGTCATCGAGGTCGATTTCATACTGAAAGCCGGAACAACCGCCGCCCTCGACCGCGATCCGCAAGGCCTTGCCTTGGGCTGCGGCGCCGATCTCGGCAAGGCGTTCGAAGGCGCGCGGGGTGACTTTGGGGGGGATGGTGAACATCGCTGGCCCTATCGGTTCTGTTACAATTCGAATATAGGGATGGAAGGCAAAAGCGACAAGACAGGCAAATCGATGGCAGCGCCTTACGCGACCGATCCCGCGAACCCGCGGGGGCGGCTATACCCTGAGGAAGAAAGCACCTTCCGCTCGCCCTATCAGCGCGACCGCGACCGGATCATCCATGCAAGCGCCTTTCGGCGTCTGAAACACAAGACCCAAGTCTTCATCGAGCATGAGGGCGACTATTTCCGCACAAGGTTGACCCATTCGATCGAGGTGGCGCAGGTGGCCCGCACGGTGGCGGCGGCGCTGGACCTGAATGTCGAACTGACCGAGGCCGTGGCGCTGGCCCATGATCTGGGTCACACCCCCTTCGGCCATACCGGGGAAGAGGCGCTGGATGCCCTGATGCAGCCTTACGGTGGGTTCGATCACAATGCGCAGGCTTTGCATATCGTGACCAGTCTTGAACGTCATTACGCCGAATGGGACGGTCTGAACCTGACATGGGAGACGCTGGAAGGCATCGCCAAGCACAATGGACCGGTGACGGGCGATATCCCCTACGCGCTGGCGGCCTATAATGCGCGCCATGATCTGGAACTGCATACCCACGCCAGCGCCGAGGCGCAGGTCGCCGCCTTGGCCGACGACATCGCCTACAACAACCACGATCTGCATGACGGTCTGCGTGCCGAGCTGTTCAGCACCGACGAACTGGCCGAATTGCCGATCCTCAAGGGGTGCTTTGCGCGGGTCGATGACAGATACCCCGGTCTCAACTACTATCGTCGCCGCCACGAGGCGCTGCGCCGCTTCTTCGGTATTCTGGTCGAGGATGTCATCGACGTCAGCCGCGCCAACCTTGCCGCCTTCGCGCCCAAGACCGTGCATGACATCCGCCATGCCGGCCGCATGATGATCCAGTTTTCGCCCGATCTGTGGACCGACCTCAAGGTGATCCGGCAGTTTCTGTTCCAGCGCATGTATCGCGCGCCTGCCGTCGTGCAGATGCGCGAGGTCGTCACACAGATGATCAACGAACTCTTCGTCTTCTTTCTGGAAAACACCAACGAACTGCCCAAACAGTGGCGCAAGGATGTCGAGGACGCACCGGATCAGACGGCTCTGGCGCGGATCGTCGCGGATTACATCGCAGGCATGACCGACCGCTTCGCGATACAGGAACACAAGCGCCTGATCGGCGGGGCCGAGGTTCCTGACGGCGTTCTGGCGGGCAACTAGCGGGGGCGGGGGGTCAAAAAGTCTGCTTGCCCCTTTGGCAGAGGGTGGTAAACCGCAGCAAACCTTAGTTGGACGCCGAAAAATGAACCTCTTTGCCGATATCCGGACCCGTGTGCTTGCCTGTCTTGATGCGCTTGTCGCCGAGGGCGCGCTGCCTTCCGGCCTCGATTTCGCGCAAGTGGCGGTCGAGCCGCCGCGCGATGCGGCGCATGGCGATATGGCGACCAACGCGGCGATGGTCCTGGCGAAACCGGCGGGCATGAACCCGCGGGAGATTGCGCAAGCGCTTGCGGCCAAGCTGATCGAGGATGCCGACATTCTGGTGGCCGAGGTCGCAGGCCCCGGGTTTCTGAATATGCGCCTTGCACCCGCGCTTTGGCAGGGCGTGGTGAAAACCGCACTGTCCGATCCCGCTTTCGGTCGGTCGACCATGGGTCACGGGCAGAAGGTCATTGTCGAATATGTCTCGGCCAACCCCACTGGTCCGCTGCATGTCGGCCATACGCGCGGGGCGGTCTTTGGCGACGCGCTGGCGCGGCTGCTGGACTACGCGGGCTATGACGTCACCAAGGAATACTACATCAACGACGGCGGCGCGCAGGTCGATGTGCTCGCGCGGTCTGTCTATCTGCGGTATCTCGAGGCCCATGGGCAAGACGTGGCATTCGAGGACGGAACCTATCCAGGTGACTACCTGATCGACGTGGGCGAGGCGCTGAAGGCCAAGGTGGGTGACGCCTATGTCGGCAAGCCAGAGCAAGACTGGCTGGAAGAGGTGCGCGATTTCGCAACCGACGCGATGATGGACCTGATCCGCGCGGATCTGGCCCAGTTGGGCGTGGTCATGGACAGTTTCTTCAGCGAAAAGTCGCTTTATGGCACCGGATTGATCGAGGCGGCGATTGCCGAATTGGATCGCAAAGGCCTGATCTATCGCGGCGTGCTTGAACCACCCAAAGGCAAGATGCCCGAAGATTGGGAACCGCGCGAACAGACGCTTTTCAAATCCACTGCCCATGGTGACGACGTGGACCGGCCGGTCAGGAAATCGGACGGATCATGGACCTATTTCGCCCCCGACATCGCCTATCACTATGACAAGGTGCAACGCGGCTATGATCAGCTGATCGATATTTTCGGCGCCGACCACGGCGGTTATGTCAAACGGATGAAAGCGGCGGTTTCGGCCCTGTCGGATGGCCGCGTGCCTCTCGATATCAAGCTGACGCAGCTTGTGAAGCTTTACAAGGACGGCGCGCCGTTCAAGATGTCCAAGCGGGCAGGGACCTTCGTGACCTTGCGCGATGTGGTCGATCAGGTCGGCGCGAATGTGACGCGGTTCCACATGCTGACGCGCAAGAACGACGCCCCGCTGGATTTCGATTTCGACAAGGTGCTGGAACAGTCCAAGGACAATCCGGTCTTTTACGTCAATTATGCCTATGCACGGGTGAATTCGGCGCAAGCCAAGGCGGCCGAGTTCACGGATGTCTCGGATGCGACGCTGGCGGGGGTGGACCTGTCGGGCCTGACCCATGATGCGGAACTGGCACTGATCAAGAAACTGGCCGAATGGCCGCGTCTGGTCGAGATTGCCGCCTCGGGGCATGAACCGCACCGGATCGCCTTCTACCTCTATGATCTGGCATCCGCGTTTCACGGGCTTTACCATCAGGGCAACAGCGACGACAGACTGCGGTTCGTCCAAGAGGGTGACCCTGAAGTCACACAGGCGAAAATCGCGCTCATTCGGGCCGTAGCGATTGTCATTTCGCACGGTTTGGGTATTCTCGGCGTCACTCCGGCAGAAGAGATGCGCTAACGCACGGGACTGCCGGCGCCGACAAACGACAGACCCCGAAAAGCCATCAAGGCATGGGGCGGAGTGAGGCAGAGATGGCAGTATACGAAGAGGGCTATGGCCCCGACGCGACGCAATCGCGTCTTTCCCATGTGATGAACTACGCGGGCGCGGCCTTGTCGCTTGCGCTGATCCTCGGCGTCGGTGTCTGGGGTTACAAGCTGGTCGTCCGCGACGTCAGCGGCATTCCCGTCGTGCGCGCCATGGAAGGCGAGATGCGGGTCCTTCCCGACAACCCCGGCGGCGCGGTCGCCTTGCATACCGGACTGGCGGTGAACGAAGTCGCCGCCTCGGGCGAGGCTGGCGGCCCCGAGGATGTGCTTTTGCTTGCCCCGACCGATGCCGGTCTGGCGCAGGAGGACCTTGTGGTGGAACTGGCCCCCGAGGCCGCGCAACTGCCCGATGCGGTTGCAGCCCCGCTTGACGACACCGCCGCCCTCGATGTGCTGGAGGATGGCGCCGCCGCGACCTCTGCCGAGGCAGCAGAGGTGGATGAGATCGCACTTCTGACGCAGATGCTTGCGGCCAATCCGGCCAGCCTTCCCGAGGGCACGGTGACCGACAGTCTGCCCGCCTCGGTTCCGGGGGTCAGAACCTCGATCCGGCCGATCGGGCGGCCTGCGGGCTTGTCGACACTTCAGGCAACGCCGGTGTCCCTGACCACCGACGAGGTCATCGTCGCCGCCACCGAATTCCCGCCGGGGACCAATCTGATCCATCTTGGCGCCTATGCGACACCGGCCGAGGCGGCGGAAGCCTGGACGCTGCTGGAAGGTCAGATGGGGCAGTATCTGTCGGGCTATGGGCGCGTCATTCAGGTCAGCAACCAAAGCGGCGGCACATGGTATCGCCTGCGGGCCAGCGGTTTTGCCGATCGCGCCGAGGCGCGGCGTCTCTGCGCCGTCCTGCAGGCGGAAAATGCCGAATGTATCGCGGTGGTCACACCCTAAGTGCAGCGAACAGCCGCGATTTTCGGGGTCGAAGGTATCGCCCTGACCGATTGGGAGCGCGGCTTCCTGCATGAGGCACCGCCCTTCGGCTTCATTCTTTTTGCTCGCAACATCGACATGCCCGACCAGTTGCGGCGTCTGACCGACAGCCTGCGCGAGATCACCACAGCGGCCACGCCCATCCTGATCGACCAAGAGGGGGGGCGCGTCCAGCGCATGCGGCCACCGCATTGGCGCGACTACCTGCCTGCGCTGGATCAGATGGCGCGGGCGCGCGATCCCTTGCGGGCGCTGTGGGTCCGCAACCGTCTGATTGCGGCGGACCTGATGGCGGTCGGGATCACGGCGAATTGCGCGCCTCTGGCCGATATCGCCACGCCGCAGACGCATCCGGTCCTGCGCAACAGGCTATACGGCACCGATCCGCAAACCGTGATTGCCGCAGCACGGGTCTGCGCCGAGGCGCATCTGCACGGCGGTGTGCTGCCGGTGCTCAAACATATTCCGGGCCATGGCCGCGCGACGATGGACAGCCATCTGGACCTGCCGCGGGTGGATGCGTCCCGCGCCACGCTCTCCCAGACGGATTTCGCAGCCTTCCGTGCGCTGGCCGATCTGCCGATGGGCATGACGGCGCATGTTGTCTTTTCGGACATCGACCCGCGCGGACCGACCACGACCTCTGCCAGCATGATCGAAGTGATCCGCAAGGACATCGGTTTCGATGGTCTTTTGATGACGGACGATCTGTCGATGCAGGCGCTGTCGGGCACGGTCACGGAACGGTCGCAGGCGGCATTGGCTGCGGGCTGCGACGTGATCCTGCATTGCAACGGCGATCGGGCGGAGATCGAGGCGGTGACGGTCGCAGCCGGCCCGCTGTCACCGCAGGCCGAGCGCCGCGCAACACATGTCCTGACCTATGCAAAGGCACCCCGGCACATTGACATCCCCGCGCTGGAAGCCGAACTTGAGACGCTACTAGCCTAGGGGCCCCATGCAGGACGACGCATTTCAGGAAGACACGGTCAGTGTCAGCGAACGTATGGCCGCTGAAGCCTTGATCGTGGACGTCGGCGCCTTTGAAGGGCCGCTTGATCTGTTGCTGACCCTGTCGCGCACGCAAAAGGTGGACCTGCGCCAGATTTCCATTCTGGCGCTGGCCGAACAATATCTGGCCTTCGTCGAAAAGGCCAAGCAGCTGCGCCTTGAACTGGCGGCTGACTATCTGGTCATGGCGGCCTGGCTTGCCTTTCTCAAGTCGCGGCTCTTGCTGCCGCCCGACCCTTCCGAAGAGGGGCCCTCGGGCGAGGAACTGGCCGCGCATCTGGCGTTCCAGCTTGAACGCCTGCAAGCCATGCGCGAGGTCGCGGCGAAGCTTATGGCCCGCGACCAGTTGGGGCGTGATTTCTTCGCGCGCGGCATCACCGAAGACGTGCAGCGCGTGCGCCGTGTCAGCTATACCGCGACGCTGCTGGACCTGATGCAGGGCTATGCGCGCATCCGCACCCGCGACGATTTCCGCCCCTTCGTTTTCGACCGCCAGCACGTCATGACGATGGACCAGGCGCTGGAACGGATGCGCGGGCTGATCGGCTTTGCGGGCAACTGGACCGATATCTCGCAATATCTGCCCGACGGTTGGGACAGCGATCCGCAGCGGGTGCGCTCGACCACGGCGGCGACCTTTGCGGCGTCATTGGAACTGGCCAAGGAAGGCAAGATCGAGATCCGGCAGGGCGAGACATTCGCCCCCATCCAAATCCGCAGGAAAGCCCCACGCGATGAGTAAACCCCAGAACGACAGCCTGTTCGAGGCCCCGCCGATGGGCGAGCAGGAACGCATGGTCGAAGCGATCCTCTTTGCCACCGCCGATCCGGTCACCGTGACCGAATTGATCGGCCGTATGCCGCATGGCTGCGATCCGGCCGAGGCGCTGGCCCACCTGCGCAAGCGCTATGAGGGGCGGGGGGTCAATATCGTCAAGGTCGGCGACGCCTGGGCGATCCGCACCGCCCCCGATCTGGGTTTCCTGATGCAGAAGGAAACGGTCGAGACGCGCAAGCTGTCCCGTGCCGCCATCGAAACCCTTGCGATCGTCGCCTACCACCAGCCCGTTACCCGCGCCGAGATCGAGGAAATCCGTGGCGTCAGCGTCAGCCGTGGCACCATCGACCAGTTGATCGAACTGGAATGGATCCGCTTCGGTCGCCGCAAGATGAGCCCCGGTCGCCCCGTGACTTTCGTTGTCACGCAAGGGTTCCTTGATCACTTCGGCTTGGAAAGCGCCCGTGATCTGCCGGGGCTGAAGGAACTGCGCTCTGCCGGATTGCTCGAAAACCGCCCACCGCCGGGGGCGCTGGCACAGGGCGAAGACCCGGAGGACGGCGAAGAGGATGACAATCAGACCGAGATGTTTGAAGAGTAGCCCGCAACGATTATCTAAGCAGCAGTGCAAACGGGGATCGCATCATGAACATGAACAGACTGATCAACATGGGGCTGCGGATGCTGACCGACAAAGGCGTCGCACTGGCCGCGCGCAAGGGCAAACGCCCCGAAGACATGACGCCGGAAGAACGCAAGGCGTCCAAATCCGCGCAGCAGACCGCGACCAAGGCGCGGCGCGGACTGGGGCTGGCGCGCCGCTTCATGCGCTGATCGGGTCAGGCTTGGCGGAAATGCTTTGACAGCTTCAGCCCCTGTCCTTGGTAGTTCGACTTGATCTCGCGGCCATAGAGCGCCTCGGGCATGGCGGCCATGTGTTCATAGACCAGCCGACCCACGACCTGCCCATGTTCCAGCACAAAGGGCGCTTCGTGACAGCGCACCTCAAGCACGCCGCGTGATCCGGCACCCCCCGCATCGGCATAGCCGAACCCGGGGTCGAAGAAGCCTGCATAATGCACGCGGAATTCGCCGACCATCGCCAGATAGGGCGCCATTTCCGCAGCCTGCATTGGCGGGATCGCAATCGCCTCGCGACTGACAAGGATGTAGAACGCGCCGGGATCGAGGATGATCCAGCCTGCGTCGGTGTGCACCGGCTCCCAGAACTCGGCCGGGTCGTAGTGGTTCAGCTTTGACAGGTCCACAACACCGGTATGGGGCTTGGCGCGATACCCGACAAGACTGCCCTGCGCAGGTTTCAGATCGACCGAGAAGCCCAGACCATCGGAAATCACCGGCGTGCCCGAGACGATGGGCGTGACGGCATGAAGCGCGCGCAAGGCATCATCCGACATGAAGGTCTTGCCTTGCCGGAAAATGATCTGGTTCAACAACTGCCCGGGCTGGGCCACGACCGAGAACGAGCGGGGGCAGATTTCCACGTAGAGCGGACCGTCATAGCCTTCGGGCACGCGGTCGAATTCGACGCCCTGATCGGTGATGATCCGTGTCAGCAGATCAAGCCGCCCGATCGAGGATTTCGCACTGGCTGCCGCCGTCATGCCTTTGGGCAGAGCCAGCCGTTCCATCAGCGGCACAACATAGACGCAGCCTTTTTCCAGCACGGCACCGCCGGTCAGATCCACCGCATGCATCTGGAAATCGGCCAGCCGGTCCCTGACGGTGCGGTTGCGTCCGGCAAGGAAAGAGGCGCGGACGCGGTAGGCGTTTTGCCCCAGCCGCAGGTCGAGCGAGGCAGGCTGAATCTGCTCTTTGGTGATCGGGGTCGCGGCGGTGATCTGCCCGGCGGCGATCATCGCCCTGATCTGATGGTCGGCCTGAACGCCCGGACCTGTCATCGCACCCCTCCGGATAGCAGAACGCCCGCTGTGCTGACGCACAAACGGGCGATTGTGTTTGGTCGGGCTAGCAGGACTTGAACCTGCGACCTTCCGTCCCCCAGACGGACGCGCTACCAGGCTGCGCTATAGCCCGACTGAAGCCGTTCTTACCGGATTCCCCTCTGGGGACAAGCCCGAAAAGCAACGCTCTCACCCCGCCATCCGCGCGCGCAACACCTCGAGCCGTCGGACCAGCGGCGCGATCTCGGCGGCTTTGGCGCGAAGTGCGGTCATATCGCTTGGCAGAAGGCCCAGCAAGCGCGCCGCAGCGGGGGCGGGGGCGGGCGCCGGGGGCGGCGCATCGAAGGCCATGGCGGTCTGTGCAGGCTGGACTGGTGGCACCGGCTGCGGTTCTGCCGCAGGTGTCGGTGCGGCGGCCTTTGGCGGCGGTGCCTCGGTCGGTGCGGGTGTCTCTGCCAGCGTCTGCCCCAGGGTCGCGACGTATTTGACGCCCTGCTCGCGCAGGATCTTCTGCGTGCCTTTGATCGTCAGCCCGTCCACATGCAAAAGCTGTTTGATCCCCCCCAGCAGTTCCATATCCTCGGGGCGGTAATAGCGTCGGCCGCCGGCACCCTTGACCGGCTTGATCTGCGCGAACTTGCTTTCCCAGAACCGCAGGACATGCGTCGGGGTGTCCAGCCATTCGGCCACTTCGCTGATGGTGCGGAAGGCGTCCTTGGCCTTGGCCATGGTCTAGCGTTTGTTGCCCGCGGCAACACGGTCTTTCATCAGATGCGACGGGCGGAAGGTCAGCACACGGCGCGGCAGGATCGGCACCTCTTCGCCGGTCTTGGGGTTGCGGCCCACGCGCGCGGCCTTTTCACGGACCGAGAACGTCCCGAAAGATGAAATCTTGACGGTATCGCCGGAAACCAGACTGTCAGAGACATGCGACAGGACACTTTCCACAAGGTCGGCGCTGTCGTTGCGGGAAAGTCCGACCTGATTGTGCACAGCCTCGGCAAGATCCATACGGGTCAATGTCTTGTCAGTCATTCCAGTTCCCCTCAGCATTGCCCGTGACAATAGGCGCGGGGCAGAATTGGAGTCAATAACAACAGACTGGACGCGGCTTTGCGCGCAATCCCAGACCTGCCTACCAGCGGATCACCACCGCACCCCATGCCAGTCCGCCGCCGATCGCCTCGGTCACCAGCAGGTCGCCCTGCTTGATCTGGCCGTTTGCGACCCCGACCGACAGCGCAAGGGGAATCGATGCCGCCGAGGTATTGCCATGGTCCTGCACCGTCACGACAACGCGGTCCATCCCGACACCCAGCTTCTTGGCCGTCGATTGGATGATCCGGATATTCGCCTGATGCGGCACGACCCAGTCCACGTCATCCGCGCCCAGCCCGACCTTCGCCAAGGCATCATGCGCCGTCTGGGCAAGCTTTTCGACCGCGTGGCGGAAGACCTCTTTGCCCTCCATGCGCAAGACGCCGGTGGTTTGCGTCGCAACGCCACCATCGACATAGAGCAGGTCCTTGAAGCGCCCGTCGGAATTGAGATCGGTGGACAGGATACCACGGTCGGAACTGTCGCCCTTGCCCTCTTCGGCCTGCAGCACAAGGGCACCGGCCCCGTCGCCGAACAGCACGCAGGTGCTGCGGTCGGTCCAGTCCATGATGCGGCTGAAGGTCTCCGCCCCGATGACCAGCACGCGGTCGGCCTGACCCGACACGATCAGCGCATTGGCCGTCGACAGCGCATAGACGAAACCGGCGCAGACCGCCTGCACATCGAAGGCAAACCCCGAGGTGGATCCGATGGCGTTCTGCACCATGGTCGCGGCGGAGGGAAAGGTCAGATCGGCGGTCGATGTGGCGACGATGATCGCGTCCACCTCTGCGGCGTCCATATCGGCCATGGCGAGCGCCGCCTTCGCCGCATTTGCGGCAAGTTCGGATGTGGTCTGGCCTTCGGCTGCGAAATGGCGGCGTTCAATACCTGAGCGGGCCCTGATCCATTCGTCCGAGGTGTCCAGCGTCTTTTCGAATTCGATGTTGGGGACCACGCGTTCGGGGAGGTAATGTCCCACCCCTTTCACCACTGCGCGCCGTGTCATTCTATTTGCCCGTTTCCTGTCCGAGGCGGTCTGCCTCGACCTGACCTGCCGCATCTTGGGCAAGGGAGGCAGCAGATGCAACCCGCGCTGCAAGTTTATCGGAGAAGCCGATCTTCGCAAGCCGGTAGGCAAGATGCAGCGCGGCGGCGACACCGGTTTCGTCAGCCGAGCCGTGGCTCTTGATCACGGTCTGGTTCAGGCCCAGAAAAACGCCCCCGTTGACGCGGCGCGGGTCGATGCGCTTGCGCAACCGGCCAAGCGAGCCGCGCGCGAAGAAGGCACCGATCATCGACAGCGGATTGCCAAGCAGCGAGGCGCGCAACAATTCCCCGATCAGCGTCGCGGTACCTTCGCCGGTTTTCAGCGCGACATTGCCGGTAAAGCCGTCGGTGACGATCACGTCCACCTTGTCCGAAGGCAGATCACCGCCTTCGACAAAGCCCACATATTCGAAATCGCCGATCGCGGCCGCGCTGGCGATCAATTCATGGGCGACCTTCAACTCGGCCCGGCCCTTGTGTTCCTCGGTGCCGACATTCAGTAGGCCCACGCGGGGGTGAGCGATTTCCAGCCCGTTGCGGGCATAAGAGGCACCCATCAGCGCGTAGGTCAGCAGATCGTCCTGATCGGCCCGGATATCGGCGCCCGCGTCCAGCATGACGTTGAAACCGGCGGCATTGCGCGACGGCCAGAGACAGGCGATGGCGGGGCGGTTCACACCTTCGGCCTTGCGCAGGCGCAGCATCGACATCGCCATCAGCGCGCCGGTGTTGCCGCAGCTGACCGCGACCGAGGCCTCTTTCTCGCGCACCGCCTCGATGGTGGACCACATCGAGGTCGTCTTGCCGTGCCGCAGCGCGTGGCTGGGCTTGTCGGACATCTGCACGACATCATCGGCGGCGCGGATCGTCACGCGGTCGGCGATGCCGAATTTCTGGACGTGTTTTTCAAGCTTGGCCTGCGGCCCGTGCAACAGCACATGCGCCTCGGGCACCTTGCGCAGGAACTTTGCGACGCCACCGACAATCGTCTTGGCGCCCTTGTCGCTGCCCATGGCATCCACGGACAGCACATGCTGGATGTTTCCCGATGGCGGCACTTGGGTCACAGATCGCGCCTCCGGCATGCCTCGGGCCCCGCGCTTGGCTTAAGCCGCGTCCTCGTCGAGATCGATCTCGGTCGTGTCGGCAACCACTTCTCGGCCTGCGTAGTGGCCGCATGAGGGGCACACGTGGTGCGGACGCTTGAGTTCGCCGCAGTTCGCGCATTCGTTGGGGTTCGCCGCGACAAGCGCGTCATGCGCGCGCCGGTTGTTGCGACGTGATTTCGATACTTTGTTCTGCTGGACAGCCATGTCTCAACCCTATGATTCCAAGGGCCCATGGCCCGATTTCCTTGCATCTGGCGGGGTCCTACGCCATTGCGGCAGCCCTGTCGAGACGCGATGTAAAAGAGGCCGCGAACATACTGCGATTCCCCATATGTGCAAGCCTTTTTCGGGCCGTCTGCCGGATGGGTTATTCGTCTTTCATTTCAAGGTTTTCGCGCAGTCCGGCAAGGCCCGCGAAGGGCTTGGCATCTTCATCGCGCATCGGCACGACGCCGCCTTGCGCGAAAACCGCCTCGCCCAGGGCCGCACCTTCCTTGCGCGGATAAAGGGGCAGGGCAAGCGCCAGCGCCTCGATCATGACCGCCGCCAGATCGAGCGTTTCGGGCAAGGCATCCTGGGTGTCGTCCTCGGGCATTTCGATCTCGCCGGTCAGGTCGTCGGGCATTTCGGCAAGATAGGACCGCGTGACCGTCTCATCCAGCCGGGTGGTGACCGGATCAAGTGTCACGACACAGGCCTGCACCACCGTCGCCCCCAGATCGGCCGTCAACCGCCAGTCGCGTTTGCCCAAAGGCGCAAGGCTGCCCGCAAAGCGCAGTTTCCTGATCCCCTCGATGCCCAGTTGCGCCGCGACCGCCGCCCGCTCTGTCGTCGAGGGCTGAAGATCGAATGTGGTCTCTCGTCTGTTCGGCAGGTCAGCCAACCGGATGAGGTGATGTGGCAAATCGGTCAATGTGTGATCGTTTCTTGAACAGGTATGTCAGGTGATATACTCGGGATAAAAGGCCCGCGGGGCCAAGGCAAGAGGGTGGATTGATGGGTGTCGGGCCGGTGAGAAATGGCAAACTGCGCGTGACAATGGCAGGGTTGGTCCTCGTGGGGGTCGTCGGGGCCTGTTCACCGATCGTGCGTCACCATGGATTTGTCCCCCCCGAAACAGAGGTCGCGGCCCTTGAGGTCGGCGTCACCACCAAGGATGAGGTGATCAGCCTCTTTGGTGTCCCCGCCGCCGAGCGCGCCTTGCAGAACAACACGATCTACTATGCGGCCAGCACCTTCGAAAGGCTGGGGCCTTTCGCGCCCAACGAGGTGGAGCGGCAAATCCTTGCCGTCGCCTTTGATGCCGACGACCGCCTGCGCAACGTGTCGCGTTACACGCTTGCCGACGGGCGCGTTGTCGCGCTGGATCGGCGCGTCACGGATGACGGGATCGCGGATGTGTCCTTCCTCAGCCAGTTGTTCGGCTCTTTCGGGCGGATCGATGCGGGGACGCTTTTGGGCCAGGAGCCGTAGCGTCCCGCGCAGAGATCAGTCTTTCGGGGCGAATTCCAGCGCCACACCATTGATGCAATAGCGCAAGCCGGTCGGCTGTGGTCCGTCCGGAAACACATGGCCCAGATGCGCCTCGCAGCGGTTGCAGTGCACCTCGGTGCGTTTCATGAAAAAGCTGCGATCGACGCTTTCGCCGACCATCTCGGGGTCAAGCGGCTGGTAGAACGACGGCCAGCCGGTGCCGCTTTCGAACTTGTGGTCCTGATCAAAGAGCGGTGCACCGCAGCAAACGCAGGCGTAGGTGCCCGCCTCCTTGGGAAAGTTATCATGCGTGCCCGCGCGTTCCGTCCCATGCTTGCGGGTGACCTTATAGGTCAGATCGGACAGCTGCGCGCGCCATTCGGCGTCGGATTTCACTACTTTTTCCATGTCGTACCTTTGTCACGTTGATGCGCTTTACCTCAGGTAGTCGTATTATGCCTTTGCGCCAGTAAGGATAAAGATGACAATTCCGTTCACAGCCGGGTGCCTGAGCGCCAGACTTGCCGAGACCCCGGCAGATATCCTTGCCTGTCAGCGGCTGCGGCAAAGGTGCTTTTTCGGCACCGAAGGCCTCGATCAGGATCGCTTCGATCTGCGGTGCAAACACCTGATGGTCCTTGATGGGCATGGCGCGCTTGTCGCCACGGCGCGCGTGATGCTTTTCGCCAGCGGCGCCGAGATCGAAGCCAGCTATGCCGCCCAATACTATGATCTTGCGGGACTTGCCACGCAGCGGACCCCGATCATGGAGGTCGGGCGCTTCTGCATTGCCCCGACCGCGCAGGGTGCCGATGTCTTGCGTCTGGCATGGGCGGTGCTGACACATCTTGTGGACAAGGCCGGGGCCACGGTCCTGTTCGGTTGCACCAGCTTTCAGGGCATCGACCCGCAGCCCTATGGTGCGGGCTTTACCCGTCTCTTCCAGCGCTATCAGTCCCCCGCAGACCTGCGCCCGCGCGCCCGCGCCAAAGAGGTGATTCCCTTCGCCACGATGACGGACACCGGATCGGCACCTCTGCCGCCGCTTTTGCGGACCTATCTGGCGATGGGGGGCTGGGTCAGCGATCATGCCGTCGTGGACCGCGCCATGAACACGCTGCACGTCTTTACCTGCGTGTCGCTGGATCAGATCCCGCCCGCCCGCGCCCGCGCGCTGCGTGCCCTTGCACAAGGCATCGCCGTGGCCTAGCAGGCGGTATGGCCAGACCTCCGCTTTTGCAGCTTTCCGATATCAGCCTCACCTTTGGTGGAGACCCGGTCTTCGCCGACCTCTCGCTTGTGGTGCAGCCCGGCGACAGGGTCGCGCTGGTCGGGCGGAACGGATCGGGCAAATCGACGCTGATGAAGGTGATGGCCGGTCTGGTGCTGCCCGACGCGGGGACGCGTGTCGCAACCCCCGGCGTGCAGGTCGGCTATATGGAACAGGACCCCGAGATGGCCGGTTGCGCGACCTTGGGCGACTATGCCGCCAGCGGCCTGCCCCCTGAAGAGGCCTATAAGGTCGAGATGGTCGCCGAGGGTCTGAAATTCGATCCCGCAGGCGATGTCGCGACCGCATCGGGCGGCGAACGCAGGCGCGCCGCGCTGGCCAAGCTGATGGCCGAAGCCCCCGAACTGATGCTGCTGGACGAGCCCACCAACCACCTCGACATCGAGGCGATCGGCTGGCTGGAAAGCGAATTGAAACAGACCCGCGCGGCTTTCGTGCTGATCAGTCACGACCGCAGCTTCCTGCGCAACCTGACACGCGCGACGCTTTGGATCGACCGTGGCGAGGTGCGGCGGGTCGAAGAGGGATTCGAACATTTCGAAAGTTGGCGTGACAGGCTCTGGGAAGAGGAAGACGCGCAACGTCACAAACTCAACCGCAAGATCAAGGCCGAGGCGCGATGGGCGGTCGAAGGCATTTCCGCCCGCCGCAAGCGCAACATGGGGCGCGTGCGCGCGCTACAGGACTTGCGGGCGGAACGGGCCGCACAGATCAGGCGGCAGGGGACGGCCGCGATGGCCTTCGAGGGCGGGGCGACGTCCGGAAAGAAGGTAATCGAGGCGCAGGGCCTGTCCAAGGCCTTTGGCGGCAAGGACATCCTTCGCGATTTCGACCTGACCGTGCAGCGCGGCGACCGGATCGCGCTGGTGGGGCCCAATGGCGTCGGCAAGACGACGCTGGTCAAGATGCTGCTGGGGCAGCTTGCACCGGACGCAGGAACGGTCAAGCTGGGGACCAATCTGGACATCGCCGTCTTCGATCAGGCCCGCGCGGCACTGAACCCCGAGATGTCGCTCTGGGAAAACCTTGCCAATGACCCCGAGATCGGGGCCTCGGGCAAATCCGATCAGGTCATGGTGCGGGGCAGTCCGCGGCATGTGGTCGGCTATCTGAAAGATTTTCTCTTTGACGAAACGCAAGCCCGCGCGCCGGTGCGGGCGCTGTCGGGGGGTGAAAAGGCGCGGCTTTTGCTGGCGCGGCTGATGGCGCGGGAAAGCAACCTTCTGGTGCTGGACGAACCGACGAACGATCTGGACATCGAGACGCTGGATCTCTTGCAGGACATCCTTGGCGATTACGACGGCACCGCGATCATCGTCAGCCACGACCGCGATTTCATCGACCGCGTCGCAACGACCACCATCGCGATGGAAGGCAACGGCCGCGCCACCGCCTATGCCGGCGGATGGAGCGACTATCAGGCACAGCGCGGGGCGCCTCCGACACCAGAGAAAGAGACGCCGAAACCGGCCACAAGGGCCGAAAAGCCGCCCTTGCCCAAGGCGGGCAAATCGGGCCTTTCCTTTACCGAAAAGCACCGTCTGGACGCACTGCCCGGGCTGATCGACCGCCTGACCGCCGAAATCGGCAAGCTGGAGACGCTGCTGGCGGACCCTGAGCTGTTTTCGCGCGAACCCCTGAAGTTTCGCAAAGCGACCGAAGCACTTGCCCAGCGGCAGCAGGCGCTGTCCGAGGCCGAGGATGAATGGCTGATGCTGGAAGAAAAGGCGGCGGAATAACGCAGCCTAGGCGCCCGCTTTCTCTGCCGCTTTGACCTGATCCCAAAGTGCATCCATTTCCGCCAGATCGCTTTGCGCCGGGGTTTTGCCGCGTTTCGCCAGCGCATCCTCGACCGCTGCGAAACGCCGCGTGAATTTGGCGTTGGCGGCGCGCAGCGCCTCTTCGGGGTCGACGTTCAGATGTCGGGCGAGGTTGGCCACGACGAAAAGCAGATCACCGAATTCTTCCGCGATCTCGGTCTGGCCGAGGGTTTCGCGCGCTTCGACCAACTCGCCCGCTTCCTCGACGATCTTGTCGAGGACGTGGCCGGTGTCGGGCCAGTCGAACCCCACCCGTGCCGCGCGCTTTTGCAGCTTGACGGCCCGCATCAGCGCAGGCAATCCGATCGCCACACCGTCGAGTGTGCGTATCTGTGCCTTGCCCGCGCGCTCGGCGGCCTTGATCTTTTCCCAGTCCTGCACCTGATCGGCGGCACTCTTGTCGCGGGATTCGTCGCCGAAGACATGCGGGTGCCGCGCGACCATCTTGTCTGCGATGTTCCGCACCACGCTGGCAAAGCTGAAATGCCCCGCCTCTGACCCCATCTGGGTGTGATAGACCGTCTGCAACAGCAGATCGCCCAACTCGCCCTCCAGCTCGGGCCAGTCCTTGCGGGCGATGGCATCGGCGACTTCGTAAGCCTCTTCAATGGTATAGGGGGCGATGCTGTCAAAATCCTGTTCGATATCCCAAGGGCAGCCGGTGGCGGGGTCACGCAGGCGGCGCATGATCTCCAGCAGGCGCGGCATCCCGCCATTCGGATCGTGGATCAGCGCATCATCAGCCATTGCAAGCCCCTTGGGTTTTCGTGTTCACTGCCACCCTAAGCCGACCCCAGCCGGAGTGCCAGTGATGCCCGTCATCAACCGTATCGCAGAGTTCGCCGAGGATATGACCGCCTGGCGCAGGCATCTGCATGCGCATCCCGAACTGGCCTTCGATTGTCATGAAACGGCGGCTTTCGTCGTCGCACGTCTGCGCGCTTTCGGGGTGGACGAAATCCACCAGGGGATTGCGACCTCCGGCATCGTGGCCATCATCGAGGGGCAGGGCGCAGGCCCGACCCTGGGCCTGCGTGCCGATATGGATGCCCTGCCGATGCAGGAAACGACGGGGCTGGACTATGCCTCGACCGTCGGGGGACGGATGCACGCCTGCGGCCATGACGGGCATACCACGATGCTGCTGGGGGCCGCGCGCTACCTTGCCGAGACGCGGAAATTCGCGGGGCGCGTGGCGCTGATCTTTCAACCGGCCGAAGAAAACGGCGGTGGCGGGGGTGTCATGGTCGATGAGGGGATCATGGACCGCTTCGCCATCCGCGAGGTTTACGCCCTGCATTGCGCACCGGGGGCGCCGGTCGGGTCGTTCTATACCACGCCCGGCCCGATCATGGCGGCGGTCGATTCCTTTCACATCCATATCAAGGGCAAGGGCGGGCACGGCGCCTTTCCGCATGAGACCGCCGATCCGGTGGTGGCCGCCGTCGGGATCGCCAGCGCCATCCAGACGATCGTCAGCCGCAACACCTATGCCGAAGACGCGCTGGTGATCTCGGTCACGCAGATCCACACCGGCTCGGCCGACAACATCATCCCCGATACGGCCTATATCAACGGCACGGTGCGCACCTTCGATCCCAAGGTGCAGGCGCTGGTGCAGCGGCGGTTGCAGGCCATCGTGGATGGTCATGCGGCGGCCTATGCGGTGAAAGCCGACCTCGACTACGAGATCGGCTATCCCGCGACCGTGAACGACGCCGCCAAAACCGCCTTTGCCGTCGATACCGCGCGCGAGGTATCCGCGCATGTGACGGGTGACGCCATGCGCGAGATGGGCGCCGAGGATTTTTCCTATATGCTGAACGCGCGCCCCGGGGCCTATCTGTTTCTCGGGATCGGCGAGGGGGCCACATGGCATCACCCCGATTTCGATTTCAACGACGCGGCGGCGCCAGCGGGTGCCAGTTTCTTTGCGCGGGTGGTCGAACGGGCCTTGCCGCTTGGTTGATGCGCCGGATGCCTTCGGCGAGAGTTTCTTGGGAGAAAGAAGAGGTGGGCGATGACGCTCGATAAAGCGAAACAGGCGATTGACCGCGCCTTTACCGCGACCGAGAGGCGCGGGCTGGCCTATGAAAACGCCTTTGCGGGGGCGACATCCTTTCTGCGCCGGACCTATACCAAGGATCTGGCGGGGTTCGATCTGGCGGTGACGGGCGTGCCTTTCGATCAGGCGGTCACGCACCGGCCCGGCACGCGATTCGGCCCGCGCGCGATCCGCGAGGCCTCGGCCCTGCAACCCTATGATCCGCCTTACGGCTGGGACGGGTTCGATCCCTTGGGGGAATTCGCCATCGCGGATTACGGCGATGTGGCCTTTGATTATGCCGATACAAGCACCCTGCCGGTGGCGGTGCAGGCGCATATCGCGGGCATTCTGGCGCAGGGGATCGGCACCGTGACCTTGGGCGGGGATCATTTCATCACCCTGCCGATCCTGCGCGCCTATGCCGAAAAATACGGGCCGTTGTCGGTGATCCAGTTCGACGCCCATTCGGACCTCTGGCCCGACGACGACATGAACCGGATCGATCACGGCACTTTCATGTACAAGGCGGTCAAACTGGGTCTGGTCGATGTGACGCGATCCATCCAGATCGGGATCAGGACCGATTGTGCCGATTATCTGGGGATGCCCTTCATCGACGCGCGCACCTGCCACGAAAAAGGCAGCGCTTGGGTGACTGACCGGATCAAGGCGGCGGTAGGTGATCATCCGGCCTATCTGACCTTCGATATCGATGCGCTGGACCCGGCCTTTGCGCCCGGCACCGGCACGCCGGTCTGGGGTGGGCTTGCGACCTGGCAGGTGGCCGCGATCATGCGCGATCTAGCGGGGATCAATCTGGTGGGGGGCGATATCGTCGAAGTCTCGCCGCCTTACGATACCACCGGTGCCACAGCCATTGCCGGTGCCCATGTCGCGATGGAGCTTTGCTGCCTTGCGCTCTGGAATAAAAGGAAAACCTGATGCCGAACCAACCGATATCCGGCAATGATCTGGCGCGGTTCTCGGGGCCGCAGACCTTCATGCGGTTGCCGCAGACCGACTCTCCCGAGGGGTTGGATGTCGGGTTCATCGGAATTCCGATGGATATCGGGACAAGCTGGCGGTCGGGGACAAGGATGGGGCCGAAGCAGATCCGCGAGCAATCGGCGATGATCCGGCCCTATAATATCCAGACGGGGGCGGCACCATTCGATGCTTTGCAATGTGCCGACCTTGGGGATGTGGCCATAAACACATTCTCGTTGGCCGAGACAATACGCATCATTACAGAGACTTACGCGACGTTTCTGAAGCATGATTTCATCCCGATGACGCTGGGTGGGGATCACAGTCTGACGCTGCCGGTCTTGCGGGCGGTGGCGGCGAAGCATGGGCCCCTCGCGCTGGTGCATGTGGATGCCCATGCGGATGTGAACGACGAGATGTTCGGGATGCGCGAGACCCATGGCACGGTCTTTCGCCGCGCCCATGAGGAAGGGATCATCACGCCCGACAAGGTGTTCCAGATCGGTTTGCGCGGGTCGGGATATACGGCAGATGACTTCAACGAGGCGGCGGGTTGGGGGTTCAACCAGTATCTGGCGCCTGATCTGTGGCACAAGTCATTGACCCCGTTAGCTGCTGAAATCAAAGCGAAAATCGGGGATCAGCCCTGCTATGTTTCCTATGACATCGACAGTCTCGACCCGGCCTATGCGCCGGGCACGGGCACGCCGGAAATCGGCGGGCTGACCACGCCGCAGGCGATGGAACTGATCCGCGGATTGCGGGGGCTGAATGTCGTCGGCTGCGATCTGGTCGAGGTCTCGCCGCCCTATGATCCCTCGGGCAATACCGCGCTGACCGGGGCGAATCTGATCTTCGAGATGCTGTCGATTTTGCCCGGGGTGCCCTATCGTTAGGGGTGCACCGCGCATGCACATCGCGTACACAGCCTGTACACCGAACATCTGCACCGCTGATCGCGCAAAGGAGAGGCATCGATGCGCATACTGATCGCTATTTTGACCCTCATAGTGGCGTTGATGCTTTATGTCCGGCTCGCGCCGACACAGGTCGAGCGCTGGCACACGCGCCCCGTCGCGACAGACCCCATCGACCGGCAGGAAGAGGGCGGGTTTCTTGCAGCGCGCCGCATCACAGCACCGCCGGCCGAGGTGTTGCGGGCGCTGGAACAGCGCGCCCTTGCCACCCCGCGCACGCGGTTGCTGGCCGGCAGCGTCGATGAGGGTCTGCTGACCTTCCAGACCCGGTCGCTGCTCTGGGGATTTCCCGACCACACCAGCGTCACGGTCGCGGATGATCTGCTGATCATCCATGGCCGCTTGCGCTTTGGCCGGTCGGATATGGGGGTGAACAAGGCCCGCGTGCTGGGCTGGCTGGCAAGTCTTGGCCCCTTGACCGAGCCGCTTTGATCGGCCAATGCCTGCCCCATGATCGCCGCAGACAAAATCGAGACCCTGATCGACCGTTTCCAGTTTCTGGAGGCGAAGATGGCCGATGGCAGCGTGGGCAGTGACATCGCGAAACTGGGCCGCGAATATGCCGAACTGCGACCCGTGGTCGAAACGGTCACCGCCTACAAGGATCTGTTGCAGCAGATCAAAGATGCCGAGGCGATGCTGAAAGACCCCGAAATGCGCGAACTGGCAGAGATGGAACTGCCGGACTTGCGCGACAGGCTGGAAGCGTCCGAGCATGAGGTGCAACTGGCGCTGTTGCCCAAGGATGCCGCCGATGCGCGGCCCGCATTGCTGGAAATCCGGCCCGGAACGGGGGGCGACGAGGCCTCGCTTTTTGCCGGGGACCTGTTGCGGATGTATCAGCGCTATGCCGAGGCGCAGGGCTGGACGTTCGAAATCCTCGAACAATCCGAGACCGAAGTGGGCGGCATCAAGGAAGTCGTCGCCCGGGTCGCGGGCGAGGGTGTCTTTGCCAAGCTGAAATACGAAAGCGGCGTGCACCGCGTGCAGCGTGTGCCCGAAACCGAAAGCGGCGGGCGTATCCATACGTCGGCGGCGACGGTGGCGGTGCTGCCAGAGGCGGGGGATGTGGATGTGCAGATCAACCCCGCCGATATCCGCATCGACACGATGCGGGCGTCAGGGTCGGGCGGGCAGCACGTCAACACCACCGATTCCGCCGTGCGCATCCTGCATGTGCCGACAGGGATCATCGTGGTCAGTTCCGAAAAGTCCCAGCACCGCAACCGCGAGATCGCGATGCAGGTTCTGAAGACCCGCCTTTTCGATCTGGAACGGCAGCGCATCGACAGTGAACGCTCGGCCGATCGCAAAAGCCAGGTCGGATCGGGCGACCGGTCGGAACGTATCCGCACCTACAACTTTCCGCAGGGCCGGATGACCGACCACCGGATCAACCTGACGCTTTATGCGCTGGGGCAGGTGATGCAGGGCGATCTGGACGAGGTCATCGGCGCATTGCAGGCGGATGCGCAGGCCACGCTGCTGGCGGAAATGGGCGCCTGATGCGCGTCGCCGACGCGCTGGGGCTTGCCACGCAACGACTGAACGCGGCGGGGATCGCAGGCGCGGCGCGCGATGCGCGGCGGATCATGGCGGCAGCGCTGGGGGTCGCGCCGGACCGGATCACGCTGATGTCGCAGGAGCCATTGGCAAGCGCTGCCGAGGCGGTCTTTCTCGATCTGGTCAACCGGCGCGCGGCCGGGCATCCGGTTTCGCATCTGGTGGGCGGGCGGCTGTTTTGTGACCGCTGGTTCAAGGTGACACCCGATGTGCTGGACCCGCGCCCCGAGACCGAGGGTCTGGTGGCCGCGGCGCTGAAGGTCCCGTTTGCGGATGTGCTGGACCTTGGCACCGGCTCGGGCGCGATCATTCTGACCTTGCTGGCCGAGCGACCGCAGGCGGTGGGTGTGGCGGCGGATCTCTCGCAGGCGGCACTTGGTGTCGCCGCCCAGAACGCGCGGGCGCTTGGTGTCGCCGAGCGTGTGCAATTCGTGGTCTCGGACTGGTTCGACGCGGTCGGGGGGCATTACGACCTGATCGTCGCGAACCCGCCCTATATCGCGGCGGACGAGATGGCGGCCTTGCAGCCCGAGGTGCGCCTGCATGAGCCGCGCATGGCCCTGACCGACGAGGCGGACGGGCTGACGGCCTATCGCAAGATCGCGGCGGCTGCGCCCGCATATCTGCGCGACGGTGGTCATCTGATGGTCGAGATCGGACCGACGCAAGGTGGGCCCGTGGCGCGGATGATGCAATCGACCACTTTGTCCGATGTCAGGGTGATTCCCGATCTGGACGGGCGGGACCGTGTCGTGGTTGCTCGAAAGCGGTGAATCACCTGCGCTTATGGGCCAAAATGCGCGGAAATGCCGTGTTTGCCTGTTTTGGACTTGTCTTGGCGCGCGTCTCATGTTTATTCAGACCCACCGTCAGGGATGCGGCACGTTATGCAAGCCCCCTCCGGTCAGTCGCCAAAACATCGTCAGGCTACAGACTATCGCGCGGAAGTTCGCGCATTATGGCCAACGCAACGACAGCCAAAGGCTCCAGTACAGCTCATGAGATCATCGAAGTCACGGTCGCGGAACAAGAACCGCAACAACCGTCCATCGGGCGGAAATATCATCAATCGGGTCTTCGACAGCTCGGGTCCGGACGGCAAGGTGCGTGGCACGCCGCAGCAGATCATCGAGAAATACAATCAGCTGCATCGCGACGCCTTTCTGTCGGGCGACCGTGTCGATGCCGAGAATTTCGCCCAGCACGCCGAACACTACACCCGCTTGCTGGCCGAGGCGCAGCGCGAGGTGGACGCCAAGCGTGAGGAACAGGAAGAGGAAAACCGCCGCCGTCAGGCCGAGCGTGACCGCGAGCGCGCCGAGCGTCTGAAGGCGCAGGAAGAGGCCTCGAACGATCCCGCGCAGGCGGATCAGCCGGACACGGATGACGGCGACAGCGGGCTGGTGGACACGCCCGAGGAAAAACCCCGCCGCGAGCGCAAGCCACGCGGCCCGCGCAAGCCCAGACAGGCGCAGGGCGAGATGCCCGAGGCCTCGGAAGCTGCGGAATGACAAATCCCCCCTCCATCGTGAGGGGGTTTTTGTTGGTGGGCCCTGGATGCCTCCGGCGGGAGTTTCCCGGGAGAAAGAAGCCCTAGGCCGCGTCAAGCGCGCGGGCGAGGGCGCAGAAGGCCTCGAGCCCGACCTGCTCGGCGCGTTCCGTGGGGCTGACGCCGGCGCTGGTCAGGATGTCCTCGATCGCCGGATGCAGGGATTTCAGCGCCGACCGCAGCATCTTGCGCCGCTGGTTGAAGGCGGTGCCGACGACGCGGTTGAGGGTTGCGGGATCGGCGGGGAAGCGCGGGGCGGGCAGGGCCGTCAGATGCACCACGGCAGAGTGCACCTTGGGCGGTGGGCTGAAGGCCTCGGGCGGGAGTTCCAGAACGATGCGCGGATCGCTGCGCCATTGCGCCAGCAGCGCCAGCCGCCCGTAGGCCTTGCTGCCGGGGCGGGCGGTGATGCGGTCGGCGACCTCTTTCTGGAACATCAGCGTCAGGCTGTCCCAGAAGGGTGGCCAATCGGGCGGCGTCAGCCAGCGCACCAGAAGTTCGGTGCCGACGTTATAGGGCAGGTTGGCCGCGATCTTGATCGGCGGGGTCAGATGGGCCAGCGGGTTCACCGTCAGCGCGTCGCCGCCGATCACCTGAAGCCGTCCGGGGTAGCGGGCGGCGATTTCGGCCAGTGCGGGCAGGCAGCGGGGGTCTTTCTCGATGGCCAGCACCTTGCGGGCGCCTTCGGCCAGCAGACCGCGCGTCAGCCCGCCGGGGCCGGGGCCGATTTCCAGCACATCCGCATGACGGAGATCACCCGCCAGCCGCGCGATCTTGGCGGTCAGGTTCAGGTCCAGAAGGAAGTTCTGGCCGAGAGACTTTTTGGCGGCAAGCCCATGGGTCGCGATCACCGCGCGCAGGGGCGGCAGGTTGTCGATGCCGCTCATGTCCGGGGCTCGCGGGCGTCGGCCATGGTGGCGGCCATGCGGAGTGCGGCGATCATCGAGGCCGGATCGGCGATGCCCTTTCCCGCGATATCGAAGGCCGTACCGTGATCGGGTGACGTGCGGATGAAGGGCAGACCCAGCGTGATGTTGACCCCGCCCGCGAAATCCAGCGTCTTGATCGGGATCAGCGCCTGATCGTGATACATGCAGACCGCAGCGTCATAGCCCGCCCGCGCGCCTGCGTGAAACATGGTATCGGCAGAGAGCGGCCCAGTGATCGCCAGCCCCTCGGACCGCAGGGCATCGAGAACGGGGGTGATGAGGTCCTGCTCTTCCTGTCCCATCTTGCCGTTCTCGCCCGCATGGGGGTTCAGACCCGCCACAGCGATGCGCGGGGCGGCGATGCCGAAGTCGCGTTTGAGTGCGGCATGGGTGATCAGGATCGTATCCGTCAGCAGGCTGGCCGTCAGCTGTTGCGGCACATCCTTCAGCGGGATGTGGATCGTCGCGGGCACCACCCGCAGCGCGTCGCAGGCCAGCATCATCACCACCCGATGCCGGCCCGCCAGCGCGGCGAGATATTCGGTATGGCCGGGGTAGGCGAAAGCGGCCCCCTCGATCAGCGCGGCCTTGTGGATCGGTGCGGTGCAGAGCGCGCGGGCCCTGCCGTCCTGCACCAGCGCGACAGCATCGGCAATCGCGTCGATCACGCCCTGGGCATGGGCGGGATCGGGCTGGCCGGGGATTGCGGGCGGGCCGAAATCGCGCGCCAGCACGGTCAGCTTGCCAGGGCGCTGATCGGCGGGGTCATCCGTTTCGTGAACCGGCGTGCCCTTGGGCAGGTGGCGCGGGTCACCCAGCCAGACCAACGGCAGGTCATCCCCCAGTGCATGCCATGCCGCTGCCGCGATTTCAGGGCCGATCCCCGCCGGTTCGCCGCAACTGACCGCGACAGGGCGCATCAGGGCCGGATATCGGCGGCGGCCCGAAGGTCGGCGATCAGCGCATCGGAGAGCGCGCCCAGCCGCTGGCTGCGGATCTGGTTGGCGATGGCGGTGCGGTTCACCGCCTCGCTGCCCGTCTGGTTGCGCGCGCAGAGCATCAGGAACACCAGCGTTTGTCCGTTGTTGGTGGTCAGGTTGGTCGAGACCTCGCCCGGGTCAAGCCGGGCGAGTTCAAGCGCGATATCCGCGGCGATCTCGTCGGGTGGCAGCACCACACGGTCCAGCACCTCGCGCGGTTGGTCGCGGGCGATGCCATAAAGGTCATCGCAGGTGTCGGTGTCCGCCGCGACGTCAGCGGCGATGGCCAGGGCCTCGGGCGTGCGCCCGCCGGGTATGTAATAGGCGGCATAGTCGATGCTGGCGAGGGTGGTGTCGGGGCGGCGCGCCTCGCGCTGGCCGCGCTTCTGGAAGAAGGCGATACCGTTGGGAATCTCGATCGGCTCGGTCACCTCGCCGATATCGAGGTCCAGAAGCAGCGATGCGATCTGTGGCGGATAGTTCGACGCAGGCACCCAGTCGATCCGGCCGCCGTTTTCCCGCGAGGGCAGGGCCGAGGCCTGGCTGGCGGCGGTCGAGAATTCGTCGAAGCTGCGGATCCGTGAAATCCGCTGGGCCACTTCGCGCGCCCGCGCTTCATTCTGGGGGGTGACGACGATAATGATTTCGGACAGCAGGACTTCGATCTGGGTCGGGGCTGCGCCGGCCTGTGCAATGGCGCGGTCCACGTCCGCCTCGGTCACTGTGACTTCGCGGTTGAAGCGCCCGCGCACGAAATCGCGCCAGAGCGCGCCGATCTCGACAAAATCGCGCAAGGTTTCCGGGGCAATCCCGCGCGCGGCAAGGACACGCTCGAATTCGGGCAGGGTCAGGTTGGCGCGTTCGGCGAAGGAATCAAGTTCGGCCTGCAAGGCACCGGGGGCGATTTGCAGGTTGAAACGGGACATTTCCTGCTGTTTGAGCCGGTCCTCGATCAACCCCTCGCGGGCGATTTCGCGCAGATCGCCGGGAGTGTTGAAGGCTTCCAGCAAGAGCATCCGCTGGTTCAATTCAAAGTTCGTCACCGCGCGGTCATTGACCACGATAGCGACACCCGTCTGTCCCTGCGCCGCGGCGGTCACAGGGGCCAGCACCATCAGGGCCAATCCCAGAACGCCTGCCAAAGCTTTTGCGCAGCACCTTGTTCTACTTGTCATGCTTCTTAGTTCCCGCATCCTGTTGTCAGACCGCCCGCCGCGCGTCCGGTGGAAAAGCCGCCGATGCTGCCGCTGATCCCGAATGTCGTCGTCGGATCGACTGTATCGGAGGAAGCAAAGCGGCGCGAGGCGGAAACGTCAACCGTCACGCATTCGTTCTGCCAAGTCACGCCCAGATCAGCGCTGACGGGGCGGTCGGCGGCGATGTCATAGCGCCCGCCGACGTCCAGCGTCCATGTCTGGTTGATGGCGAAGACGGATTCGACGGTCCATTCCGAGATCGTTCCGGTCCGGCCCTCGCTCATGTCGGGACTTTGCCAGATGTAATTCGCCCCGAGCGTGATCCAGTCGTTGCGCCAGCTGATCCGGCTGTCGGCCACGTTCAGCCCGTCGTCGGCGTCCCAGAGACTGCGGGCGTCGAAGAGAAAGCCGCCAAGCCCGCTGATCTGTCCCGCCACCAGCCAGTCGGAGGCATCGCCATCAAGGCCCGAGGATGGGGTAAAGTCGGGGTCAGGCTCTTGCCGGATGACACGTCCGACCACCAGCGTGGTTTCCAGCCCTTCGGCGCCGAAGCGTGACCACGACAGACCGGCGGCCACTTGCGGGCCGGTCTGGACCGCGTCTTCACCGGCAAAGCGCGACAGGGCGAAAAGATTGGCGCGGTCCAGCTCGGTGCGGGTGCTGTCCTCGTTGGGCGGGGTGGCGCCATAGCTTTCGGCCCAGGCGACCTGGATCACCGGCTCGATCACCTGCGTGGCACCCGAGGCGCTGGTGGCGATCAGGGGCCAGCGCAGCGTCAGGCCGGCCGCGGGTGCGAACCGCAGGTCGGTGGCCGGATAGGCGCTATCGTCGGCCACGGCGAAAAGGTCGGCGCGGGCGGTCAGATCAGCCTCGGCCAGCACGCCTTGCGGCAGGATCCACGTGCGCGCCCATCGGCCCTCGCCGCCGCCGCGCAGGACGTCGCGGCCCTCGTCGCCGTCGGTGTTGCTGGTGCGGTAGGCGGCGTCGAGACTGGCGGTGTAGTGCAGGCGTCCGCCAAAGGGGCCGGCGCTGCTGCGGCTGTAGCTGAGGTCGGCCACCACCGGCGGCAGCGAGTCGCGGCTTTCGTCATTGCGCAGCGTTTCGTAGAAGGTCAGCCGGGTCTTGAAGAGCGTCCCGTCGCGGACCCGCAAGAGCGAGACGGCACTGTCAAGCCGGTCCTTGTCGGAATAGCCATAGGCGCTGAGATAGCCGGGGTCGCTGCTGCTCTCGACGTCGAAGTCAAGCTGGTAGCCATCGCGCAGGTCGAAATCCCCCGACATGAACAGATAAGCGCGGGTGCCGTCGAGAAGGGTGTCCTGGCTGATCGCGCCCTCGGCCTGAAAGGTTCCGTTGCGGAAAGCCTGCCGGTAGCGCAGTTCCAGCGTGCGGGTTTCCGGCGAGACATAAGGTGTCACGGTCAGATCGCGGCTATCGCCCAGCGTGAAGAAATAGGGCAGTTTCAGCCCGAACCCCAGACGGTTGGTATTGCGCTGCTGCGGCACCAGAAGGCCGGTCGCGCGGTCCAGCGTCGGATCGGGCAGGCGCATCCGTGGCACCCAGAGAACGGGGATGCCGCGAATGCGCAGGCTGGCGTCCTGAAAGTAGAGCTGGCGTTCGACATCGTCGTGGATCACGCGCGCGGCGCGGATTTCCCACAACGGCGGGCCATCGCCGCAGACGCGGCAGGCGGTGGCTGCGGTGTTGTAAAGCTGGGAATAGCGCCCCTCTTGCCGGTCGATCTGGTTGGCGACCAGTTGCAGTTGCTGATCCAGCACGATGCGGGCCCCCAGAAGGATGCCGTTCTCCAACTGCGGGTCGAGGTCGGCCCGCGACGCCGTCAGAAGCGTGCCATCGGCAAGCCGGATGACGATGGGGCCGGTGATCTGCAGCGTATCGTTCGCCTGATCGTAGAGGATCTCCGATGCCGAGAGTTCCGCGCCGTCATAAAAGGCCGTGACGTTGCCTGTCGCGATCAACTGGCCTGCGCCGTTCAGGATCACGCGGTCCGCGATCAGCTGCGCCGCCTGCTGCGCGCCAAGGCCAAGCGGCCAGAGCAAGGCCAGAACGAAGGCGAAAAGCCGCATCAGCCGTCCTCGTTGTGCAAAAGAAAGCCAAGCGACAGGCCGATGGCGGCGACCGGTGGCGCCCATGCCGCAAGAACGGCGGGCAGCTGGCCGTTCTCGCCCAGCACCATTGCGAAGTTGCGGATGAAATAGACCACAAAGGCCAGCACGATGGCGAAGAGCACCATCAGCCCCGTGCGTCCGCCCCTTTGGTGGCGCAGCGTGAAGCTGGCCCCGATCATCACCATGGACAACAGAAACACCGGCAGCGCCAGTTCGCTGTGAAACCAGACCAGATGGCGCTGTGCGGACAGTCCCGCCCGTTGCAGCCGTTCGATGAAGGCGGGCAGTTCCCAGATCGGGATGGATGAGGGCGCGCCAAAGCTGTTGCGGATCTCGTCCACGGTCAGTGTCGAGGGGATCTGGAAGACCTCGTGCAGGGTTGCTTGCGCTTCGGGGATGGCCACATCCGACAGCGGCCAGAGCTTCGCTTGAGTCAGCTCCCAACTGCCGGGCCGCAGGACCGCGCGCGCCGCCTCGATGCGCTGCACGGGATCGCCTGTGGTGGTGTAGGTCAGGAAGGTCACGTCGCGCAGTTCGGTGCCGTCGAGATTGGCGCTTTGCGCGCGAATGACCGTCTGGCTGACCTCCGACCCCTGTCTGAGCCAGAGGCCGGTGGACCCGATCGACAGGACCGAGGCATTGCCGCGCAGCGCATCGACGCGCGCCTCGGACTGCTTGGTCGTGCCCGCGACGATCGGGTTGAACACCGCCACGCTGACAAGGCCGATGATCAGGGAAACCGCCAAGGGCCCGGTCAGTGCGCGCAAGGCCGAACGCCCCGCCGCACGGGTCACCACCATTTCAGAGGACCGCGCAAGCCCCAGAAACAGCGCGATACTGGCCAGAATGACGATCAGCGGCATGATCTGGTAGACCGCCGCGGGCAGATTGAAGAGGGTCAGCACAAGAAGGTCACCGAAGGCCGCCTCACTTCCGCCAAAGCGCCGCAACTGGTCCACAAGGTCGATAAAGAGGATCATCATGAAGAAGATCCCCGTGATCCCCAGAAAGGTCCGCAAAAAGCGCCGGGCGAAATAGCGGTGCAGGATCATGTCGCAGGCCCCGCATCCCTGCGACGGCGCAACAAGTCGGGATGCGCGGCCCAGACCAGAAGTCCGGTCACGATCAGGGCCCCTGCGATGGTGGGAAGGTAGGCAGCGAACCACAGCCGCGCGTCCCCCCGCGAGGCGGTCAGCCCGACCGACTCGAACGCCTTGACGAGAATGATCAGGAAGATCGCCCCGACGATCTGTTTCCAGACGCCAAAGCGGCTGTAGCCGCCCACCATCAGCGCGGCATAGCCCAGCAGGGCCGCCATGATCCCCAAGAGTGACTGATTGATCCGGTCGTGCCCACGGCTGAGCAATTCCGCTTCGGTCTTGCGGGTTTCGGCGATGATGTCAGGTGTCGGGTTGATCAGCTCCCATGTGCTCAGATGGCTGTCCCTGCGCCCGCCTGCTGTCGGTGCCTCGATCAGGCTGCCGATGTTGTAGGCGAAATCGTCGAACCGCGTGGTAAAGAGCCGTCTGTCCTCTTTGCGCAGGGTCTGCACCATGCCGTTGATCATCACCAGTTGCGTCGTCTCGCCCTCGCGCAGCAGAAAGGCGCGGGAGGCGGTATAGATGATTTCCTCGCGCGCGGCGCGGTCATCGGACAGGAAGATGTCCAGCAGCTCGCCCTGCGGGGTGATTTCGCGGATGTAGAAGGTGACGCCGTCGATGGGCTCGATGAACTGGCCTTCGGTCAGCAGCCGCGTGGACAGGTTGGCGGCGATCTCGGATTGTCTTTCGGACAGTCGCGCGGCACTGAGCGGCACAAGGACGTGCATCAGAAGCGACATCATCACCGCCACGATCAGCCCGAAGTAAAGCACCGGCCGCGCCAGTCGCCATGGCGAATAGCCGGTCGCCTGCACCACGGTCAGCTCGCTTTCGGTGGACATGCGGTTGGTGACGTAGACGGCAGCGGCAAAGGCCGCGATGGGCAGGGCCAGCCGGATCACGCCGGGCAGCGAAAGGGCCGTGAATTCCAGAAACACCGCCGCCGACTGGCCGTCGGCGATCAGCCGGTCGAATAGGATCACCGCGCGGTTGATCCAGTAGATCAGGATCAGCACCAGACTGAAGAAGCCGAAAAGCACCATCAGTTGCGACAGCATGTATCTGTCAAATCGGGCCAATCCTGCCGCCTTTCCCTTACGCGCGTTGGCGGCAAACTAGCCCATGCCTGCGGCGGATTGAACCGCTATCTGTTCATCCCATCGGC
Organism: Yoonia sp.; assembly: GCF_036770585.1. GTDB lineage: Bacteria > Pseudomonadota > Alphaproteobacteria > Rhodobacterales > Rhodobacteraceae > Yoonia. The sequence continues at coordinate 20,514 of NZ_DAIPIW010000005.1, read as the reverse complement.
AGTTGATAAGGTAGGCCGAAGATCAGCCGGAAAATGCCGAGGAGCCCGCAATGCCGACACCCGCCGAAATCCAGTTCAAGGACATCTCGCTCGATACGCTTGCCGATGCGGCGGGCGGGATCGTCGTCTTTGTGGGCGCAGACGGCAAGCTGGATCAGGGCGCGCGGCGGATCAACGCGCTAAGCCGCAAGGCGGTCGCGCGGTGCGTGGCCAGCCCGGCCTTCGAGAAGATGGCCGAGGGTGATCTGGTCTCGCTGGGGTATCCCTCTGGTCTGTCGGCCGAGGCGGTCTGCGTGGTCAAGCTGGGCCGCCGTCCATCGGTCAGCGCCGCGCGCAAGGCCGGTGCGCAGATCGCCAAGGCGCAAGGCAATGCCGATTTTGTGGTTCTGGCAGGCAATATCCAGCGCGCCGAGGAAATCGCCTTGGGTCTGGCCCTGCGCGGCTACAGCTTTGACGACCACAAGACCGCCGATCCCAAGCCCAAGGGCAAGGTCACCTTCATGGTCGCACGCCCCGAGGCGGTCGCCAAGGCGGCCGGTCCGCTCGCCGCCATCGCGGAAGGTGTGTTCTTCACCCGCGATCTGGTCAATGAACCGGCCAATATCCTGACCACCGATGATTTCGCCGCGCGGCTGGCGGCGATGCAGGAATTGGGTCTCGATGTGGAAATCCTCGAGGAAGATGACCTCAAGCGACTTGGGATGCGCACATTGCTGAGCGTCGGGCAGGGGTCCGACAGCCCGTCCAAGGTCGTCGTGATGTCATGGAAGGGCGGCGGCGACGCGGCCCCCTTTGCGCTGGTCGGCAAGGGTGTGGTTTTCGATACCGGCGGGATCAGCCTCAAGCCTGCGGGCGGCATGGAAGAGATGACGATGGACATGGGCGGGGCCGGTGTCGTGGCGGGGGTGATGCGGACGCTGGCGCTGCGCAAGGCCAAGGCGAATGTCGTCGGGCTGGTGGGGCTGGTGGAAAACATGCCCTCGGGCGGGGCGACGCGGCCGGGCGATGTGGTCAGGTCGATGAAGGGCGACACGGTCGAGATCATCAATACCGACGCCGAGGGGCGTCTGGTGCTGGCCGATGTGCTTTGGTACGCGCAGGAGCGGTTCAAGCCGGTGGGCATGATCAACCTTGCGACCCTGACGGGGGCGGTCATCACCGCGCTGGGGCATGAGAACGCGGGCGTGTTTTCCAATTCCGATGCGCTTTGCGACAGGTTCCTCAAGGCCGCTGCCGCCGAGGGCGAGGGGGCCTGGCGTCTGCCGCTGGCACCGGCCTATGACGCGCTGCTGAAATCGCGGATTGCCGATATGAAAAACGTGGGCGGCCGAACGGCGGGAGCGATCACGGCGGCGCAGTTCCTGCAACGGTTCGTGAAGGAAGACGTGCCGTGGATTCACCTTGATATCGCGGGCACGGCGGCGGTGAAGAAAGAGACGGCCCTGGCCCCGGCGGGTGCGACGGGATGGGGCGTTCTGGCGCTGAACCGGCTGATCGCCGACAATTACGAGGGCTGACAGGCAGACATGGGCGCGGTCTATTTCTACCACCTGACGGAAACGCCGCTCGAGGTGACCCTGCCCGTCCTTCTGGGCAAGGCGCGCGAGGCAGGCTGGCGCGTGCTGGTGCGCGGCACTGACCGGGCGGTGATGGACCGGCTCGATGCGGTGCTCTGGGAGCGACCCGAGGACGGTTTCCTGCCGCACGGGCAGGCGGGCGGGCCGCATGATGCCGCGCAGCCGATCCTGCTGGGGGATGCGCCGGCTGACGGTTTTGCCTGCGTGATGAGCGTGACCGGTGCCGCCGTGACCGCCGACGAGGTCGCGGCCTGCGCGCGGGTCTGCATCATCTTCGACGGGCAGGACGGCGATGCGGTGCAGCAGGCGCGCGACCAGTGGAAGAACCTGACCGCTGCCGGATGCCCCGCGCAATACTGGGCGCAGGATGGCGGGCGTTGGGTCAAGAAGGCCGAGACGCCCTCAGAAAGCGAAGCTTGAATCGAAATCGTCCGGCAGGGCCTGCGGCTGCGGCGCACAGGCGGCCAGAAGCCCGATCAGCACAAGAACGCGGATCATCGTTGCAGCACCAGTTGATTGCCGGACATCTCGATCCGGTCAAAGCGGGACAGATAGCTCATCCCCAGAAGCGAGCCCTCCATCGCGCCGCCGTTCACCACGGCGCTGACATCGCGGTCGACGATGCCTTCGAGGCTGACGGTTTCCAGGGTCACGGGGGCCGTGCGCACCTCGCCGTTGGCGGTGCGGGCGAAGCCGGAAAAGCGCAAGCTGTCGGGGTCAAGGCCGATGCGCACCGCGTCGCGTTGCGACAGCACGACTTGCGTGGCGCCGGTATCGACCACGAAATTGACAGGCGTTCCGGCGATATCGAGCGTCAGGTGAAAATGCCCGTCAGGGCTGCGCGGCACGGCGATGGTGCCGGCATCGACCAGCGATTGCTGCGGGGCGACATCGCTGCGGATATCTTCCCACAGGCCGTAGGCGGCAATGACGCCGACAAAGATCAGGGCCCAGATCGCCGCTTGCTGGGCCATCTTGCCCCACTCCTTGCGGCCCGCGACGATGGCCGACCCGCCGATGGCGGCGGCCAGAAGGACAAGATAGGTCAGTTGCAGGATCTGATCGGTGCTCATGGTCTGGATATAGGGCCTATCCGCCGATACCAAAGCCCCGCAGGCCATCAAGAACGAATTGCACCGCCAATGCGGCCAGCAGCATCCCCAGAACACGGGTCACGATATTGAGGCCGGTCTTGCCCAGCGCGCGTTCGATGGCGGGGGCGGCAAGGAAGGCCAGAAGGACGATCAGCAGCACCGAAAGGACCACCGCGGCAATGGCGACATGGCTGGCCGCCGTTTGCGACTGACCGGCCAGCAGGATCACGGTCGTGATCGCCCCCGGTCCCACGATCAGCGGCAGGGCGAGCGGGAAGACCGACGGATCCTCCTGATGTTCGGCCTGACCTTCTGCTGCGTTTTCCTCGCGGCGGGCCTGTCGTTTCTGGAACAGCATGTCGAGCGCCGTCAGGAACAAGAGGATGCCGCCCGCGATGCGGAAAGCGTCCATCGAGATGCCGATGAAGTTCAGGACCGCCTCGCCGGTAAAGAGAAAGAGCATCATCAGCGCCAAGGCCACAAGGAAGGCACGAATGGCGATGGCCCGGCGTTGGCCCGCGTCCATCCCTTGGGTCAGCGCGATGAAGACCGGCGCCAGTCCCGGCGGGTCGATGATGATGAAGAGCGTGGTAAAGGCTGTGATCAGCACGGGAAGTTCGGTCATTTTGCGTGCCCTTGTGATGTGACGATCAAATTTCTCGAAATTTGATGCCCTCCGGGGGGGATATTTTTGGCCAAAAGAAGCAAGGGGCCCGTCATGCCTTTTCGGCCTTTTCCAGCTTTTCCAAGGCCGCCATCCAGAGTGCCTCGGCCCTTTCGAGCCCTTCCATCACTTCGGCGTATTTCTTGTTCCATGTGGCCAGCTCGCCCGCCTTGCCGTCTTCATAGAGCGCAGGATCAGAGAGCTTCTTGGCAAGTTTGTCGCGCATCGCGTTGATTTTATTGACGCGCTCTTCGCATTTGCGCACCTCTGCCCGCAGGCTGAGGATCTCGTCACGGCTGGGTTTCGGCGCCTTGGGGGCGGCAGGTTTTTCCTTTTCGGCGGGCTTGTCGACCGACAGCAGCATCTTGCGGTAGGCTTCGAGGTCGTCCTCATAAGGCTTCACATGCCCGTCTTTCACCAGCCAAAGCCTGTCCGCGACCATCGACAGAAGGTGCATGTCGTGGCTGACAAGGATGACGGCACCCGAATAGGCGGTCAGCGCCTCGACCAGCGCTTCGCGGCTTTCGATGTCGAGGTGGTTTGTCGGCTCGTCGAGGATCAGCAGATGCGGCGCGGGCAGCGTGGCAAGCAGTAGCGACAGCCGCGCCTTTTGCCCGCCCGAGAGCCTGCCGACCTCGGTTTCGGCCTGATCGGCACCCAGGCCGAAGCCCGCCAGACGGGCGCGCAGTCTGGCCTGTCCTTCCTCGGGGCGTTCGCGCAAGAGATGCTGCAGGGGTGTTTCCTCGACCCGCAGTTCCTCGACCTGATGCTGGGCGAAAAAGCCGATGCGCAGCTTGTTGGACCGCACCATCTTGCCGCGCGCGACCGGCAGGCGGTCCGAGAGCATCTTGGACAGGGTCGATTTGCCCTCGCCGTTGCGGCCCAGCAGCGCGATCCGGTCGTCCTGATCGATGCGCAGGTTCAGATCGTGCAACACGATGTGGTTGCCATAGCCGACGGCGGCCGCTTCGGTGGCGATGATGGGGGGCGAGAGTTCCTCGGGTTCGGGGAAGGTGAAGACGGTGCGCGCGGCATCTTCGGGGGCGCGGATGGTTTCCATCTTTTCCAGCATCTTGACGCGGGATTGCGCCTGTTTCGCCTTCGAGGCCTTGGCCTTGAAGCGGTCGACGAAGGCCTGCAGGTGTTCGCGCTGCGCCTGTTGCTTCTTGGCGGCGGCGGCCTGCACGGCGCGGTTTGCGGCGCGTTGTCTGGCGAAGGTGTCGTAGGGGCCGGTATAGTAGATCAGCCCCTTGTTTTCGAGATGCAGGATACCACCCACCGACCGGTTCAGCAGTTCGCGGTCGTGGCTGACGATCAGGACCGTGTGGGGGTATCGGACCAGATAGGCTTCAAGCCAGAGCGCGCCTTCCAGATCGAGGTAGTTGGTGGGTTCGTCCAGCAGCAACAGATCAGGTTCGCTGAAGAGAACCGCCGCCAGCGCCACGCGCATCCGCCAGCCGCCCGAGAAGGCCGCGCAGGGCATGCGTTGTTCGTCCGGCGTAAACCCCAGCCCGCGCAGGATGGTGGCGGCGCGCGCCTCGGCCGACCATGCGTCGATATCGGCAAGCCGCGTCTGCACCTCGGCGATGCGGGTGGGATCGGTGGCGGTTTCGGCCTCGGCCAGCAGCGCTGCCCGCTCCTTGTCGGCCGCCAGCACGGTATCGATCAGGCTCACGTCATTGCCCGGCACCTCTTGGCTGACGCCGCCGATCTTCCAGCCCTTGGGGATGCTGACGCTGCCGGTATCCAGCACCATCTCGCCGCGGATGATCTTGAAAAGTGTCGTCTTGCCGGACCCGTTGCGCCCCACAAGCCCGACCTTGTGGCCGGTGGGGATCGTGACGGTGGCGTTTTCGACCAGTGTGCGGCCTTCGACGGAATAGGTGATGTCGGAAATCTTGAGCATGTCCCGCGCTATGATGGATCACCGCAGCGCGGTCAATGGGGCAGGGATGGCCTTCGGCATCGCCCCTCGCTACTGGTCTGTCATGGAATCATCGCGCCTGTCATTGCTTGCATCCCTGGTCGTTTTTCTTGCGGGGGCCTTCTGGGGCCTTTACTGGCTGCCCGTGCGCGGGATCGCGGGCCTGGGGCTGAGCGGCGCATGGGGAAGTGTTGCGGCGGGGCTGGCCGGGACGCTGGTTTTGTTGCCCTTCGCATGGCGCGCGCGGGCGGCCTTGCGGCGGGCGGACAAACTGGCGCTGGCCGCCACCGCCTTGGGCGGCTTTTCGTTCTTTCTCTATTCGGTCAGCTATATCTACGGACAGGTCGCCATCGTGGTGATCCTGTTCTTTCTGGCGCCCGTCTGGGCCACGCTGCTGGGCCGCTGGTGGATGGGCTGGCCGATCACCCGCATCCGCCTGCTTGTTCTGGTCTGCGGGCTTGCGGGGCTGGCGATGATGCTGGGCGGCGACGGGGCCTTGCCGGTTCCGCGCGCCTTGGGCGAGTGGCTGGGGCTTCTGGCAGGTCTCTTTTGGGCGGTGGCGAGTATCGGCATCCGCGTTCGCCCGACGATGCCGCCCGTGGCGGGGGCCTTCGTTTTCGTGGGCGGTGCCTTTGGCGGGGGGCTGGTGCTTGCACCTTTTCTCAGCGGCTGGCCGGGCCTTGCGGGACCGGCCGGTCTGGCCGGACTGGTGGGCGGGGTTGTCGTCACGGGGGCTTTCTGGTGGGCCTGTCTGCTGATCGGGATCATGTGGGCGACACCAAAGCTTGATCCGGCGCGCACCAGTATCCTGCTTATGGTCGAGGTGCCGGTCGCCGCCCTGTCAGCCGCGATCCTGATCAGTGATCACCTGACCGCGCCGCAGATCATTGGCGGGGCACTGGTGGTCGCGGCGGGCTTGCTCGAGGTGGTGCCAGCCAGACGCGCGCGCGCCATTAGCCATGTGTCGGCCAGACGTGGTGTTCATCGTCGATGATCAGGGCGTGCGTGTGCGTGTGCCCTTTGCCGGCAAGATGCGGGTGGTTGTCCGGCAGATCGGGGTGAGAGTGTGTCACCACGACCGGATCGCCCTCGGGCCAGACCCAAAGCGTCATACCGATGCCAAAGAGGCCGACCGCCGCGAGGATGCCCATGGATGCGGCCATGCCCCAAGCCGTCATCGTCGACCCCGCCAAGGGATAGGTGATCAGCCAGCAGACATGGCTGAGGGTGAATTGCGCGGTGAAGGCCGCCTGACGGTCCTCGCGGTGGGCAGAGCGTCGCAAGAGGCGGCCGCTGGGGGTGATGATGGCCGCATAGCCCAGACCCATCAGCGCCCAGACGATCAGGAACAGCGGCCATGACGGGGCCAGAACTGCCAAGAGCAGCATCAGCGCCGTCATCAGGGCCGCGCCGCCGATCATCACCGGACGGTCAGAGAGCGACCGCAAAAGCGCAGGCAGTGTCAGCGCGGCGGCCATCGAGCCTGCTCCAAAGCAGGCCAGCGCAAGGGCCACATCCCTGTCGGCAAGGCCAAAGCCCTCGCGCACGACCACGACGGTATTCACGATCACGAAGGCGCTGCCTGCGGCGGCGGTCAGCGTCAGGAACCACAGGCCGCGCAAGCGCGGCGTCGCGATATAGATACGGATGCCCCGTGTCAGCCGCGCGCGGAAGGGGCGGTCCTTGGGCGTGCTGCGCGCGGGCAGGGCGGTCCGCGCGATGATCAGCGCCGACAGCAGAAAGCCAAGAACGGTCCCCCCGAAAAGCCAGTGATAGCTGATCACCAAAAGCAGAAGGCCCGCGATTGCGGGGCTGAGCAGGTTTTCCAGATCATAGGCAAGACGCGACAGGGACAGGGCCTTGGCGTAGTCGTCTTCATCGCCGAGGATATCCGGGATCGTCGCCTGAAACGTGGGCGTGAAGACCGCACTGGCGGTTTGCAGCAGGAAGATCGCCAGATAGATCTGCCAGACCTCGGTGATGAAGGGCAGGGCAAGGGCGACGCAGGCACGGATCAGGTCGGCGGTGATCAGCACCAGCTTGCGCGGCACCCGCGCCACAAGCGCACCGGCGACGGGCGACAGGCCGACATAGGCCACCATCTTGACGGTATAGGCCGTGGCAAGCACGGCCCCGGCAGCGGCGCCGGCCAGATCGAAGGCCAGCAGCCCAAGCGCCACCGTCAAGAGCCCCGTCCCGACAAGGGCCAGCACCTGCGCGGCAAAGAGCCTGCCGAAGACCGGATGAAAAAGAAGCGCGACCATATGCGCAAGCTATCCAACTGATATCCGCCGCGCAATTTGGGTTTTCATGGCAAATCGCCCGTGGTAGGGCGCAGCCATCACATGAAAGGGCACGTCGCCCGACCGCAAACATGAGGCTCACATGGCTATCCAACGCACATTCTCGATCATCAAGCCGGACGCGACCAAGCGCAACCTGACCGGCCAGATCATCGCCAAATTCGAAGAGGCCGGCCTGCGCGTCGTCGCCTCCAAGCGCATCCAGTTGACGCTGGCACAGGCGCAGACCTTCTACGGCGTCCACAAGGACCGCCCCTTCTTCGACGAGCTTTGCGAATTCATGATCTCGGAACCGATCGTCGTGCAGGTTCTGGAAGGCGAAGACGCCATCACCAAGAACCGCGAAGTCATGGGCGCGACCAACCCCGCCGATGCCGCCCCCGGCACGATCCGCAAGGAATTCGCCCTGTCGATCGGTGAAAACTCGGTCCACGGGTCCGATGCACCCGAGACCGCAGCCGAAGAGATCGCCTTCTTCTTCTCGGGTCTGGAACTGGTGGGCTAAGTCGGGGTGAACCCCGACCTACGGGTCACGACATAAACCGCCCGCATCACCCCGATGCGGGCGGTTTTTCTTTTGGTGCGGCGATCACACCGATCTGGTCGAGGATCCGTTCCAGCTCTGACCGGCCCTGATCGAAACTGCCCGCCTTCAGCGCATCGAACCGCGCGCGCAGGGCTTTCTTTTCCTCGCCCTTGCAGTCGTTCCACGGGCGACCCTGCAAGGCCATGTGCAGCACATAATAGCCGATGAAATGCGGCCGCTCGCCGTTTTCCAGAAGCCTGGCATAGGCGGCGTCGGCGCCGATCTCGCGCAACTCTTCTGCGCTCATGATGCCTGCGGCGTTGAGGGATTTCTCGAACGCCGGACCGATGTTTCTGATCGTGCTGACTGCTGCCATGGGCCAAGATTATCCAAGGCCAAAAAAAGAGGCCAGTGAGGGCAAACCGAGGGTCTGGGAGGAGGACCCTGCGGTCTATCGGGCCTCACTGGCCCAGAAGGTGGTGCGCCGTCAGATGCTTGCGTAGTCGCGGAAGATGACGGACGATGTCGGCTGGGCGGGGATATCCTGCGTCTGCGTTGTCTGGGCAGGGGCAGGCGTATGCGCGCCGGGTTGCTGTGGTTGTTGGGTCTGTGGTGCATTGGCCATTTTGCTGGTCCTTTTGCGTGCTCGTGAAGACAGGTTACGTCGGGTCATGTGTTTCTGGCGAGATGCTATTTTCTTCAACACAGCCGACGCGTGACAAAAATGTAACCGGTGGTTGTCCGGTCAGGGCTTGCCGCGCCTTGGCGGCGCATGCGCCCCTTTGGCCAAGCCCTTGCGGGGCTTGGCTTTTCCACCCGGCGGGGTAAAGCGCTTGGAGGTATCCTTGGCATCTGTCTTGGGCCGGCTGTCGGCTGCAGGGCGGCTGTCGTGGCGGGGCTTGCCGTCAGGTTTGCCTGCGGATTTGCCCTTGAAAGGCGGTTTCTTGCCGTCCGCCTTGCCCTTGTAAGGCGGTTTGGCATCGCCGGACTTGCCCTTGTAGGGTGGCTTCGCATCGCCAGCTTTGCCCTTATAGGGCGGCTTCGCGTCGCCAGCTTTGCCTTTGTAGGGCGGCTTGCCGCCTTCGGGCTTGCGGTAGGGTTTGACACCTTCTGCCTTGGATTGATCGGCGGGACGTCCGGTGCCCTCTGCTTGTGCAGGTTTTTGACGCGGCTTGCGGGCCTTTTCGGCACCGCTTGAAGGCTCGGCACGCGCGGGGCGCTCTGGCCGCTCCGGTTTGCCGGGGGCAGCGGGCCGGTCGTCATAGTCGCGCTTGGTCTTGCGTGGACCGCGCGCCCCCAGTTGCGGCGCACCGTCCAGCGCGGTCAGTGTCGCCTGATTTTCGAGCGACATGTCAGGGCCGATCGCGCGCAGGAAACCCGCGACCGCAGGTTCTGCGATTTCGACGAAGGTTTCGGTGTCCTGAATCCGGATCGCGCCGATCTCGCGCTTGGTGATGTCGCCCGCCTTGCAGAGCATGGGCAAAAGCCAGCGCGCCTCGGCCTTGCCTTCGCGGCCGATGTCGATGCGGAACCAGCGGGACGGGCCGAAGGGCTGGGCCTCGCGTTTGCGATCGCTAGGCGGGGGTGTGGCGATATCGTCCGACAGGTCCTCGGGGGCCGAGACCTTGCCTGCATAGAGGCGCAGATAGGCGGCGGCGATCTTGTCGGGGGCGTGCTGGGCGAGCAGTTTGGCGGCGAAGGCGGTTTCGGCCTCGGTGAAGTCTTCCGACCAGACCGGATCGGTCAGCAGGCGCTCTTCATCACGGGCGGTGATCTCTTCGGCGGAGGGCGGCGTCGTCCATTCCGCCGAAAGCTTGCCCCATTTCAGCAGGTTCTCGGCGCGTTTGCGCATCTTGGGCGGCACGATCATCGCCGAAATGCCCTTGCGCCCCGCGCGGCCCGTGCGCCCCGACCGGTGCACCAGCGTCTCGGGGTTGGTCGGCAGTTCGGCATGGATGACCAGTTCGAGGTTCGGCAGGTCGATCCCGCGCGCGGCGACATCCGTGGCCACACAGACCCGCGCGCGCCCGTCGCGCATCGCCTGCAATGCGTTCGAGCGTTCCGATTGCGTCAGTTCACCCGACAGCGCCACAACCGAGAAGCCCCGGTTCGACAGGCGCGTCGTCAGCCGCGTGACCATCGCGCGGGTATTGGCGAAGACGATGGCGTTCGGCGCATCGTGAAACCGTAGCGTGTTGATGATCGCGGCATCGACGTCATGGTTGGCCACCTGCATGGCCAGATAGGCGATATCCTTGTGCTGGCTTTCCTTCGCGGTCGTCGTCACCCGCAGCGCATCGGTCTGGTAGCTTTCGGCCAGCTTGGCGATCGCAGGCGGCACCGTCGCCGAAAACAGCAGGGTGCGGCGGTCGTCCGGGGCGCTTTCGAGGATGAATTCGAGATCCTCGCGAAAGCCGAGGTCGAGCATCTCGTCCGCTTCATCCAAGATGACCGCGCGGATCTGCGACAGGTCGATGGTATTACGCATGATGTGGTCACGCAGGCGGCCGGGGGTGGCCACCACGATATGCGCCCCGCGTTCCAGCGCGCGCCGTTCGTCGCGGAAATCCATGCCGCCGACACAAGAGGCCAGCTGCGCGCCTGCATCTGCATAGAGCCATGCAAGCTCGCGTTTGACCTGCATCGCCAGTTCGCGCGTGGGCGCGATCACCAGGGCCACGGGTGCTGTCGTCGGCGCGAACAGCCCATCCGCGGTCAGGATCGTCGGCCCGATGGCCAGACCGAAACCGACGGTCTTGCCCGAGCCGGTCTGCGCCGAGACCAGCAGATCACGGGTCTCCAGCCCTGCCGCTGTCACCGCCTCTTGGACGGGGGTGAGGGTGTCGTAGCCCTGTTTTGCAAGGGCGTTGGCAAGGGTGGTGATCATCGGGGAATGTGGCTTTCGGTCGTTCGTGGGGGGCACTACGCTTGTGCGCGGGGTTTGTATAGGGGCAATCGCTGCAATGGGGGCTTTGCCCCCGTCCCGGATGGGATCCGGGCCTCCCCCAGGATATTTTCGGGCCAATAATGGAGCAAGAGCGCCGCGGGCCTTGCAGCAGGCCGCGTTGCGCTGTCGTTACCGCTGGACGCGGCGGGGCATCCCGATGCCGGCGCGTTTGAGCTTGTCGAGCGCCTCGTCGGTGGCGGCCTTGCCGTCATCATCGGGGCTTTTGGCCGGTTCGGGTGCCACGTCCTGCGGTTCAGTGGCGGTGTCGGATTTCTGCGGTGTCGTGATTGCCGGAAGTTCGATGGCCACGTCTTCGGCCGGCGCGTCCTCTGCCGAGGGGGTTTCCACGGTGACGTCCGCGTAGCCCGTCTGCGCGCGCTTTTCGAGCATGGCGCGCGCGCGGGCTTCGGCCTTGCGGACACGGACGGCGGTCAGGAACGCCTCTTCCAGGGTCTGCGAGGAGGATCCCAGCACCTTGGCGATCTTGTCGACGATGGTGATGTCGCCCGATGCGATCTCATCGGCGATGGCGAGATCGGCGATCTCGCCTGCAACCCGTTCGACATAGCTGTCGGCCATGGCTACCTCGTGCTTTCGGTCAGGCGGCGGCGGACGTAGGCGCGGACGTGGTCGATCATCGGGTCCATATGCGGGTCCTCGAAGAAGTGCCCGGCCCCGTTCATCACCTCATGCGTGATGGTGATGCCCTTCTGCTCGTGCAGTTTGTTGACGAGGCTGACGGTATCCTGTGGCGGCGCGACGCGGTCGTTGCTGCCGTTGATGATCAGTCCCGACGAGGGGCAGGGGGCGAGGAAACTGAAGTCATACATGTTCGCGGGCGGGCTGACCGAGATGAAGCCGGTGATCTCGGGGCGGCGCATCAGAAGCTGCATGCCGATCCAAGCGCCGAAGCTGAACCCGGCCACCCAGCAATGCTTGGAGTTGGAGTTCATCGATTGCAGATAATCCAGAGCCGAGGCGGCATCCGAAAGTTCGCCCACGCCCTGATCGTATTCGCCCTGGCTGCGCCCCACGCCACGGAAGTTGAACCGCAGAACGGTGAAACCCATGTTGTAGAAAGCATAATGCAGGTTGTAGACGACACGGTTGTTCATCGTGCCGCCGAATTGCGGATGCGGGTGCAGCACGATCGCGATCGGGGCGTCGCGGTCCTTTTGCGGATGATAGCGGCCTTCGAGGCGGCCTTCCGGTCCGGGGAAAATGACTTCGGGCATTGTTTGTCCGTTTATGGTCGTGTGGCGAAATTCTTGACGAAAACGCTCAGGCACCTTAGAAAGATTCTAATCTGGGCGATTGCCCAAATGTCGCAGGCCTTTCAAGTAAAGTCGCAGGTCTGCGGCGTCAATGCCGTTCGGCGGCGGAATGATCGGGATGGGCGATGAAACTGAGCACCAAAGGCCGCTATGCGATGGTGGCGCTGGCTGATCTGGCGTTGCAGGACGCCGAGGGCCCTGTGAACCTGACCGAGATTTCCAGGCGTCAGGATATCTCGCTGCCCTATCTGGAGCAGCTTTTCGTCAAGCTGCGCCGGGCGGGGCTGGTGGTTTCGGTGCGCGGTCCGGGGGGTGGTTACCGGCTGGCGCGGCCCGCCTCGGCGATCCGTGTGTCCGAAATTCTGGGTGCGGTGGATGAAACCGTCTCGGCCATGCACAAGGGGGCGGGGGCCTCGGGTGCGGCGTCGGGAAGCCGCGCGCAGTCGATGACCAACCGCCTTTGGGAAGGGCTGAGCGCCCATGTCTATGTATTTCTGCATCAGGCGCGCCTGTCCGATGTGGTGGGCAATGAACTGGCGCCCTGTCCGGCGGTGCCTGCGCTTTTCGAAGTGATCGATGAATAGGGGTGCTGCCCCGGGGACCAAATGGCAGGATGATGCGCACCTATCTGGATCATAACGCGACCACCCCCCTGCGCCCACAGGCGCGGGCGGCGATGCTTGCGGCGATGGATCTGTTGGGCAACCCCTCGTCCGTGCATGCCGAGGGGCGGGCGGCCAAGGCGCTGATCGAGACAGCGCGCGCGCAGGTGGCGGCGGCCGTGGGCGCGTCGAATGCCGATGTGGTCTTTACCTCGGGCGCGACCGAGGCGGCGGCCCTCGCGCTGGCGGGGCGCGGGTTGCAGGCGGGTCCGATCGAACATGATGCGGTCCATGCCTGGGTTGATCCGGTCTTGCCGGTTGTCGCGGGCACGGTGCAGGTGGCGGACCCCGCGCGGTCGGTGCTGCAACTGGCCAATTCCGAGACGGGGATCGTGCAGGACCTGCCGCAGGGGCTGGCGGTCAG
>NZ_DAIPIW010000005.1:0-7079 GCF_036770585.1 Yoonia sp. | reverse complement strand
GTCGAAAAACTTAGAAATATTCTAGAAAGCGCCATTGAGGCCGCTTCAAACAATACTATTTTTGTCGGGAAAGGGCAGAAGCGACTGCCCAACACCTCTTGTTTCGTCACATCCGGCTGGAAGGGCGAAACCCAGGTGATGGCCATGGATCTGGCGGGATTTGCCGTTTCGGCAGGCTCCGCCTGTTCCAGCGGCAAGGTGAAGACCAGCCGCGTCCTGCGGGCGCTGGGGCTGGACGATGAAGCGGCGGCCTGCGCGTTGCGCGTGTCGCTGGGGATCGAGACGACGGAAGACGAGGTATCGCGCTTTGCCGAGGCCTGGTCGAAGAAGATGGCGCGGCGTCAGGCCGCTTGAGAGGAACGGAAAGATGACAGCTATGGACAAAGTCGTGGTCAAGGACGGCGTCGATCAGGAAACCGTCGAGGCGGTCAAGGAACTGTCCGGTGCCTACAAGTATGGCTGGGAAACCGAGATCGAGATGGACTTTGCGCCCAAGGGCGTCAATCCCGACATCGTCCGCCTGATTTCCACAAAGAACAACGAACCCGCCTGGATGACCGAATGGCGGCTCTCTGCCTTGCAGCGGTGGGAAAAGATGACAGAGCCGACATGGGCGATGGTCAACTATCCTGACATCGATTTTCAGGACATCTACTACTATGCCCGCCCCAAAAGCATGGCGACGAAGCCCAAGTCGCTGGACGAGGTCGATCCCAAGCTGCTGGCCACCTATGAAAAGCTGGGCATTCCGCTGAAGGAACAGATGATCCTCGCCGGTGTCGAAGGGGCCGAGGATACGCCCGCCGAAGGCCGCAAGGTGGCCGTGGATGCTGTCTTCGATTCCGTCTCGGTCGGCACGACGTTCCAGAAAGAGCTTGAAAAGGCGGGGGTGATCTTCTGTTCCATCTCGGAGGCGATCGAGAAACATCCCGAATTGGTGAAAAAGTATCTCGGCTCGGTCGTGCCGCCTTCGGACAACTTCTATGCGACGCTGAACTCGGCGGTGTTTTCGGATGGCTCGTTCGTCTACATCCCGCCCGGCGTGCGCTGCCCGATGGAGCTGTCGACCTATTTCCGCATCAATGCCGAAAACACCGGCCAGTTCGAGCGGACGCTGATCATCGCCGACAAGGGATCCTATGTGTCCTATCTCGAAGGCTGCACCGCACCCAAGCGCGACACCGCGCAGCTGCACGCGGCCGTGGTCGAGATCATCGTCGAGGAAGACGCCGAGGTGAAATACTCCACGGTCCAGAACTGGTATCCGGGCGATGAGGACGGCAAGGGCGGCATCTACAACTTCGTCACCAAGCGCGCCGATTGCCGTGGCGACCGTGCCAAGGTGATGTGGACGCAGGTCGAAACCGGTTCTGCCGTGACATGGAAGTATCCAAGCTGCATCCTGCGCGGCGATGACAGCCAGGGCGAGTTCTATTCCATCGCCATCGCCAACAACATGCAGCAGGCCGATACCGGCACCAAGATGGTGCATCTGGGCAAGAACACCAAGTCGCGCATTGTTTCCAAGGGGATCAGCGCGGGACAGGCGCAGAACACCTATCGCGGGTTGGTGTCCATACATCCCAAGGCCAAGCAGTCGCGCAATTACACACAATGCGACAGCCTGCTGATCGGCGACAAATGCGGGGCGCATACGGTGCCCTATATCGAGGTGAAGAACAACTCGTCCCGGGTCGAGCACGAGGCCACCACCTCCAAGGTCGATGACGACCAGTTGTTCTATTGCCGCAGCCGCGGCATGGACGAGGAAGAGGCGGTGGCACTGGTCGTGAACGGTTTCTGCAAAGAGGTTCTGCAGGCCCTGCCGATGGAATTCGCCATGGAAGCGCAGGCGCTTGTCGCGATCAGTCTCGAAGGGTCGGTCGGCTGATCATGGCCCTGAGGGACCATCATAATTGTCGCGCGCCCGTCACGCTGCGGCCTATTTGTTGCCAAGATTTCACGGCATTCTCACTTCGGGACAACGGTAGGGGTGTGGGGTGTCATGGCGCATCGCAAGCAGGATATCAACGATTTCAAAAGTCGCGTGGGCCGGATCAACAATCCGCGCAACAAATCCTATTACGATCCGGATTTGGGCATGCATGTTCCCAAGCGCGTGCCCCGCGACAAGATCAAGAAGGCCAAGGCCCACAAAGAGCCGACCTTTCTGGCCCTGTTCATTGTCTCGGCGGTTCTGGGCGCCTTCGGCTACTTCGTCGGACAGGTGATCCGCGTCCGCTACTTCCCCGAGGCAGAGGCCGCGCTGACCGTTCTTGCGCTGGATCTGGTTCTGGCGCTGTGGATGGTTGCGGTGATCACGGCGCTCTTGGGCAAACGGTCGCTCTTCGATCGCTTTTCACAGGTCGCGGGCATCTATGCGATGATGGTGGCCGGTCACAACCTGATCTGGCGCTGGCCCGAACCGATGGCCGCGATCTATACGCAGGATTACGTGGACAGCGTGCTGGCCTCGACCACGGAACTGTCGCTGATCGTCGGCGCCAACGTCCTTTCGTTCTAAACCCGACAATCGCAACGGCCTTGCACTGCACCGGGACACCACCGGTGCGGTTCGCTTGGCCTTGCCGAACCACCTTTTAAGGAGATAAAAATGCTTGAGATCAAAGGGCTGGAAGTCAAACTTGAGGAAGAAGACAAGCAGATCCTGAAGGGGGTGGACCTGTCCATCGCACCCGGCACGGTTCATGCGATCATGGGGCCGAACGGATCGGGCAAGTCCACGCTGTCCTATGTGCTCTCCGGCAAGGACGGCTATGTCGTGACCGCCGGATCGGCCACGCTGGAGGGGCAAGACCTGCTGGCGCTGGAACCCGAGGAACGCGCGGCCTCGGGTCTGTTTCTGGCGTTTCAATACCCCGTCGAGATTCCCGGCGTGGGCAATATGACGTTCCTGCGCACCGCGGTGAACGCACAGCGCAAGGCGCGCGGCGAGGACGAGTTGAGCGCGGGCGATTTCCTGAAGATCGTGCGCGAAAAGGCAAAAAGCCTGCAGATCGACGCCGAGATGCTGAAGCGCCCCGTCAACATGGGCTTTTCGGGTGGCGAGAAAAAGCGCAACGAAATCCTGCAGATGGCGATGCTTGAACCGAAGATGTGCGTGCTGGACGAAACCGATTCCGGTCTGGACGTGGACGCCATGAAACTGGTGGCCGATGGCGTGAATGCGCTGCGCTCGGAGGGGCGGTCGTTCCTTGTGATCACCCACTACCAGCGCCTGCTGGATCATATCAAACCGGATATCGTGCACATCATGGCCGATGGCCGGATCGTCAAGTCCGGCGGGCCCGAACTGGCGCTCGAGGTGGAAAACAACGGCTATGCCGATATCATGGCAGAGGTGGCCTGATGGCACTGGCGAAACTGAAACAGGACGTGACCGAGGCGCGACTGGCGGATCTGACCCTGCCGGAGGGCGCAGGCTGGATGAATGCCGCGCGGGCGGATGCCTTGGCCCGCGTGCGTCAGTTGGGCCTGCCGACGCGACGGGACGAGTATTGGAAATACACGGACCCGACCTCGCTGACCGCAGCGGATGCGCCGAAAGCCGCGCTGTTTCACAACGATGAGGGGGCGCTTTTCGCCGACACCGATCGTGTGCGTATCGTCTTCGTCGATGGTGTCTTCGATCCGGAAGCCTCTGATGATCTTGCCGCCGAAGGCATGACGATCGAGCGATTGGCCGATGTGGCCGAGACCGACATCCATTGGGCGAAGGATATCTACGGCGTTCTGGAATCCCGCGGCCAAAGGCCCGTGGCCCGCGCGCTTGCCGCGCTGAATACCGCCACGGCGACGGATGGCGTCGCGATCCGCGTGACCGGCAAGGCTGCAAAGCCCGTCAACCTGATCTATCTGCATCAGGATGAAACCTCGGACGCGGCGCTGCACAATCTCATCAAGGTCGAGGCCGGGGCCGAGGTCACGGTGCTGGAAACCGGCCCGGCGGCGGCGCGCTTTTCCAAGGTTCTGGAGGTGCAGGTCGCCGATGGCGGCACCTTCCACCATATCCGCGCGCAGGGCCGCGATCATGAACGGCGGGCGGTCACCCATTGCTTTGCCCAGATCGGGGCAGAGGCGACGTTCAAGTCCTTCACACTGACCTTCAACGGTATCCTGACCCGCAATGAATGCGTGATCGAGATCATCGGCGATGATGCGACCGCCCATGTGGCGGGGGTCTGTGTCGGTGATGGCAAGGACTTTCACCATGACGACACGGTGTTCATCACCCATGATGCGGTCAATTGCGAAAGCCGGCAGGTTTTCAAGAAGGTCTTGCGCAACGGCGCCACCGGCGTGTTTCAGGGCAAGATTCTGGTCAAGGAGGGCGCGCAGAAGACCGATGGCTACCAGATCAGCCAGTCGCTCTTGCTGGATGACGACAGCCAGTTCCTCGCCAAGCCCGAGCTCGAAATCTACGCCGACGACGTGGCCTGTTCACATGGCTCGACCTCGGGTGCGATCGACGAGGATGCGCTGTTCTACCTGCGCTCGCGCGGGGTGCCTGAAAAGGCGGCGCGCAACATGCTGACCCTGTCGTTTCTGGCAGAAGCGCTGGAAGAGATCGACGACGCGGACCTTGCCGAAGCCCTGCGTGACCGTCTGGAGTCCTGGTTGAATCGTCACAGCTGATGTCCGTCACCACCGATATCGTGCGCACATGGCGCAGGCCGCAGGCGGTCATTCGCGGTCTGCTTGACCAGGGCCGACGCGAGGACCGCGCCATCGTGTTTCTGATGATCAGTTGCTTTCTGATCTTCATGTCGCAATGGCCGCGCCTGCGCCGTGTGTCCGAAGGCTATGAACCCTCGCCATGGCCGCCGGACATCAATTTCGAAGGCATGATGACCTATACATTCTTCGCCTCGGTGATCATCCTGCCGCTTGTGATGTATGCTATAGCGGGGATAAGCCACATGATCGCGCGGGTTCTGGGCGGCAAGGGCAGTTTCTATTCGGCGCGGCTGGCGCTTTTCTGGACCTTGCTTGCCACTTCGCCGTTTATCCTGTTTTACGGCCTTGTGCGTGGCCTGATCGGGCCGGGAACACAGGCAACGCTGGTCGGTGTGGTGGGTGCAATCGCATTCCTGATCATCTGGCTGGCGTCACTTAGAGAGGCGGAACGCAGCCTATGACGATCACCTTTCAAAGCTGGATGCAGGCCGTCTGGTCCAGCATCGCGGAGCCTTCCGACACTGCGCGCAAAGTCATCGCGATGGAGGTGCCGAAACAGGCGCTCTGGACCGGGCTTGTGCTGGTGGCGGTGTTGAATGTCGTGCTGCTGTCGTTCTTGCAGTTCATCTCGCCGGCGCCGCAGGGGGCGACTGCGGGTGGCTTTGTCTTGTCACCCTTCGCTTATGCAATGATCATCGGGGTGTTTCTGGTGCTTTTCGTGCTGGGGACACACGCGGTCGGCCGGTTCTTCGGCGGGATCGGCACACAAGAGGCGACACTGGCGATCATCGTCTGGTTTCAGGCGGTCAGCCTGACACTCGAAGCGGTTCAGGTCGTGCTGGTTCTGATCAGCCCGGTCATCGGCTCGCTCTTCGGGCTCTTGTCTCTTGGGGTGTTGCTGTGGGTTTTTGTGAACTTCGTCAATGTCTTGCACGCATTCGACAGTGTCGGCAAGGCGATCTTCACGATCGTTCTGGCGCTGCTTCTGACGGCGCTGGGGGCAGGCCTGGTGCTGGCGGCCCTGGGGATCGGTCCATCGGGGGCTTTCGCATGACCTATGACGTGGCACAGATCCGCAGCGACTTTCCCATTCTGTCGCGCAGCGTGAATGGCAAACCGCTGGTCTATCTGGACAACGGCGCCTCGGCCCAGAAGCCGCAGGTGGTGATCGACGCCGTCACCCGCGCCTATGCGGAAGAATACGCAAACGTCCATCGCGGCCTGCATTACCTGTCGAACCTCGCGACCGAGAGATACGAAGGCGTGCGCGGGATCATTGCGCGGTTCCTGAACGCGGCCTCGGAAGAGGCGATCATCATGAATTCGGGCACGACCGAGGGGATCAACATGGTCGCCTACGGCTGGGCGATGCCGCGGATGCAGGCCGGCGACGAGATCGTGCTGTCGATCATGGAACATCACGCCAATATCGTGCCGTGGCATTTCCTGCGCGAAAGGCAGGGCGTGGTGATCAAATGGGTCGATGTGGACGCCAATGGCGATCTGGACCCGCAAAAGGTGATCGACGCCATCGGCCCCAAGACCCGACTGGTCGCCGTCACCCATATGTCGAACGTGTTGGGCACCGTTGTTGATGTCAAGGCGATCACGCAAGGTGCCCATGCCAAGGGCGTGCCGGTCCTGGTCGATGGCAGTCAGGCGGCGGTGCATATGCCCGTCGATGTGCAGGACATCGGTTGCGACTTCTACGCGATCACCGGTCACAAGCTATATGGGCCGTCAGGTTCCGGCGCGATCTATGTCCGCAAGGACCGCATGGCCGAGATGCGCCCCTTCATGGGTGGTGGCGACATGATCCGCGAGGTCAGCCGCGACACCGTCACATGGAACGACCCCCCGATGAAGTTCGAGGCGGGCACGCCGGGGATTGTGCAGATGATCGGCTTGGGCGTCGCGCTCGATTACATGATGGGCGTGGGGGTCGATGCGATTGCCGCCCATGAACGCGGCCTGCGCGACTATGCCCGCGACCGGCTGAACGGGCTGAACTGGCTACAGGTGCAGGGTCAGTCGGCGACCAAGGGCGCGATCTTCTCGTTCCGGATGGAGGGGGCGGCACATGCGCATGACATCTCGACCGTGCTCGACAAGAAGGGCGTGGCGGTCAGGGCGGGGACCCATTGCGCGATGCCGCTGATGGATCACATGGGTGTGGGCGCCACATGCCGTGCCTCGTTCGGGATGTACAACACGCTCGCAGAGGTCGACGCGCTGGTCGATGCGCTGGAACTTTGCCACGAACTCTTTGCCTGACCTTGGGTTTTCTGCGTTGCGAGGCAGGCCTTGCCCCGCTATAGACGCTGTGAGGCACCCGTAGCTCAGCTGGATAGAGTGCTGCCCTCCGAAGGCAGAGGTCACAG
>NZ_DAIPIW010000052.1:16773-18619 GCF_036770585.1 Yoonia sp. | reverse complement strand
TGGAGCGGGTAACGGGAATCGAACCCGTAACTGAAGCTTGGGAAGCTTTCGTGATACCTTTTCACCATACCCGCGCGCACTGATTGCCTACGCCGGGCGGCGGATTGCGTCAAGGGCCTTTGGCCATGGTGCAGGGCCGATGGGGCGGATGCCTCCGGCGGGAGTTTCGAGGGAGAAAGAAGCCGGGGGCGGGGTTGCGCTAACGCGCCCGGCGCCGCCTGCGCCCGCTGTCGCCGCCACCGCCGCCGGTGTTGTGGTTCACATCCGGGATCGTGACGATGCTGTTGAGGATCGGGTAGGGCTCGACCGCGTTGGGGATCGCCGAGGCGTTCACGAAATGCTCTTGAAAGCGCGGTTCGATGGCGGTTTCGATCTTGTGGATCTTGTGGACGGTCGCCTCGATCTCGCGGCGGGCGTCGGTGTTGAGAAGGGCGATCCGCGCGCCGGTGCCGGCGGCATTGCCGGCGCTGGTGACCTTGTCGAGCGGCGCATCGGGGATCATGCCCAGCACCATCGCGTGCTTGGGGCTGATATGCGCGCCGAAGGCACCCGCCAGCACCACGCGGTCGACCTTGTCGACACCGAATTTGTCCATCAGCAGCCGCGCCCCCGAATAGAGCGCGGCCTTGGCCATCTGGATCTGCCGGATATCGGTATTGGTGACGGTGATCTTCGGCCCGCCCTGTGCCGTGCCGTCATAGAGCAGGTAAGAGTTCGTGCGCCCGTCCTGAAAGCAATTGGGCGCGCCGGTCTGTTCCGCCGATCCGATCAGGCCGGGCCCGTCGACGATGCCTGCCAGACGCATTTCGGCGATGACCTCGATGATGCCGGACCCGCAGATGCCCGTGACGCCGGTCTGGGCGATGGCTTCGTCGAAGCCGTCCTCGTCGGACCAAAGATCGCTGCCGATCACCTTGAAGCGCGGCATCTTGGTTGCGGGGTCGATCGCGACGTGTTCGATCGCACCGGGGGCGGCGCGCTGGCCGGAACTGATCTGCGCCCCCTCGAAGGCGGGGCCGGTGGGCGAGGAACAGGCGAGGACCTTTTCGCGGTTGCCCAGCAGGATTTCGGCATTGGTGCCCACGTCCACGACCAGCATCAGGTCGTCGGATTTGTCGGGTGCCTCGGACAGGGCCACGGCGGCGGCATCCGCGCCCACATGGCCCGCGATGCAAGGCAGGATATAAACGCGCGCGGCGGGATGCAGCGCGAGGTCCAGTTCCGTGGCGCGCAGCGACAGCGCCTCGGATGTTGCCAGCGCAAAGGGGGCCTGACCCAATTCGTAAGCGTCGATCCCGAGGAAAAGATGGTGCATGACCGGATTGCAGACAAAGACCGCATCCACGACAAGGCTGCGGTCGATCTGCGCCTCGGAGGCGATCTGCACGAAAAGCGCGTTCATCCCTTCGCGCACGGCGCGGGTCATCTCGTCCGAGCCTGTGGGGTTCATCATGCCGTAGCTGACGCGGCTCATCAGGTCTTCGCCGAAGCGGATCTGCGGGTTCATGATGCCGGACGAGGCCACAACCTCGCCGGTTTGCAGGTCGCAGAGATGCGCGGCGATGGTGGTCGAGCCGAGGTCGACGGCAAGCCCGTAGATCGTGCCTTCGTAGAAGCCCGGCCAGACGTGGATGATGCGCGGGCTGAAGACCGCGTCGCCAAGGTGCACCGCGACGGTGACTTTCCATTGCCCCTTGCGCAGGGCGGTCTGCAGGGTCTTGAGCACGCCCAGATCGGCCTCGAGCGCGGGCAGGTCCCAGTCACGGCGCAGCGCCGCCACAAGGCGTTCCAGATCGCCCGAAGGGTCGTGCATGTCGGGTTCGGCGACCTCGACGTAGTAAAGCTT
>NZ_DAIPIW010000052.1:0-16673 GCF_036770585.1 Yoonia sp. | reverse complement strand
CGGGTGCTGAACAACCGCGAGGGGCGGCGTGTGGCCGTGATCGTCAATGACATGTCCGAAGTGAACATCGACGCCGATCTGGTGCGCGCGGATACCGAACTCAGCCGCACCGACGAGACGCTGGTAGAGATGTCCAACGGCTGCATCTGCTGCACGCTGCGCGATGATCTGCTGGCCGAGGTGCGCCGGCTCGCGGGGGAAGGGCGGTTCGACTACCTGCTGATCGAATCGACAGGGATTTCCGAGCCGCTGCCGGTGGCTGCCACCTTCGATTTCCGCGACGAGAACGGCGACAGCCTGTCGGATGTGGCACGCCTTGATACAATGGTCACTGTTGTCGATGCGGTGAATTTGCTGAATGACTACGCCTCGCACGACTTTCTGAGCGATCGGGGCGAGACGATGGGCGAGGCGGACGAGCGCACGCTGGTGCATCTTCTGACCGACCAGATCGAATTCGCCGATGTCGTGATTCTGAACAAGGTCAGCGATGCGGGTCCCGAAAAGGTGGATGCCGCGCGCAAGATCATCCGCAGTCTCAATGCCGATGCCGAGATCATCGAGACCGATCAATCGGTCGTGGCGGCGCAAAAGATCCTCGATACAGGGCTGTTTGATTTCGAGAAGGCGCATGAGCATCCGATGTGGGCGAAAGAGCTTTACGGCTTTGCCGATCACGTGCCCGAGACCGAGGAATACGGGGTCGCCTCCTTCGTCTACCGCGCCCGTTTGCCTTTCGTTCCCGAAAGTATCCTTGCGGTGCTGAACGGGCCGATGCCCGGTGTGATCCGCGCCAAGGGGCATTTCTGGATCGCGACGCGGCCGGACTGGGTGGCCGAGTATTCGCTGGCCGGTGCATTGTCCAGCGTCAAGCCGCTGGGCACATGGTGGGCCGCGGTCCCGCCCGCGCGCCAGCCGCAGAACGACACCGCCCGCGCCTATATGCAGGCCCATTGGCAAGAGCCTTGGGGGGATCGGCGGCAAGAGATCGTCTTCATCGGGGCGGGGATCGACTGGCCTGCGCTGAAAGCGCGGCTCGATGCCTGTCTGGTGCCCGCAGGGGCCACGACGGGGCCGGATGATCTGCCCGATTACCCCGATCCTTTCCCGCGTTGGGCGCGGTCCGGGACGGCGGCGTGACGCTCGCTGCCCTTGCCTCGCGTCATGCGACAAGACGCAACCTTGGCGAAACCGGCCTGCGGCGCAAGCGGCGGGCGCGTGATCCGATGGCGGTCTATGACCGGCTGCCGCCTGCCTTGCGCGGCTGGCTTGCCGCTGCCGCGCTACCATGGTCGCCGCAGTCGGCCTTGCGCATCTGGCAGAGGTGCCGCGCCAAGGGGCTGAGCGAGGCCGAGACGCTTGCGGCCTTGGCTGCCGCCCAAAGCCGCACGCTGGCGCGCGCAAGGATCACCTCCTGAGGATTGGCGCTTAGCCCCTTTCCCCCATCCGCCATCCATGCAATAGGGACGTGCCAACGCACCCACGCCACAGGAGACAGGTTGATGGAGATTCGCGAGGCACTTACCTTTGATGATGTATTGCTGGTCCCGGGGGCCTCGGCCGTGCTGCCCTCGACGGCGGATACGTCCACCTATGTCACCAAATCGATCAAGCTGAACATCCCGCTGTTGTCCTCGGCCATGGACACGGTGACCGAAAGCCGCATGGCGATTGCCATGGCGCAGGCGGGCGGCATGGGTGTGGTGCACAAGAACCTGTCGGTCGACGAACAGGCCAAGGAAATCCGGCGGGTCAAGCGTTTTGTCTCGGGCACGGTCTACAACCCCGTGACGCTGCGCCCCGACCAGACGCTGGCCGACGCCAAGGCCCTGATGGAGCGTTACCGCATCACCGGCTTTCCGGTGGTGGGCGCGGACGGCAAGATCGTCGGCATCGTCACCAACCGCGACATGCGCTTTGCGCAGGACGACAACACCCCCGTCAGCGTGATGATGACGACCGAGAATCTGGCGATGTTGCAGGAACCCGCCGATCTCGACGAGGCGCGCTCGCTGATGCAGGCGCGGCGGATCGAGAAGCTGCTGATCACCGACAAGACCGGCAAGCTGACCGGCCTTCTGACGCTGAAGGACAGCGAACAGGCGGTGCTGAACCCGATGGCCTGCAAGGATCACCTCGGCCGTTTGCGGGTCGCGGCGGCCACGGGTGTCGGCGATGCGGGGTTCGAACGCAGTCAGGCGCTGATCGATGCAGGCGTCGACATGATCGTGATCGATACCGCCCATGGTCATTCCGAGGGGGTCTCGCAAGCGGTCGAGCGGGTCAGGACGCTGTCGAACGCGGTGCAGATCGTCGCGGGCAATATCGCCACGGCCGAGGCCGCGCGCGCGCTGATCGGTGCGGGGGCGGATGCGGTGAAGGTCGGCATCGGTCCGGGGTCCATCTGCACCACGCGCATGGTCGCAGGCGTCGGTGTGCCGCAGCTGACGGCGATCATGGATTCGGTCGCCGGCGCGGGCGATGTGCCGGTGATCGCCGACGGCGGCATCAAGTTCTCGGGCGATTTCGCCAAGGCGATTGCGGCGGGGGCCTCTTGTGCGATGGTCGGCAGCATGATCGCGGGCACCGACGAAAGCCCCGGCGAGGTGATCCTCTATCAGGGCCGGTCGTTCAAATCCTATCGCGGGATGGGCAGCCTTGGTGCGATGGCCAGCGGATCCGCCGACCGGTATTTTCAGAAAGAGGCTGCCAGCGACAAGCTGGTGCCGGAAGGGATCGAGGGGCAGGTGCCCTACAAAGGCTCTGCCCATACGGTGATCCACCAGTTGGTCGGCGGGTTGCGCGCCGCGATGGGCTATACCGGCTGCGCGACGGTCGCCGAGATGCGCAAGAACTGCACTTTCGTCAAGATCACCGGCGCGGGGCTGAAGGAAAGCCATGTGCATGACGTGCAGATCACCCGCGAAAGCCCCAACTACCGGATCGGATAGGCCATGACGCCCGGTGCTCGGATTGCCGCGGCGATCGGGATCCTCGATGCGATCCGTGCAGGTGCGCCCGCCGAACAGGCGCTGACGGGCTGGGCGCGGGCCAGCCGCTTTGCCGGGTCCGGCGACCGTGCGGCGGTGCGCGATCATGTCTTCGATGTGCTGCGGTCGCGCCGGACCTTGGGGGATGGCGACGGGCGCAGCCTGATGCTGCAGCTTGCGATGCGCAAGGAGTGGGACATCGCCGCGCTGTTTTCCGGCGAGGGGCACGCCCCCGCCAAGCCTGACCCCTCCGAGATCGTCTTGCTGGACTGGCCGCCCGGTCCCATCGCCTGTGATATCCCAGACTGGCTCTGGCCCCTATGGGAGGAAAGCCTTGGGGCTGACGCCCTGCATGTCGCGCATGTCCTGCAAGAACGCGCGCCGGTGTTCTTGCGGGTCAATCTGCGGCGCGGCACGCGGGCGCAGGCGGCAGCGGCCTTGGCCGCCGAAGGGATCGAGACGGCGCCCCATCCGCAGCTGGCATCGGCGTTGCAGGTCACCGGCAACGCGCGGCGCGTCAAGACAGCCAGGGCCTATCAGACCGGGCTGGTCGAGCTGCAGGATGCGGCCTCGCAATGGGCGGTGGGGCTCTTGCCCCTGGCGCAGGCGGAGCGGGTTCTTGACTATTGTGCAGGCGGCGGCGGCAAGGCGCTGGCGATTGCGGATCTATGCACCGCGAAGGTCCATGCCCATGACATCGCCCCGGCGCGGATGCGGGATCTGCCCGCCCGTGCGGCGCGGGCAGGGGTGACGATCAGCATGGTCGAGAGTGCTGCTGTCGCGGATCACGCGCCCTATGATCTGGTGTTCTGCGACGCGCCCTGTTCGGGGTCGGGCACATGGCGGCGGACACCGGATGCCAAGTGGCGATTGACGCAAGGTAGCCTCGATCAGCTTTTGCGGTCTCAGGATGACGTTCTTGCCGCAGTGCAAGCTCTGGTGGGCAGCGACGGAGTCCTTGCCTATGCGACCTGTTCGGTCCTGACTTGCGAGAATGACGCAAGGATAGCGGCCTTCTGTTCCGCCTTTCCCGATTGGGGTGTCGTCTTTCAGCAGACCCGACTGCCCGACGCCGAGGGAGACGGCTTTTTTCTGGCGATCCTGAGACGCAACTTGTGATTGATTCTTCCTCAAATCCATGATCCGTTAGGATTGCGTTAACCTTTCTGCGGTTGGGTGAAGTGTCTGTCCGGGGAAGGCCTGTGCGTCATAAATTAGTCAGTCTTGGTGCGTCTCGCCTGCGGTCTTTGGTCTGGTTGCTTGTGCTGGCCGCCTTCGGTGGTGCCGCGATTACCGGCGGGCTGGACGAAACGCATGCCCTAGACACGATTGCGGCCTTCGCCCTGGTCTTTCTGCTGGCGGTGCTTGCGGGTCTTGCGGCCCATCGCATCTATCGCCATCAGGCGGCGGTCAGTCGCCGTGTGGCGGCGGCGGCCATCGCGTTATGCGATGAGATCTGCTTTGTCACCGACAGGCACCGCAGGGTTGCAGGTGCCAGCCGCGGCGCGGCGATGGTCTTTGGGGCGGCCATTGCCGCCGATATGGACACGGTCTTTGCCGGCACTCTGGCAGAGCCTGCGCGCGTTTTCAGCCAATTGACCGACACGGCCTGCGGGCTTGCCGGCCCGATGGACCCGGCCGAGGCGACGGCGGGCCAATACCGCTTCAGCCTGCGCACCGTCAGCCCCGATTGCCTGCTCTGGACCTGCACCCCCGCCCAGCCGTCGCTTGACGTTCCCCGGCTGCCCGTGGGGCTGCCCGCCATGATCGGGGACGGGCAGGGCGCGGTGCTTGCGGCGAACGATGCGCTGACCGATCTTCTTGGCGAGACCCCGACGCAAATCAGCGCGATTCTGGACGCATCAGAGGTGACGGACGGCAAGATTGCCGCCGTCAGGACGCAGGCCGGATTGCAGGACTACCTGTGCAGCACCTTTCCCGCCGCAGGGGCAGAGGGGGACCGCATCATCCTTTTGACCCGTCCTGCGGCGATGCCGCCGCGCGCGCCGGAATGGGACACGATCGAAGATCTGCCGGTGCCGCTGTTGAAGGTGACCGAAGACGGGCGTCTGGCGGCATCCAACCGCGAGGCGCGCAAGCTGCTGCAGATCCCGGCGTCCGAGGGGCGGCGTCTGGCGGACGTTCTCGAAGGGCCGGGCCGCCCGATCAACGACTGGCTGTCAGAGGCGGTGCGCGGGCAGGGGATGCATGTGTCGGAATTCCTGCGTGGCCGTGGCGAAAACCGCGAGACCTTCGTTCAGGTCACCCTCAGCGCTGCCGACACCGGCGACGACCGCCATCTGATTGCGGTGCTCAACGACGTGACGGAACTGAAAACGCTCGAAGCGCAATTCGTGCAAAGCCAGAAGATGCAGGCCATCGGCCAGCTTGCGGGCGGGGTGGCGCATGACTTCAACAACCTGCTGACGGCGATTTCCGGCCATTGCGACCTTCTGCTGCTGCGCCATGACGAGGGGCATCAGGACTATGCGGACCTGATCCAGATCCACCAGAACTCGAATCGCGCGGCGGGACTTGTCGGACAGCTTCTGGCGTTTTCGCGCAAGCAGAACCTGCAGCTCGAGATCATCGACGTGCGCGAAACGCTGGCGCATCTGACGCATCTTCTGAACCGGCTGGTGGGCGAGAAAGTGCGCCTGACGCTGGAACACGACACGCTGCTGGGACCGATCCGCGCAGACCGGCGCCAGTTGGAACAGGTGCTGATGAACCTTGTGGTCAATGCCCGCGATGCGATGCAGGGGGCGGGCGAAATCCGCGTGGTGACCAACAACATGACCCTTGCCTCGGTCATGCGCAAGGACCGCGCCGAGGTGCCGCCCGGGGACTACGTGGTCGTCAATGTCATCGACAAGGGCTGCGGGATCCCGCCCGACAAGCTGACCAAGATCTTCGAGCCCTTCTACACCACCAAGCGCACCGGCGAGGGGACGGGCCTTGGCCTGTCAACGGTCTACGGCATCGTCAAACAGACCGGCGGCTTCGTCTTCGTGGAAAGCGAACTGGGCAAGGGCACCACCTTTTCGCTGCTCTTTCCGCAGCAAAAGACCGATCTTCCCAAGGCCGTGGGCCTGCCGCCCGCCGCCAATGCGCCGCAGCTTGGCCACCCGGCCGACGGCGTTGTCCTGCTGGTCGAGGATGAGGCACCGGTGCGGGCCTTTGCCTCGCGCGCGTTGCGGCTGAAGGGCTATACCGTCCTCGAGGCCGATTGCGCCGAGGCGGCGCTGGATATGCTGGCAGCGGGTGACCTGCACGTCGATGTCTTCGTCACCGATGTGATCATGCCGGGCATGGATGGGCCGACATGGGTGCGGCAGGCGCTGGGTCAGCGGCCCGAAACCAAGGTCGTCTTCGTATCCGGCTACCCCGAGGATGCCTTCGAGGACGGCGAGGAACCGATTTCGAACGCGGTCTTCCTGCCCAAGCCGTTTTCGCTGAACGCGCTGACCCGGACCGTGCAGTCCCAGCTTCTGCGCGAGCCGGAGGACGCCTGAGGCAGGGCCGGCTAACCCTGCGTCAGCGCCACCAGATGCGCCGCCGAACCTGTAAGCGCGGCATAGTCGTCTTCGATCACATGGACGGCGAAATTGCCCATGAACCCCGCAAAGCGGCCCTTGTCGCGGAACGCCTCGCCAAAGCCGAAGGTGCCCAGATGCGGGGCAAAGGCGCGGGCGACGCCGCCTGCCAGATAGACCCCGCCGAAGGGCAGTTGGATCAGCGCGAGATTGCCGCAGACCGTGCCCAGAATGCGGGTGAAAAGCTGGGCTGCGGCCACCGCGCGCGGGTCCGTGTCATCGTCCAGCGCGGCCATGATGTCCTTGGCGGCCAGTTCCCTGGGATCCTCGGCCTCTTGTCCCAGAAAGGCATAGACCCGTTCCAGCCCGCGCCCCGAGAGCACATCCTCGACCGCCGGAAACCCGTGCGCGGTCGAGACGTAGTTGCAAAGCCGCAATTCCAGCTCGTTGCGGATCGGCAGGTTGGCATGGCCGCTTTCCGAGGGTGTCACGACGCGGCCATGGTCAAGATCGAAGACCGGGGCGGCATTGAAGCCGGTGCCCACGCCGATGACCAGTTTGGCGGCGGTCGCGCGGTCGTCGGGTCCGGCCAGAACGGTGCGGATATTGGCGGGATCGATATATCCCAGCGCGTGCCCCTGCGCCTGAAGGTCATTCAGGATCGCCACGGTCTCGGCCCTGGTGGCGCGGGCGAGCGTGTCCTTGTCCATCGCCCAGTCGAGATTGGTCATCGTCGCGCGCCCCTCGCGGACCGGACCGGCCACGGCGATGCAGGCGGCGATCGGGTCCACGCCGCCCTCGTCCTCGATGTATTGCCGCAGGACGGATTCAAGCCCGGGAAATTGCGTGTTGGCGTAGCGCCGGATCGTGCCATCGACGAGCCGCCGCCCTTCGGCCAAAGCGACGCGGGTATTCGTGCCGCCGATATCGGCGACCAGCGAATAGGTGTTTTTGGGGTGGGCCATGGCTTAGTCCTTGCGGGCAATCGCGGATTTGAGCGCGTGATAGGACGCTTTGGGCGTGCGCTTCAAGGTCTCGAAGTCCACATGGACCATGCCGAACCGCTTTTCATAGCCGAAAGCCCATTCGTAATTGTCCAGAAGCGACCAGTAGAAGAAGCCCCGCACATTCGCGCCATCCGCGATGGCCTGCTTTGCGGCAAGGATATGGTCGGAGGCGAACTTGAGACGCACCTGATCGTAGACCGCGCCGTTTTCGACCTCGTCCGCCCATGCCATGCCGTTCTCGGTCACATAGATCGGCATGTCGCCGACATAGTCGCGGGCCATGCGGGTCAGCGTGGCATGCAGGCCTTTGGGGAAGATCTCCCAGCCCATCTGGGTCTTCTCGCCGGGGCCTTCCTGGCCTGCGATATGCGGCCAGACGCCATCGGGGTCGGCGCCAAAGAGGTTGCGGGTATAGTAATTCACCCCCAGAAAATCCATCGGCTGGCTGATCTGCGCCATATCGTCCTGCCAGTTGGCGGGCATATGCGGTGCGAGACCTGCCAGCGCCTCTTTGGGGTAGGTGCCTTTGGTGATGGCTTCGATGAACCAGCGGTTGAAGATCGCGTCGGCGGTGGTCGCGGCCGTTCGGGCGGCTGGGGTGTCGTCGCTCGCCTCGACATGGGCGAAGTTCAGCACCACGCCGCAGTTGGTCATCCCCTTGGCGCGCAGCCGCGACAGGCCGATCCCATGGGCAAGGTTGATATGGTGCATCGCGCGGGCGGTGGCGCGGATGTCGCGCAGGCCCGGCGCGTGATGCCCCAGGAAATGAGACAGATAGGACACGCACCACGGTTCGTTGATGGTCGCTATGGTCTCCACCCGGTCGCCGATCCGGTCGGTGATCACATCGACGAAATCCCCGAAGGCCGCGCAGGTGTCGCGGTTCATCCAGCCGCCCTTGTCGGCCAGCGCCGCTGGCAGTTCCCAGTGATAGAGCGTCTGAAAGGGTTTCAGCCCGCGCGCCAGCATGGCATCGACCAGACGGTCGTAAAAGTCGAGACCCTGCGCATTGACTGTCCGCCCGTCCGGCATGACCCGCGCCCAGCTTGTCGAAAAGCGGTAGGCGTCGAAATTGCCGTCTTGCAGAAGATCGAGGTCCTCGGCGTAGCGGTGGTAGTGGTCGCAGGCGATGGCCCCGTCCTCGGCGCGGACGACATTGCCGGGGCCCTTGGCGAAGGTGTCCCAATGGGTCGGGCCCGCGCCGCCGTAGCTGTGGCCTTCGATCTGGTAGGCAGCGGTCGCGGCCCCGAAGAGAAAGCCCTCGGGGAAGTCGGTGCGTTTGAAGTCCATGGTTTCAGTCCTTTCGCGGGGCAGGGCCGGTCGAATCCCCCACCACCAGTTCAGCTTCCAGCAATTCCTGCTGGTGCGGGCCTTCGGGAGCCGCGATCCGCCCCAGAAGCATTTGCGCCAGTCGCCGCCCCGCCTCGCGCACGGACGAGCGGGTGGCGGTGAAGATCGGCGTTTCGCCGCCGTTTTGCAGGTAGGACAGCACGTCATCATGCGTGACGACCGAGACATCCCGGCCCATTTTCAGGCCGCGCTCTTCGATTGCGCGGCGCGCGCCAAGGGCGCTGACCAGCGACGAACAGAGAACCGCCGTGGGCGGATCAGCGGCGCCAAGCATCGAGCGCATCGATTCATAGCCGAAGACTTCGGTCATCTCGCCAGATGCCATCAGCGTTGGATCGACCGGAATATCCTTGGCCATCAGGGCCGAGGCATAGCCCGCGCGCCTGCGGTCGGCGAAGTCCATATACTCCAGCCCGTTGACCAGCGCGATCCGGCGGTGGCCGAGGTCGATCAGGAAATCGGTTGCCCGCTCGAAGGCGCGGCGGTTGTTGACGTCAAGCCATGTGTAGGGCGTCTTGCACCCCGAGGCGCGGCCGTGCACCGCAAAGGGCATGCCGATCTTCTGCAGGTAGGGGATGCGGACGTCGTTCATGCGCGGCGCATGCAGGACGACCCCGTCCACCGCGCGGCGGCGCCACATGTTGTCATAGACTTTCTGTTCATCCGCGTCCGCCACGACCGCGAGAACCATCTCGTAGCCTTCGCGCGAATAGGTTTCGCCCGCACCTGCGATGAAGTCGCCGAAGACGGGGTTTACCATCTCGTGCCGGGTCGAAATCGGGATGACGTGGCCGATCGCCAGCGCACGCCCGGTCGCCAGCCCCTTGGCGCGGTTGGAGGGGCTGTAGTTGAAGGCTTTCGCCGCGGCCTCGACCCGTCTGCGCGTCGCATCGCTGACCTCGGGATAGCCGTTCAGCGCGCGGCTGACGGTGGTCTGGCTGAGCCCGAGATTCTTGGAGAGTTCCTTCAAATTCATGTCAGCAGGCGTCGTTCAAAGCGCTTTCAAAAGTGACGGGCAGAGCCGATGAACCGGCATGACCGCCGGTGGCGTAATCGTTTCAGTATCATATTACCGCTGATTTCCAAGCCAATTTATTCACCAGTCACCCTTGTTAAACCTTTATTGACAGGCGCTAACATTTCTCGGAATGTGGCGGTATCCAAAGCGCTTTGAGGTTGATTCCAAAGTGCTACTTGATGTGTTAGCATCTGGGTATCGAAGAACTCGCGCCTGATGGCGCATAGGGAGGAAACTTATGAAAATGAAACTGTATGCCACTGCGGCAACGGTTGCCTTGACGGCTGGCGCTGTCAGCGCTGACGGGCATCTTGTCTTTGCTCCGGGCGAAGGCCCGTTCAGCTGGGACGCCTATGCGGAATGGGCGGCCAATGCACCTGACCTGTCGGGTCAGAGCGTCACGGTCTTCGGCCCATGGCTGAGCCCCGAAGACGATATCTTCCGGTCGATGATCGCCTATTTCACCGATGCGACCGGTGCCAATGTCACCTACACCGGGTCCGATGGCTTCGAGCAGCAGATCGTGATCGACGCCGAAGCCGGCAGCCCGCCGAACATCGCCGTCTTCCCGCAACCCGGTCTGGCCGCGAACATGGCCTCGCAGGGGCTGCTGGCGCCGCTGGGTGACGACATGGCCGCTTGGGTCGGTGAAAACTACGCCGCCGGTCAGTCCTGGGTCGATCTGGGCACCTACGCCGATGCGAACGGCGAGAACCAGTTCTACGGCTTCTTCTACAACGTGAACGTCAAGTCGCTGGTCTGGTATGTGCCCGAAAACTTCGAGGACGCGGGCTACGACATTCCCGAGACGATGGAAGACCTGATCGCTTTGTCCGAGCAGATCATCGACGATGGCGGCACGCCATGGTGCATCGGTCTGGGGTCGGGTCCTGCGACGGGCTGGCCTGCGACCGACTGGATCGAAGACATCATGCTGCGCACCCAGTCGCCCGAAACCTATGACGCCTGGGTCACGAACGAACTGCCGTTCAACTCGCCCGAGGTGATCAACGCGCTCGAGACCTTCGGCTTCTTTGCCAAGAACGACGCGATGGTTGCAGGCGGGTCCGCTGCGGTCGGTTCGACCGACTTCCGCGACAGCCCTGCCGGTCTCTTCACCTCGCCGCCACAGTGCTACATGCACAAGCAGGCGTCCTTCATCCCGGCCTTCATGCCTGATGGCGTCGAGATCGGTGTGGATGCGGACTTCTTCTACTTCCCATCCTTCGCGTCCGAGGATCTGGGCAACCCGGTTCTTGGCGGTGGCACACTGATGGCGGTGACCAATGCGTCCGACGCCACGATGGCCTTCATAGAGTTCCTCCAGCAGCCGCTGGCGCATGAGGTGATGATGGCACAGACAGGCTTCCTGACACCGCATTCCGGTGTGAACCTCGACGCCTATGCCGATGCGACGCTGCGCGGTCAGGGTGAAATCCTGCTGAACTCGACCACCTTCCGCTTTGACGGTTCCGACCTGATGCCGGGTGCTGTCGGTGCGGGCTCGTTCTGGACCGGTATGGTCGACTTTGTCGGTGGTGCATCGGCCGAGGACGTTGCCAATGCGATCCAGACAAGCTGGGACGCCATCAAGTAAGGCAGCCTTCCGATCATCGGAGCGCATAAAAGATCGGTCCGGACGGCCCTGTGTCGTCCGGACCCTTCGCGGCCCTTCATGGCTGCGTCAGATGGATTGCTGCGGGGGAGGGAGCCATGCATCCAGCATTAGCGGGACTTATCACAATCATTGTCGGTGTGGGGGGCTGTGTCGGCTACTTCTACGGGGCCAACCTGCTGCTCGACAAGGTATTGTTCAAACCCACTGGGCCGAACGCGGGGCGCAACATCAACCGCGCCAATATGATCCGGCCCTGGATTTTCCTGTTTCCGGCGATGTTCGCCCTTGGCCTCTATCTGGCCTATCCGGTCTTCGCGACCCTGCGGCTGAGCTTTATGGAAAGGTTGCCCGGCAACCAATACGCCTTTGTCGGGTTCGATAACTACACCAGGATGTTCGCAGAGCCGAAATTCCGCGAGGCCATGGTGAACAACGTTTTGTGGCTGATTGTGGTGCCGGCCGCGGCGACGAGTTTCGGGTTGCTGGCAGCCCAGCTGACCGACCGCCTGCGCTGGGGCAATATCGCCAAGTCCATCGTCTTCATGCCGATGGCGATTTCCTTCGTTGGTGCGGCGGTGATCTTCAAACTGGTCTACGAGGCCCGTCCCGTGGACGTGGCGCAGATCGGTATCCTGAACCATCTCTACCTGACCTTCGGCGGCGAGACCCCGAAACAATGGTTGCAAATCCCCTTCTGGAACAGTTTCTTCCTGATGGCCGTGCTGATCTGGATCCAGACCGGTTTTGCCATGGTGATCCTCTCTGCCGCTCTGCGCGGCATTCCCGAGGAAACCGTCGAGGCGGCGATCATCGACGGGGCGAACCCGTTCCAGATCTTCTTCAAGATCAAGATCCCGCAGATCATGTCCACGATCGTGGTGGTCTGGACGACGATTACCATTGCGACCCTCAAGGTCTTCGACATCGTCTTCGCGATGACAAATGGCCAGTGGGAGACTCAGGTTCTGGCCAACTACATGTATGACAAGCTGTTCCGCGCCAACGACTGGGGCATGGGCTCGGCTGCGGCGATGATCATCATGCTGATGGTGACGCCGATCCTTGTCTGGAACGTCTACAATGCCCGTAAGGAGATGCGCTGATGGATGGTATATCTGGACAGAAGCCCGCCGTTGTCTGGGCGCTGAATATCTCGGTCGTCCTACTGGTCGTCTTGTGGCTGTTCCCGACGCTGGGTCTTTTCGTGTCGTCCTTCCGGACCAGTGACCAGATCACCGCCTCGGGCTGGTGGTCGGCGATGTTTTCCGCCGAACAGACCTTGCAGATCCGCGCCGCTGCGCCCGACGACAACCGGGTCGAGATCTCGCCCGGTGTCTTCGTGGTCGAGGGAAACCTGTTCGGGGACGAGGCGTTCAGCGGTGAAATCCGTGGCTTCGGCCTGACGACACGGGACCTTGGTGCCTTTCAACCCGGTGAGACCGCCGATATGGGCGATGGCGAAAGCTTTACGCTGAATGCCGACGGATCCTATATCTGGCAGGGCAACGACGATCAGATCAGCGGGCGCGCGCAGCGGGTCTTTGTGGATGCGGTGACGCCGCCCGAATTCACGCTGGACAACTACAGGTTCGTCCTGTTCGACGAGAGCAACTCGGAAGGGATGGCCAAGGCGTTTTTCAACACGCTGACGGTCGTGATCCCCGCGACGATCATTCCGATCCTGATTGCGGCCTTCGCGGCCTATGCGCTGGCCTGGATGGATTTTCCGGGGCGGGCGCTTCTGATCGCCGCCGTGGTCGGGTTGCTGGTGGTGCCGCTGCAACTGGCGCTGATCCCGCTCTTGTCGCTGCACAATTCGATCGGCATCGGCAAGGGATACCTGGGGGTCTGGCTGGCGCATACCGGATTTGGTCTGCCTTTGGCGATCTACCTTTTGCGCAACTACATGGTCGGCCTGCCGCGTGACATCATCGAGAACGCCAAGGTGGACGGCGCGTCGGACTTTCAGATCTTCACCAAGATCATCCTGCCGCTGTCCTTCCCGGCGCTGGCGTCTTTCGCGATCTTCCAGTTCCTGTGGACATGGAACGATCTGCTGGTGGCGCTGGTGTTCCTGATCGACGCCTCGGGTCAGACCACGGTGATGACCAAGCAGATCGTCGAGCTGCTGGGCACGCGCGGCGGCGACTGGGAAATCCTCGCCACTTCGGCCTTCGTGTCGATCGCGGTGCCGCTGGCGGTCTTCTTTGCGATGCAGAAATACCTTGTGCGCGGCTTGCTCGCGGGCTCGGTCAAATAGTGAACCTTGTGCCCCGGGCTTGACCCGGGGCCTCCAATCGCGGCCGAAATGAGGTCCCGGATCAGGTCCGGGACGCGTGTCGCAAAACGGGAAAGAACGACGACGATGACGACGGCTTTGGCCCCTCACACGGAAATGGCGATTGACCACGACTGGTGGCGTGGAGCGGTGATCTATCAGATCTACCCGCGCAGCTTTCAGGACAGCAATGGCGACGGCGTGGGCGACCTTCTGGGGATCGTGCAGCGCTTGCCCTATATCGCCTCGCTGGGTGTCGATGCGATATGGATCTCGCCCTTCTTCATGTCGCCGATGAAGGACTTCGGCTATGATGTCAGCGATTATTGCGACGTCGATCCGATGTTCGGAACGCTGGCCGACTTTGATGCGGTCGTGGATACCGCGCACCGTCTGGGCATCCGCGTGATGATCGACCTTGTGCTCAGCCATACCAGCGACCAGCACCCCTGGTTCGTCGAAAGCCGTGCGACCCGCGACAATCCCAAGGCCAACTGGTATGTCTGGGCCGACCCCAAGCCCGATGGCACGCCGCCCAACAACTGGCTGTCTATCTTCGGCGGGTCGGGCTGGCAGTGGGACACGCGGCGCGAGCAATATTACCTGCACAACTTCCTGACCTCGCAGCCGGACCTGAACTTTCACGAGCCGCAGGTGCAAGAGGCGCTGCTGGATGTGGCGCGGTTCTGGCTGAACCGTGGCTGTGATGGCTTTCGGCTAGATACGATCAATTTCTACATTCACGACAAGCAGTTGCGGGACAACCCGCCCTTGCCCAAGGAAAGGCGCAACGCCAATATCGCGCCCTCGGTGAACCCCTATAACCATCAGGAACATCTCTACGACAAGAACCAGCCCGAGAACCTTGATTTCCTGCGCAAATTGCGCGCCGTGATGGAGCCTTTCGGGGCTGCCGCCGTGGGCGAGGTGGGCGATGCGCAGCGCGGCCTCGAGATCATGGGGCAGTATACGGCCGGCGATGATCTGATGCAGATGTGCTATGCTTTCGAGTTTCTCGCCGCCGAGCAGCCGACCGCCAAGCGGATTGTCGATGTCATGCACGAGGTGGATGAAAAGGCATCCGAAGGCTGGGCCTGCTGGGCGTTTTCGAACCACGACGTGATGCGCCATGCCAGCCGCTGGAACCT
This sequence comes from Yoonia sp., assembly GCF_036770585.1. GTDB lineage: Bacteria > Pseudomonadota > Alphaproteobacteria > Rhodobacterales > Rhodobacteraceae > Yoonia. The sequence continues at coordinate 1,728 of NZ_DAIPIW010000052.1, read as the reverse complement.
GACGCCCGCGGCGCAGCGGATGTTCACCACGCTGATCATGTGCCTGCGCGGGTCGGTCTGCCTCTATCAGGGCGAAGAGTTGGGCCTGCCCGAGGCGGATGTGGCCTTCGAGGATCTGCAAGACCCTTACGGCATCCAGTTCTGGCCCGAATACAAGGGCCGCGACGGCTGCCGGACGCCGATGGTCTGGGAACCCAGCAACCAGAACGGCGGTTTTTCGACGGCCAAGCCGTGGTTGCCGGTCTCGTCCGAGCATCTGCACATGGCCGCCGCCGTGCAGGAAGACGACCCCGGCGCGCTGATCCATCACTACCGCAAGGCCATCGCCTTCCGGCGGTCGCATGAGGCGCTGAGCATCGGTGGTCACAGCGCCATCAAATCCTATGGCGATGTCGTCTATTTCACGCGGACCCATGGCGCGCAGGAAATCCTCTGCGCCTTCAATGTCAGCGATACGCCGTCCGACTTCGATCTGCCCGCAGGCGAATGGACGCCGATCGGGGCCGAACTGGGCAGCGCACAACCATCTGCAGACGGGAGACTGCACTTCGGGCCGTGGCAGGTATGCCTTGCGCACAAGCTATGATTCTGAGGGAGGGACCACATGGCTGATCTGAAACTGACGGATGTCGCCAAGACATATGGGGGCACCGTCGATGTCCTTAAACATATCGACCTCGACATCAAGAAGGGCGAGCTGATCGTCTTTGTTGGGCCTTCGGGCTGCGGGAAGTCCACGCTTTTGCGCATGATCGCGGGGCTGGAGAAGATCACCGGTGGCACATTGGAAATCGATGGCGTCGTGGTGAACGATGTCCCGCCCGCACAGCGCGGCATCGCGATGGTGTTCCAGTCCTACGCGCTCTATCCGCACATGACGGTGAAGGACAACATGTCCTTCGCGCTGAAGCTGGCCAAGAAATCGCAGGCCGAGATCGACGAGGCGGTGAACCGCGCCGCCCAGATCCTGCAACTGGACGAGTATCTTGACCGTCTGCCCAAGGCGCTTTCGGGTGGTCAGCGCCAGCGTGTGGCGATTGGCCGGTCGATCGTGCGCGACCCCAAGGTCTATCTCTTCGACGAGCCGCTGTCGAACCTCGACGCCGCGCTGCGCGTGGCGACACGGATCGAGATCGCGCAGCTCAAGGAATCGATGCCCGACAGCACGATGATCTATGTGACCCATGACCAGGTCGAGGCGATGACACTGGCGACCCGCATCGTGGTGCTGGCCAACAAGGGCATCGCGCAGGTCGGCTCGCCTCTGGAACTTTATGAGCGCCCCGAGAATGAATTTGTGGCGCAATTCATCGGCTCGCCCGCGATGAACCTGCTGGCGGGCGAGATCGTCGGCACGGGGGCCGAGACGACGATCAAGCTGGCCGGTGGCTGCACGACCAAATCGGCCGTGCCCACGACCGAAGCCGATATGGGCCTGAAGGTGAATGTCGGCATCCGCCCCGAGGACATGATCGAGACCGAGGGCGATGACTACGCCTTCGAGGGCAAGGTGAACATCACCGAGGCTCTGGGCGAGGTGACGCTGCTTTATTTCGACAAGGTCGGCGACAATGACGCGGTGATCGGCAAGCTGCCGGGCATCCACGCCGACCTGCGCGGCAAGGCGGTGCGGATGAAGGCGGCACCAGCCAAGGTGCAGGTCTTCCACAACGGGCAGTCGCTTTACTATCGGTAAGCTAACCTGCCTCCCGCAACGAAAACGCCGCT
>NZ_DAIPIW010000051.1:0-18786 GCF_036770585.1 Yoonia sp. | reverse complement strand
CGGGGGGCGGGCCGTTTTGTTGTCAGGCGCGGGTGGCCGCCTGCCGCTCGGCGAAGGCCAGAAGCCGCGCCAATGCATCGGCATAAGCCGCGTCATCGACCGTCATCGCAACCCGCAGATGCCCGGCCGCCGCCTGGCCGAAACTTTCCCCCGGCATCACGGCGATTTTCTCTTCTTCCAGCAGGCGCAGGGCGAAGGCCTCGCCATCAAGCCCCGTCGCGCGGATATCCAGCATCACATACATCGCGCCCTGCGCGGGGATCGCCTTGACCACGTTCTGTCTGGCCAGCGCCGCCAGCGTCAGGGCACGGCGGCGGCGGAACGGTCCTGCGACCTCTGCCTCGACGGCATCGCCCTGACCCAGCGCGAAAGTCGCCGCATCCTGAACGAACCCCGGCACGCCATAGGTCGTATGGGTCGCCAGATTGATCAGATGGCCGATCGCCTCTTGCGGCCCGCAGATCCAGCCGATGCGGCTGCCGGTCATGGCATGGCTTTTCGACATCGAGCCCACCACCAGCGTCCGGTCCGCCATCCCGGGCAGGCTGCGCGGGCTGATATGCGCGCCGTCCCAGACCTGGGTGTCGTAGACCTCGTCCGAGATCAGCCACAGATCGTTGGCGATGCAGGCCGCCGCGATATCGGCCAGCGTCTCGGGGCCATAGATCACGCCGGTGGGATTGTTCGGCGTATTGACCAAGAGCGAGACCGCACCTTCGGTCCCCGCCATCAGCTGCGCGCGTGTGGGCCGGAAATCGCTTTCGGGCGTGGTCACAATGGCGCGCGGCCGCGCCCCCGCCCCCCGGATCGTGCCGGGGTAGGTGGCGTAGTAGGGATCGATGAAAGCCGCCGTCTCGCCATGCGCGCAGGTCAGGTTATGGGCCGCAAAGAGCGCCGCCTGTCCACCCGGGGTGATCACGATGTTCTCGGGTCCGGTGGGCACCCCGGTCCTAGCCGCAATCCGCGCCGCGACCGCCGCACGCAGCGCGGGCGTGCCCGGCACCATGGCATAGCCCGTATGGCCGCCGATGGCCGCCTTGTGCATGGCGTCCAGAATGGCCGCAGAGGTGCGGATGTCATGCTCGCCGATGGTCAGTTCGATGACCGCTTCGCCCGCCGCGATCATCCGGCGCGCCTTGTAGAACACATCCCAGCCGTCCGAGCCGCCGCCGGTGATGTCCGTGATCCGATCAGAGATTTTCATGCCCGCAGGGGAACGACCTGCGGCGAGGGAAGTCAAGGCCCCATGCCCGCAAGATTGCGGGGGCCCGTCCCCTCGGCGCCCTTGATGTCGTCGGGATTGTAAAGCGCGCAGGCCGACAGGCTGAGGCAACCGCAGCCGATGCACCCGTCAAGCTTGTCGCGCAGATCCTCTAGCGCGGTGATCCGCGCGTCGATCTCGCGGCGGAAGTCTCGCCCGATCCGCGTCCAGTCCGCCTTGGAGGGGCCCTTGTGATCGGCCAGGCGGCGCAGGTGCGGCGCGATCTCGGCCAGCGAGAACCCCAGCCGCTGGGCCGCCATCACGAAGGACAGCCGCCGGATATCTGCACGGCCATAGCGCCTGTGCCCGCCTGCGTTGCGGACCGGTTTGACGATGTCATGGGTCTCGTAGAAGCGGATGGCGGAAACGGCGAGGCCGGTGCGCGCGGCAAGCTCGCCGATGGTCAGGCCCTGGGACATGAAATTAATCCTTGATCTCAAGTTAACTTGAGAAATGAAAACAGATGGCAGCAGCGATGACCAGAGGAGAATCACCATGCCGCCACAGACAACGACCCGCTACTGCGCCGACCCGCAGGCGCTGGGTGCCCTGAAACGCGACAGCCTCGGATGGGGCCACGACCTTGAGTGCGGATGCTTCCGCGACCTCGCCCCCGTCCGCAAGGGGCCGCTGGCGCGCATCTTTACAAGCTTCATCAGGAGGGGCTGAGATGGCCACACTCGAACACGTCAATGTCACGGTGTCCGACCCCAGGGCGACGGCCAAGATGCTGATGGACCTCTTCGACTGGCACATCCGCTGGGAAGGCGTGGCCATGGGCGGGGCAGGCTATACCGTGCATGTGGGGACGGACACCGCCTATGTCGCCGTCTATTCCGGCAGCAGCCCCGACCAGTCTGTGCCCAAGGAAGATGCCAGCTACCAAACACGCGGCGGGCTCAATCACATCGGCGTTGTTGTGGATGACATCGCAGCGATCGAAGCCAAGGTGAAGGCGATGGGCCTGACCCCGCATAGCCATGCCGACTACGCACCGGGCAAGCGGTTCTATTTCCACGACCCCGACGGCATCGAGATCGAGGTGGTCAGCTACGCCTGACCAATCGCCTCGCGCAGTCTTTTCGGCAGCCCCTTGACGATGATGCCATAGGACACCGCGATCCGGTGCCGCAGGGCGTCCTCGGGGCTGTCGAAACCGACCAGGACCCAGCTTTTGTGGAAATAGGGCGCGCGGTCCGCCGCCCCGGCATCGACCAGCATCTGCGCGGTCTCGACGCTATCGGTCTTGACGCAGACCCCGTCGATCCGGTCGCCGAAACAGGCGAACATCTTGCCGCCCACCTTCCAGCTATCCAGCTCGGTCGTCGGATCCGCGGCGGTGGCGCCGGGATGCGCGGCACAGATGGTATCGACGAGGGCGCGTGACATCCTCCGACTGTGCCGGATCGCGCCTTGCGGGGCAAGCCGGATCGGCACCGCGCGCAGCACTTACCCTTCGGCAATCCTTGTCCGGCTATCTTCCGCCTCGGATATCCACCACGGGGCGCCTGACAACCGTCCCGGTCAAGATCAGGTTTCGCTCCGGCCCGACGCCCTTGAAAAAGGCGGGGCCACCAGCGATCGCAAGACCGGCAGGCTGACACCCCGCCGGGGACAGAGACCGTATTCCGGCGGGCCCGCCCCCTTGATCTTTCCAGACAGATGACACCATGAACCCGGCAGCCCGAAACGGCCCCCGGGCCCTTCGTGCTGCCCCCCCGTCATTATTGGCCCATGGGCTCCGCCCGTTCGCAGTTGAAACGATCCCCCGGATCGTTTCCGGGACACCGCTCACTCCTCGCCGAAGGCATCCGTTGCTTCCGACTCGTGCTACCGCCCGGTCATCTCGCTGGACGCAAGCCCCACACCCTGCTATGCCCTGACTCCATGAAGAGCATCTGCATCATCAAGGCTTGCATCATTATCTGCTGACATCAGTCCGCGGGTCGCTCTTTCACGTTTCCAATCAAAACGAAAAATTGCTAAGCCCCGCGGCGAAACCCGAGCGCGAGGCACCATGACCACCATCCGGCTGCACAATACCAAGACCCGCAAGCGCGAGGATTTCGCGCCGATCGACCCGGCGAACGTGCGGCTCTATCTTTGCGGGCCGACGGTCTATGACCGCGCGCATATCGGCAACCTGCGGCCCTCGCTGGTCTTTGACGTGCTGTTCCGGCTGTTGCGGCACCTCTACGGGCCGGACCACGTGACCTATGTGCGCAATTTCACCGACGTGGACGACAAGATCAACGCCCGCGCCGCCGAGACGGGGCGCGCCATCGGTGACATCACCGCCGAGACGATCCGGTGGTATCACGACGATCTGGATGCGGTGGGCCTTCTGCGCCCGACGCACGAACCGCGCGCGACCGCCCATATCCCGCAGATGATCGCGATGATCGAAACCCTGATCGACCGCGGCCACGCCTATGCGGCCGAGGGGCATGTGCTTTTCGCCGTGGACAGCTACGCCGACTATGGCGCGCTCTCGGGGCGGTCCACCGACGACATGATCGCGGGCGCACGGGTCGAGGTCGCCCCCTACAAGCGCAACCCGATGGATTTCGTCCTCTGGAAGCCTTCGGGCGATGGCGTGCCGGGGTGGTCCAGCCCCTGGGGCTACGGGCGGCCCGGCTGGCACATCGAATGCTCGGCCATGAGCCACGACCTGCTGGGCGAAAGCTTCGACATCCACGGCGGCGGCAACGACCTGCAATTCCCGCATCATGAAAACGAGATCGCGCAGTCCGCCTGCGCCCATCCGCATGGCGAATTCGCGCGCTACTGGCTGCATAACGAGATGTTGCAGGTCGAAGGCAAGAAGATGTCCAAGTCGCTTGGCAATTTCTTCACCATCCGCGACCTGCTGGATCAGGGCATCCCGGGCGAGGTGATCCGGCTGGTCATGCTGGGCACGCATTACGGCAAGACCATGGACTGGACCGAAGCGCGGCGCGCCGAGGCAGAGCTGACCTTGCGCAAATGGTACGGCATCCTGCATGGCCACGGCTTTGGTCCCGCGATGATCGCCGCACTCAAGGCCGAAGGAAAATGGCAGGCCGACCCCGAGTTTCTGGGGGTGCTGGCCAATGATCTGAACACGCCCGGCGCGCTGGCGCGGCTGCATGTGCTGTCCAAGGCCAAGACACCTGCAGCGCTGGCCGGTTTCGCGCATGGGCTGGAGCTGCTGGGCCTTGTGAACGACTGGTCCGCCATCCCGATGTTCGACGGCGGCGAGGCGGGCGCGGGCGTGGCACCCGCTGTCGCCGCCCAGGTTGACGCCTTGCTGGCCGCAAGGGCAGAGGCCCGCGCCGCCAAAGACTGGGCCCGCGCGGATCAGGTGCGCGATATCCTGACCGCTGCCGGTGTGCAGGTGACGGACGTGGGCGGGCAGGCGACCTGGGTCGCAGGCCCCGATTTCGACGCGGCCAAACTGGGGGGCCTTTGATGACCCGCGAACGGCTTTTCCTTTTCGACACCACCCTGCGTGACGGGGCGCAGACGCAAGGTGTGCAGTTCTCGGCGCAGGAAAAGCACCAGATCGCCGCCGTGCTGGATGGGCTCGGGATCGACTATATCGAAGGCGGCTGGCCCGGCGCGAACCCGACCGATACCGCATTCTTCGCAAGCCCGCCCGAGACCCGCGCCACCTTCACCGCCTTCGGCATGACCAAACGGGCCGGACGCTCGGCTGCGAATGACGATGTGCTCTCGGCGGTGATGAACGCCGGCACCAGCGCCGTCTGTCTGGTGGGCAAGGCGCATGACTTCCACGTCACGACCGCGCTTGGCATCAGCCTTGAAGAGAATACCGAGAACATCCGCGCCAGTTTCGCCCATCTTGTGGCGCAGGGCCGCGAGGGGCTGTTCGATGCCGAACATTTCTTCGACGGCTACAAGGCCAACCCCGCCTACGCATTGCAGGCCATCCACGCCGCCTATGGCGCCGGTGCCCGCTGGATCGTGCTGTGTGACACCAACGGCGGCGTGCTGCCCCATGAGGTGACCGAGATCGTCACCGCCGTCATCGCCAGCGGCATCCCCGGCGATCATCTGGGCATCCATACCCACAACGACACCGAAAACGCCGTCGCCAATACGCTGGCCGCCGTGCTTGCGGGCGCACGGCAGGTGCAGGGCACGCTGAACGGTCTGGGCGAACGCTGCGGCAATGCCAACCTGACCACGCTGATCCCGACCCTGATGCTGAAAGAGCCCTTCGCCAGCCGTTTCGAGATCGGCGTGACGCCTGCGGCGCTGATGGGCCTGCGCCGCGCCTCGCGCCTTCTGGATGATATCCTCAACCGGGTGCCGGCCAAACAGGCGCCCTATGTCGGGGCCTCGGCCTTTGCCCACAAAAGCGGCCTGCACGCCAGCGCCATCGCCAAAGACCCCAGCACCTACGAACACGTCGATCCCGCGGCGGTGGGCAATACCCGTCTCGTGCCGATGTCCAATCAGGCGGGCCAGTCGAACCTGCGCGCGCGCCTGCTGGAGGCGGGACTGGAGGTCGCGCCGCATGATCCCGCCCTGCCGCGCATCGTCGAGCGCATCAAGGACCGCGAGGCGAAGGGCTACGCCTATGACACCGCGCAGGCCAGTTTCGAACTGCTTGCACGGGCGGAACTGGGCACGCTGCCGCAATTCTTCGAGGTCAAGCGCTACCGCGTCACCGTCGAGCGGCGCAAGAACAAGCGCAACCAGATGGTCTCGCTTTCCGAGGCGGTGGTGGTGACCAAGGTGCACGGGCGCAAGATGCTGAACGTCAGCGAAAGCATCGGGCCGGACGGGTCGGATCAGGGCCCGGTCAACGCGCTCTCGCGGGCGCTGTCCAAGGACCTTGGCCCCTATCAGGACATCATCGACGACATGCAGCTTGTGGACTTCAAGGTCCGCATCACCAACGGCGGGACCGAGGCCGTCACCCGCGTCATCATCGACAGCGAGGACGGGCAGGGGCGGCGCTGGTCCACCTGCGGGGTCAGCGCGAACATCGTCGATGCCTCGTTCGAGGCGCTGGTGGATGCGATCAACTGGAAACTGATCCGCGACGGCGCAAAGGCCCATCCATGAGCTTTGCGGCCTGCGCGGCACTGGTCGAAAAGGCCGACCCGCTGCGCTTTCGTGCGGCCATGGCGGCCCCTGTGCCTGCACGGCGCATTCTCTTTCCGCTTTATGCTTTCAACATCGAGGTCGCCCGCGCCCCTTGGGTCACGCAAGAGCCGATGATCGCCGAGATGCGCCTGCAATGGTGGCGCGATGCGCTCGATGAGATCGGGCAGGGCGTCACCCTCCGCCGGCACGAGGTTGTCGATGCGCTGGCCGAGGTGCTGGACGCCGAAGGGGCGGCCTGTCTGGACGGGCTGATCGCCGCGCGGCGCTGGGATATCTACAAGGACGCCTTCGAGGATCAGGGGCATTTCGACGACTACATCACCGCCACATCCGGCAACCTGATGTGGACAGCGGCGCGGCTGCTGGGCGATGCGGAAGAAAGTGTCGTGCGCGACTTTGCCCATGCGGTGGGGGTCGCCAACATGTTTCAGGCGATCCCGGCGTTGCAGGCGCAAGGCAGAACACCTTTGCTGGATGGCACACCGGAAGGTGTCAGAGCCTTGGCGAAGGCCGCGCGCGACCGGATGGACCGGGCGGCCAGAACCCGCAAGGCGGTCTCGAAAGCATCGGGTGCGGCGCTGGTCGCGGGCTATCATGCGCGGCCTGTCTTGAACGCGGTCCTCAAGAGCCCCGCCTTGGTGGCGGCCGATGCGCTCGACACCAATCCTGCGCGCGACAGCCTGCGGTTCTTGAATGTCAGCCTGCGGGGCTGGTGGCGCTAAACCGCCAGTTTCGGCTGGCGCACCAGCCAGATCAGCGACCCGCCCGCCAACACCAGAAACGGCACCATGGCGATGTTCACGGCGGTCCAGCCCTCGACCGGTGTGCCGCCCGAGCAGTTCATCAACCCGCCCGACGCGAGCGAGGCCACCGTCACCATCCCGAAAACCAGCATGTCGTTCAGGCCCTGCACCGCCCCGCGTTCCTCGGGCCGGTGGGCGCCCGCCAGCATCGTCGTGGCGCCGATGAACCCGAAGTTCCAGCCGATCCCCAGCAGGATAAGGGCGGCATAGAAGTTCTCGATCTCGACACCGGCCAGCCCCACGACCCCTGCGGCAGCAAGGATCGCAAGCCCGGCGGCCATGATCTTTTCCACCCCGAAACGGGCGATCAGATGGCCGGTGAAAAAGCTTGGCGCGAACATTGCCAGCACATGCGCAGAGACGATGTCGTTGGCGTTGTCGGTGGTGAACCCGCAGCCCACGACCGCCAGCGGGGTCGAGGTCATCACAAGGTTCATCAGCGAATAGGACACCATCGCGCAGATCATCGCCACAAGGATCCGCGGATCGCGCAGCAGGTCCATCCGCGACCGGCCTGCGACCGTGGCGACCTGCGGTTCGGACCGCGTGCCCTTGGGCAGGTCCAGAAACACGAACAAGAGCATCCCCACAAGGTTCAGCGCGATGATCGCCAGATAGGTGCCGAAGAACGGCACGACCGAGACATCCTCGACCGCCTTGTTGAGTTGCGGGCCGATGATCGCCGACAGAAGCCCCCCCGCCATGACATAGGAAATCGCCTTGGGCCGGAACGTCTCGGAGGCGGTATCGGTCGCGGCGAAGCGGTAGAAGCCCTGCGCGGACATATAGACGCCCGTCAGATAGGACCCGCAGAGCAGGATGAAGAACGATCCCACATAAAGCCCATAGGCCGCAATCGCCGCACCCAAGGCACCCGCAATCGCCCCCACCATGAAGCCGAAACGCCGCCCGTTTCGCTGCATCAGCGGGCTGATCCATGGCGCGGTCGTCATCGAGCCGAAGATGATCATGCTGATCGGCAGCGTCGCGAAACAGATGTTCGCGGCCAGTTGCACCCCCGCCAGACCGCCGACGACGAAGATCATCGGCAATTGCGCGCCGAGGATGGCTTGCGCCAGCACCAGCACGGTCACATTGCGCTTGGCGCGGCGGTCATCTGTCAAATCTGTCATGTGTTTCGATTATGCCTCTGCCTTGCCGCTTGCAAGGTCGATGATATGGGCAAAGCTGCCCGAGACACGCCCCGCGATCAGGCCCATGGGTGGCAGGGCGGTGCCTTCGGCGTCCTTGATCTGGAACAAGGGCGTGCCCTTTGCGCGCAGGGTGGTGGCATAGTGGAACTCGTGCCCCTTCCAGCTGCCGCTGATCGGACCTTGGGTGGCGGTCATGTCGCGATAGCCTAGGTGCAGCTTGCGCTGCGCGAAAGAGGTTTCCAGCCGCAACAGCCCCGCCATCGGGTGGGTGACGCCATCGGCATCTGTCAGCGCATCGCCCAGCACCATATAGCCGCCACACTCGCCATAGATCAGCGCCTCGGACTGGCGCAGGCTGTCGAGAAAGCGGGCGTTCCGCGCAAGGCGGCCTGCGTGCAGTTCGGGGTAGCCGCCGGGCAGGAAGATCAGATCGGCCTGCGGGGCGGGGTCGTCGGCCAGCGGCGAAAAGAACGACAGCACCGCCCCCGCCGCGCGCCAGTCCTCCAGCAGATGCGGATAGGCAAAGGCGAAGGCTGCGTCCCTCGCGATGGCGATGGATTGCGCAGGCGGGGGCATCCGCTGCGCCGTTGCAGGCGGCAGGGGTGACAGCATCCCTGCCAGCGCCAGAAGGTCGCAATGCGCGGCGACAAGATCGGCTGCCACGTCAAGGAAGGCCTCCAGATCGGGCCGCTCTTGCGCCTGCACCAGCCCAAGGTGGCGCGAGGGCTGCGCCACACCCGCGCTGCGCGGGATCGCGCCGAAAACGGGGATATCCCCCAGCGCGCGGCGCAACATGCCCTCGTGCCGGGGCGAGCCTGTGTTGTTGAGGATCACGCCCGCCACGCGAAGCCCCGGGTCATGGGCGATGAACCCCTTGGCCAGCGGCGCGACCGAGCCGGCCATCCGTGCGGCGTCGATCACCAGCACCACGGGCAGCTTCAGGATGCGCGCAAGATCCGCGCTTGCCCCTTTGCCTTCCGGTGGGGCACCGTCAAAAAGCCCCATCGCGCCTTCGATGATCAAGGGCAGCCCGCCCGCCAGCGCCCTGATCCGGTCAGGCGTCATCGCCCAGGCGTCAAGGTTCACGCAAGCCTGCCCGCAGGCGGCCTCGTGAAAGCGGGGGTCGATGTAGTCGGGGCCGGATTTCGCACCGCGCAGGGCCGTGCCCCGGCGTGTCAGCGCCCGCAAGAGACCCAAGGTGACCGTGGTCTTGCCGCTGCCCGAGGCGGGGGCACTGATCAGAAAGCTCATGCCGACTCGGCGGGTCTGCCCCTGTCCAGCGGGTCGAGGTTGCGCGGCGCCTGTCCTGCGCCCATCGCCTGCCAGTCCAGCACCTGCCGCATCAGGACCGAGCGGCCGACGCAGATGATTGCGGGCGGCTCCATCCCGCTGGCGGCGATGTCATCGACCACGGTCCCCAGCGTGGTTTCAAGGACGTGCTGGTCGGCGGTGGTGGCCGTGGTGACGACAGCGACAGGTTCCGAAGGCGGACGGCCTGCGGCCATCAACTGCCCGGCGATCTGGGCGATGTGTTTCATCCCCATGTAGATCACGATGACCTGCGATCCCTTGGCGATGCTTGCCCAATCGAGCGAACCGGGCGTGTTGCCCGACTGGTCGTGCCCGGTGACGAAGGTCACCGATTGGTTCACGTCGCGGTGGGTGACGGGAATCCCCGCATAGGCGAGGCCTCCGATGCCTGCGGAAATTCCCGGAATGATGCGGATCGGGATGCCGTGCTGCACCAGCGTCTGCGCCTCTTCGCCGCCGCGCCCGAAAACGAAGGGGTCCCCGCCCTTCAGCCGCAAGACCCGTTTGCCCGCGCGCGCAAGGTCCACCAGCCGCAGCGAGATGTCGCGCTGTTTCGCCGAAGGTTTGCCGCCGCGTTTGCCGGCGTAGATCAGCGCGGCCTGCGGCGCCCATTGCAGGATGTCCTCCTGCACCAGCGCGTCATAGACCACCACATCCGCCTGCCGCAGCGCATTCAGCGCATGCAGCGTCAAAAGCCCCGCATCACCGGGACCGGCCCCGCAGAGCCAGACCCAGCCTTTCTCAAGGGTGGGCCAGTTGTAGGCGGGCAGGGGGGGGATCGCGTCGGTCATGGTCCGGTTATGCCGCGCCGCGGGCGGCTTGGAAAGACGGCAAACGACCCCCGATATCCGATTGCCGTCATCGGGCCGCCTGCTATCGTTGCGGAGATGAATGACGATGCGCCGACAGAACTCAGACGTGGCTGGACCACGGGCGCTTGCGCGACCGCGGCGACGAAAGCCGCGCTGCTGGCGCTATGGGGAGAAGGCTTCCCGCGCGAGGTCGCGATCGTGCTGCCCAAGGGCGAGATACCGGTGTTTCCGCTGGCGCTGGCAGAACAGGGGGCAGGCTGGGCGCGTGTCGGGATCACCAAGGATGCAGGCGACGATCCCGATGTGACCCACGGGGCGCTGATCATCGCGACAGTCTCGGCCTCGGAGGGGGGGGTGGTGTTTCGCGCGGGCAAAGGCGTGGGCCGTGTCACCAAGCCGGGCCTGCCGATCGGGGTGGGCGAGCCTGCGATCAATCCGGTGCCGCGCCAGATGATGACGGCCGTGGTGGCCGAGATGGCGCGGGCGACGGGCCATCGCCCCGATGTTACCATCAACATCTCGGTGCCGGGGGGGGAAGAGCTGGCGCTGAAGACATGGAACCCACGTCTGGGGATTGCGGGCGGGCTGTCGATCCTTGGCACAACGGGGGTGGTGCGGCCTTTCTCTTGCGCGGCATGGATCGCCTCGATCCATCGCGGGGTGGATGTGGCGCGCGCCGACGGGCTGGCCCATGTGGCCGGATGCACAGGCGCCACCTCGGAAAAGACGGTGCAGGGGCTTTACGGGCTGCCCGATCACGCGATGCTGGATATGGGCGATTTCGCGGGCGGGATGCTGAAGTATCTGGTCAGACACCCGATCGCGCGCGTCACCATCGGCGGCGGGATCGGCAAGATCACCAAGCTGGCGCAGGGGGCGGTCGATCTGCATTCGGGCCGCTCGCAGGTGGATTTTGCAGGCCTTGCGGAACTGGCAGGCCTGCCCGGGGTGGCGCAGGCGAACACGGCGCTGGAGGCCTATCAGATGGGCGGGGCCGCGCTGGCGCGACAGGTGGCAAGGGCGGCCCTCGCGCAGGTGCAGGACCGCTTTGGCGGTGCCGGGATCGCCTTTGACATCGTGATCATCGACCGTGCGGGCCGGATCATCGGACAGGCCGGCCCGTGACGCTGTTGATCCTTGGCGGCACCGGCGAAGCCCGACATCTGGCCGAGGCCCTGCGCGGCACCGATGCCATGGTCTCGCTTGCCGGTGCGACGCGCGCGCCTGCGGACCTGCCCTTGCCGACCCGGATCGGCAGGTTTGGCGGCGCGGCGGGGTTTGAGCGCTTCTTGCAGGATCACGCGATCACCGCCGTGCTGGATGCGACCCATCCTTTCGCGCAAGGCATCACGGCCAGAACCGCGCGGATCTGTGCCGAAAGGCAGCTTCCCTATCTGCAACTTCTGCGCCCAGCCTGGACGCCCGTCGCGGGCGACCGCTGGACCCAGATCGCGCGGGAAGAAGAGGCCGCCGCCCATATCCCCAAAGGAGCCACCGTGTTTCTGGGCACGGGGCGGCAAACGCTGGAACGCTTCGCCAACCTGACAGGTCGCCGGATCATCTGCCGCCAGATCGACCCGCCCGAGGGGCCATTTCCCTTTGCGGGGGGTGAATTTCTGGTCGGACGCCCGCCGTTTTCCGTCGCGGACGAGGTCGCGCTCTTCTCGCGGCTTTCGGTCGACTGGCTGGTGGTCAAGAACGCAGGCGGCGCGATGAGCGCGACCAAGCTGACGGCGGCGCGGCAGTTGGGCCTGCCGGTGCTGATGATCGCCCGCCCGGCACAAGGGGATTGGCCGGTGGTCTCTTCGGTCGATGCGGCCTTGGCATGGGTGGCGGGGCTGTGACCGAACGCTGCATCGTCTCGGAGGCCTGCCTGGCCGAAGGGGCGGCTTTTCTTGCCGCGCGCGAGCCGCGCTTTGCCGGGGCCTTGGCGATGACCGGCCCCTTGCCGCTGCGGCTGAAACCCCAAGGCTTTGCCGAACTGCAAGGCGCGATTGTCAGCCAGCAGGTCAGTGTCGCCTCGGCGGCGGCGATACAGGCGCGGCTGGATGCGGCGGGCATGGCCGATCCCGCAACGGTGCGTGCCACCCCCGAAGATGACCTGCGCGGCCTTGGCCTGAGCCGTCAGAAGGCGCGCTATGTCAAGGCGCTGGCAGCGGCGGAGATCGATTATGACGGGTTGCGCGACCTGCCTTGCGATGACGTCATCGCGACCCTGACCGCCGTGCCCGGCATCGGGCGCTGGACGGCCGAGATCTACGCCAAGTTCGCCTTGGGCCGTGCCGATGCCTTCGCGGCGGGCGATCTGGCCCTGCAAGAGGCGGCACGGATGCTCTTTGCGCTGGACGAACGCCCGTCCGAAAAGACCCTGCGGGCGATGGCCGAGGACTGGTCGCCGTGGCGATCGGTTGCAGCGCGCATCCTCTGGGCCTACTACAAGGTGGCAAAGCAACGGGAAGGGATCAGATGACAAGGGCACTTCAGGCGCAGCGACGCGAGCCGGTATCGGGGGAAACACGTTCTTGCGTGGTGTTTCTGCATGGCTATGGCGCGAATGGCGCGGACCTGATCGGGCTGGCCGACCCCCTGGCGGACCATATGCCCGATACGCTGTTCATTTCGCCCGACGCGCCGGAGGCATGTGCCGGTGTCCCGATGGGCCGCCAGTGGTTCCCGATCCCGTGGATCGACGGGTCCAGCGAAGAGGAAAGCCGCGCCGGGCTGGAACGGGCCGCCGCCGATCTGGAGGCGTTTCTGGATGGTGTGATGGTGGATGAAGACCTTTTGCCCGAACAGGTGATGGTGCTGGGGTTCAGCCAGGGCACGATGATGGCGCTGCATGTGGTGCCGCGCCGCGAGGATGCAATCGCGGGAATCGTCGCCTTTTCGGGGCGTCTGCTGGAACCGGAATTGCTGGCCGACGAAACCCGCAGCCGCCCGCCCGTGCTGCTGATCCACGGTGACGCCGACGACGTGGTGCCGCCGCAATCGCTGCCGCAGGCCGCCGAGGCGCTGCAAGAGGCGGGCTGGACCGAGGTTTACGCCCATATCATGAAGGGCACAGGCCACGGGATCGCGCCCGACGGCCTGTCCGTGGCGCTGGCCTTCATGCGGGACCGTCTGGGGCTAAGTTAAGCCATGCCGCGACAATTTGGCGAGTGATCGCAAATGATGAGGCTTGTCACAAAACTGACGCCATATATAGTTAGGCCCAACAACAGCGGGACTGCCGCTTGGACTGCTCCCGCGCCAGACCTACTGGGGTGATCGCGCAATGGAGCAAACGGACTTTCGGACGGAATTTGTCAGGGCGCCTGCGACGCTCAAGCATTTTCCCGCGCTTGTGCTGAATGCGGACTACAGGCCCTTGTCCTACTATCCGCTGTCGCTCTGGCCGTGGCAGGAGGCGATCAAGGCGGCCTGGCTGGACCGCGTCGATATCGTCAGCGAATACGACGAGGTGGTGCGCAGCCCGTCGACCGAGATCCGGATTCCATCGGTCGTGGTCCTGAAGGACTATGTGAAGCCGCAAAAGCAGGTGGCCTTCACGCGCTTCAACCTGTTCTTGCGCGATGAATTCTCGTGCCAGTATTGCGGGGCGAAGGGTGATCTGACCTTCGACCATGTGGTGCCGCGCGCCAGCGGCGGAATCACCAGCTGGGAAAACGTCGTCGCCGCCTGCGCGCCCTGCAATCTGCGCAAGGGGTCGCGGTCATTGCGGCAATGCGGCATGTCGCTGCGCAAGCCGCCGCGCCGTCCGGTGCCCGAACAGTTGCACAACGTCGGCCGCAAGTTCCCGCCCAATCACCTGCATGATAGCTGGCTGGACTATCTGTACTGGGATGCCGAACTCGAGGCGTAAGACGCCGCCGCCACAGCGCGGGGCATCTGCCGCAAGTGCTGGACTTGGCTGGGCGCGCGCGCTAGGAAAGCCTCGTTAGCGCTAACGCTTATCCATCGGGGAGAGTGCAATGGTTTCTCGCGTCATTCCGGTCGAGACCTTCGATCTGGTCATCTTCGGCGGCACCGGCGATCTGGCCCGCCGCAAGATCCTGCCGGGTCTGTTTCGTCGTTTCCTGTCGGGCCAGATGCCGCCCGAGGCGCGGATCATCGGTGCTGCGCGATCGGAACTGGACACCGCAGGCTACCGCGAGATGATCGCCGAGGCCGTCGCCGAGTTCGGCGGTGCGGAAACGAATAATACCAAGGGCTTGCAGGCCTTTCTTGAGCGCCTGGATTATGTTGCCATCGACGCCAGGGGCGAGGGTGGCTGGGCCGCGCTTGCCGAATTGGTGCGAAGTGATGTGGTGCAGGCCTATTACTTTTCGGTCGCCCCCGCGCTTTTCGGTGATCTGGCCGAGCGGCTGCACAAGCACGGGATCGCCAGCGCGCAAAGCCGGATCGTGGTGGAAAAGCCCTTCGGCCGCGATCTGGAAAGCGCGCGCGACCTGAACCGGACCCTGGCTGCGCATTTCGACGAAAGTCAGATCTACCGCATCGACCATTACCTGGGCAAGGAGACGGTCCAGAACCTGATGGCGGTGCGCTTTGGCAACGTTCTGTTCGAGCCGCTGTGGAACAACCATTACGTCGATCACATCCAGATCACCGTCGCCGAAACCGTCGGCGTCGGCGGGCGCGGGGCCTATTACGACAAGTCGGGCGCGATGCGGGACATGGTGCAGAACCACCTGATGCAGCTTTTGTGCCTGATCGCCATGGAACCCCCCGGCCAGTTCGAGGCGGACGCCGTGCGCGACGAAAAGCTCAAGGTGATCCGCGCCCTGCAACCGGTCGAGAATCACCATATCGTCCGCGGCCAGTATGACGCGGGCAAGGACGGCCCAAGCTACCGTGACGACGTCGAGAACGCGCGCAGCTTCACCGAAAGCTTCATCGCAATGCGGGTGCATATCAACAACTGGCGGTGGGCGGGGGTGCCGTTTTATCTGCGCACCGGCAAGCGGATGAAGGCGCGCTCGTCCGAGATCGCGGTGGTGTTCAAGGACCTCGGCCATACGATCTTCGAGGGCGATGAGGCGCGCCACCGCAATATCCTGTCGATCCGCCTGCAACCCAACGAAGGCATGGACTTGCAGGTCACGATCAAGGAACCCGGACCCGGCGGGATGCGTCTGATCGATGTGCCGCTGGACATGACCTTCGCCGATGCGCTTGGCGCGGAAGCCGAGGATGTGACCGACGCCTACGAACGCCTGATCATGGACGTGATCCGTGGCAACCAGACATTGTTCATGCGCGGTGACGAGGTCGAGGCGGCATGGCGCTGGACCGATCCGCTGATCGACGGGTGGGAAGCGCGCAACGACGTGCCCAAGCTTTATGACGCCGGCTCTGCCGGGCCGGAAGATGCGCTGATGCTGATGCATCGTGACGGGCGCAAGTGGCGCGAGATCAAGGGCTGAAAAGCCGTGCTGTCCCGCCTAGACTGGGCGCATCAATGCAGAGGGGACCCTGATGAAACTTGTCGAATATCCCGACGCCGAAATGATGATGATGGATCTGGCCGACACGCTGGCCGGTGAACTCAAGAACAGTCTTTTGGTGCATGACCACGCCTCCTTCGCCGTGCCGGGCGGCACGACTCCGGGGCCGATCTTCGACAGCCTCTGTGGTGTCGATTTGGACTGGTCCCGCGTGCATGTGATGCTGACCGATGAACGCTGGGTGCCCGCGACATCCCAAAGGTCGAACACGCGGCTGTTGCAGGAACGCCTGCTGGTGAACCGCGCCGCCGATGCGGTCTACATCCCGCTCTATGCCGAGGCCGACACGCCCGAGGAAAAACTGCCCGCGCTGGCAAAGGCGCTGATGCCGGAGCTGCCGATTTCGGTGATGCTTCTTGGGATGGGGGCGGATATGCACACGGCCTCGATCTTTCCGGGTGCAGACCGCCTTGACCATGCCCTGCATGGCGATGATCTGCTGGTGGCCATGCGCGCGCCCGGCGCGCCCGAGCCGCGCATCACACTGTCGGCCAAGGTGCTGAAATCCGCGATGAGCCGCCATCTGGTGATCGTGGGCGCCGAAAAGCGCGCAGCACTGGAAAAGGCCCGCCAACTGCCGCCGGAAGAGGCGCCCG
Organism: Yoonia sp.; assembly: GCF_036770585.1. Classification (GTDB taxonomy): domain Bacteria; phylum Pseudomonadota; class Alphaproteobacteria; order Rhodobacterales; family Rhodobacteraceae; genus Yoonia. The sequence goes on along the minus strand of NZ_DAIPIW010000051.1, from coordinate 2,224 downwards.
TCGCCGCCGTCCTGAACGGCACCACCGTCCACTGGGCAGAGGGTTAAGCCATGTTCGACGCACTCAAAGCGCATCATGCCTCTGTCAGGGATCGCCGCTTCGAAACCATGGTCGATGCCGCCCGTGCGGCGGATTTCGCGGTCGAGGCGGGGGACATGCGTCTTGACTATGCCAAGACGAATATCGATGCGGAAGGCCGCGCGCTGCTGATCGACCTGCTGGATCAGGCCGGTGTGGCCGTCAAGCGCGATGCGATGTTCGCGGGGCAAGCGATCAACGAAACCGAGGGCCGCGCGGTGCTGCATACCGCCCTGCGCAACCTCGATGGCGGGCCGGTGCTGGTCGATCAGCGCGATGTCATGCCCGAGGTGCTGGAGACGCTGGACCGGATGGAAGCCTTTGCGGGTGATGTGCGCTCGGGCGCCTATCGGGGGCAGGGTGGGGCGATCACCGATGTGATCAATATCGGGATCGGCGGGTCGGACCTTGGGCCGAAGATGGCGACGATTGCGCTGGCGCCTTACCACGACGGCCCACGCTGCCATTTCGTCAGCAATGTGGACGGGGCGGATATCGCGGGCGTGCTGCGCCAATGCGATCCGGCGACGACGCTGGTGATCGTGGCCTCGAAGACCTTTACCACGATCGAGACGATGACCAACGCGCGCACCGCGCAGGCCTGGATGTCGGACAGCGTGGCGGATACCGGCGCGCAGTTCGCAGCGCTTTCGACGGCGGCCGACAAGACGGCGGCTTTCGGGATCGATGCGTCCCGCGTCTTCGGTTTCGCCGACTGGGTGGGTGGCCGCTATTCGATGTGGGGGCCGATCGGGCTGTCGCTGATGATCGCGGTCGGGCCGCAAGCCTTCCGTGCCTTCCTGCGCGGCGGACAGGCGATGGACCGGCATTTCCTGTCCGCGCCATGGGCCGAAAACATGCCCGCGATGCTGGCGCTTGTGGGGCTTTGGCACAATCAGGTCTGCGGTCATGCGACCCGCGCCGTGCTGCCTTATGACAATCTTCTCAGCCGCTTGCCGGCCTATCTTCAACAGCTCGAGATGGAAAGCAACGGCAAGGGCGTCAGCATGGACGGGGCCGATCTGCCCTGCGACAGCGGCCCCGTGGTCTGGGGCGAGCCGGGCACCAATGGCCAGCACGCCTTTTACCAGTTGATCCATCAGGGCACCCGCGTGATCCCTTGCGAATTCCTGATCGCCGCCCGCAGTCACGAGGACGACCTGCACCACCAGCACCAGCTTCTGGTCGCCAATTGCCTTGCCCAGTCCGAGGCGTTGATGCGCGGCCGTGATCTGGACGCGGCGCGCAGCAAGGTCGCGGGCACGTTTGAAGGCGACGAGTTGGAACGGCAGGCGCGCCACCGTGTCTTCAAGGGCAACCGCCCCTCGGTCACCATCGCCTATCCGCAACTGACGCCCGAGGTGCTGGGCCAGATCATCGCGCTTTACGAACACCGCGTCTTCGTCGAAGGGGCGGTGCTGGGCATCAATTCCTATGATCAATGGGGTGTGGAACTGGGCAAGGAACTGGCCACCGCCCTGCAGCCCGTGGTCGAGGGCAAGGCGGGCACGGATGGCAAGGATGGCTCAACTGCCGCACTGGTCGGGTTTTTGCAAAAACACGGGGTGTAATTGCCGCCTGCCTTCTGCTTAATGGCGTCGGGACAGAGATAAGGGCAGGGCCGATGATCCTTGAGTATGCAGATTATGCGATGGCAGCACTTTTGGTGGCCGCGACCCTGATCGAACTGCGCACGGGCCGTATCCCCAACTGGCTGACGATCCTGCCGCTGGTGCTGTTCGTGGCTGTGCTGGCGCTGGCCGAGGACCGGACTTTGCTTTATTTTCAGGCCGGACAGGGTGCGGCGATGTTCGTGCTGGGGCTGGTTCTCTTCGCCATCGGCGGGGCGGGGGCCGGTGCAGTCAAATTGCTGGCGGGCGCGGCGCTTTTCGTGCCCTTTGCCAAGGCGTTCTATACCTTCCTGATCTTTCTCGGCCTGTTCTTCGTCTGCGCCTTTCTTTTCGTGCAGGTCCGCAAGGCTTTCGGGGCGGAAGACAGCAAGTGGCATTTTCTGGCCAAGCAAGTGATCCCACTGAGCCTGCCCATCGCGATCGCGGGGATCATCGGTATGCTGGTGATCTGAAAACGGCGTGGAGCGGGTAACGGGAATCGAACCCGTAACTGAAGCTTGGGAAGCTTTCGTGAT
>NZ_DAIPIW010000050.1:13473-18955 GCF_036770585.1 Yoonia sp. | reverse complement strand
GCGTGGCGGGCAAGCTTGCCATGATGGCGGTCGAGATCATGGTGGCCCGCCAGCTCACCTACTTCAGCGCGCACGAAAAAGACAACGACCGCCGCTGCGACCTTGAGGCAGGGATGGCGAAACTGCTGGGCGCGCGCGTGGCATGGGCCTCGGCCGACAACGCGCTGCAAATCCACGGCGGCAACGGCTTTGCGCTGGAATACAAGGTCAGTCGCATCCTCTGCGACGCGCGGATCCTGAACATCTTTGAAGGGGCCGCCGAAATTCAGGCGCAGGTCATCGCAAGGCGGCTTCTGGACAAAGACTGAACCGCCTGTCGCAGCGGGACGTAGAAAGGCATAGTCAAGGAAAGTCGCCCAATGCCCAAAACCGTCCTTCTGACCGGCGCCTCCGGTTACATCGCGAAATACATCGCCCTGCACCTGCTGGACGCAGGCTATAGCGTGCGCGGCACGGTCCGGTCGCTGTCGCGCGGGGCCGAGGTGATCGAGGCCGTCCGCCCGCACCTTGGCGACGCCAGCAATCTGGAGGCACGGCTGACCTTCGTGGAACTCGACCTTGGCCGCGACGACGGCTGGGACGCCGCGATGGAGGGTGTCGATGTGCTGATGCACACCGCCTCGCCCTTCCCGCTGACACAGCCCAAGGACGAAGCCGCCCTGATCCGCCCCGCTGTCGACGGCACCCTGCGGGCGCTGCGGGCGGCGCATCGGGCGGGGGTGACGCGCGTGGTGCTGACCTCGTCCACGGCGGCGATCACCGGATCGGACCTGCCTGCGGGCGACACCTCTTACGACGAAACGAACTGGACCGACCCCGACACCCCGGGTCTGACGGCCTATACGAAATCCAAGACGCTGGCCGAAAAGGCGGCGTGGGACTTCGTCACCAATGACGCGCCCGCGATGCAGATGACCGTCATCAACCCCGGCTTTGTCCTTGGCGCGCCGCTTGACCGGCATTTCGGCACCTCGATCGCGGTCATCGAACGGCTGGTCAACGCCAAGGACCCGATGCTGCCCGATGTGGGCTTCACTGCGGTCGATATCCGCGATGTGGCCGCCTTGCATGTGACGGTGATCGACAAGCCCCAGACCGTGGGGCAGCGCATCATGGCGGTCGAGAATTTCCTGAAATTCGCCGATATGGCGCAGGCCATCAAGACGGCGTTTCCCCGGCGCAAGACCGTCACGCGCGTGGCGCCCGATATCGTCATCCGGCTTCTGGGGCTCTTCGATCCGGCCGTGCGCTCGATCGTGCCGAACCTCGGTCGGGTCGACAAATTCGACAACAGCCGGGCAAAGGCCACGCTGGGGCGCGGGATGCACCAGTCGCGCAACGCGGTGGTCGACGCCGCCCGCTATCTGATCGAGAACAAACCGGCCTAACCCGCCCGCGCAATCGCATCCAGCAATCGCTGCCTTGCGGCGGGGACCTCGCGGTCGCCCAGACTGCGGATCAACCGGTGCTCGATGAAATAGCCCGTGGTGCCCAGCGCGCGCAGGATCTCGGCATTGCTGGCCTCGCCGCCGCCCGCCAGCACCGGCGGCAATGGCAAAAGCCTGTCCGCCCAGCCCCCCGCACCCGCCGCACTGACCGCACGGCCCGTCTTGGGCGAGACATAGGCCAACCCCTCGGTCACACCTGTGGCCGCACAAGACGACAGATCAAGCGCAAAGCCCATGTCCTCCAGCAGCGCCTGTTCCCAGCGCAGATAGGCCAAAGGCCAGAGATCCCCATCACCCAACAGATCAAGCAAGGACACCGTGCGGCAGTAAAGCGGGGCATGCGCCTCGCGTTCCGGCAGGACCAGCGACAGCAAGGCACAGACCGCATTCAGCCCCGCCAGCGACAGCCGGTCGCCCATCGCCGCAGCGGACCGGCTGCGCAGGGGTTCGACCGTGAACGACCCCAGATGACTGTCCAGCCGCGCCTTCCATGCGACGCTCAGCTGCGCCCCCGGTTGCAGCACCGGCGCCAGCTTGCGGCTGGCCCCGCCGCGCACGACGCCCGCGTCACGGCCATGTTCGGCCGCAAACACCTCGACAATGACCGAGGTCTCGCCAAAGGGCCGCACCGCCAGCAAGGTGGCTTCATCGCGCCATTCGATCATCGGGGGACATCCGCCATCATGGCGCCATAACAAGCAGCCCGCGGCGTGATTGCAAGCGTCCTGAGCGCCGCGTCCCGCAACTTCTTTCTCCCATGAAACTCCCGCCGGAGGCATCCGGCATCGGCCATGGACGCCGCCCGGTCATGGCGGAAACGCGCCGCCAGCGGCGTCGCTGTCAATCAAGCCCCGGTTCATCCAGAAGATGCCGGCCCTGCTTGTCCTCGACCTCGATCACCCAGAGGTCGGGATCGAAACCGCGCTGCCTGCTGATCGCGGCATCGACCTGCGCCTCGTCCCCTTCGACCAGCACGATCCAGCGGCGGTCACCGGTCAGCAGATCGAAACTGCGCTGATAGCAGCGGGCCTGCCCGTCCAGCGTGTTCAGCTTGATCAGCACCGCGCCTGCGGTCGCATCCCCCCGCCGCACGACAAAGGCCGGCACCGCGATCTGTCGCAGCCTTGCAAGATAGGCTGACACCCAGATATCGGCGGTCAGCCTCATGCGTTCCCGTCTTTGAAATCAAGGCCCATCTCGGAATAGCGTTCCGCCTCTTCCAGCCAGTTCGGCCGGACCTTGACCTGCAGGAACAGATGCACGCGGCGGCCAAGGAAGTCTTCCAGCTCTGCCCGCGCGGCGGTGCTGACGGCCTTGACCGTCTCGCCGCCCTTGCCCAGCACGATCCCCTTGTGCCCGTCACGGGCGACATAGACGATCTGGTCTATCCGGGCCGAGCCGTCCTTGCGCTCTTCCCAGCTTTCGGTTTCCACCGTCAGCTCGTAGGGCAGTTCCTGATGCAGGCGCAGGGTCAGCTTTTCGCGCGTCATCTCGGCGGCGATCATGCGCATCGGCAGATCGGCGATCTGGTCTTCGGGGTAAAGCCACGGGCCCTCGGGCAAGGCCCCCGCCAGCCAGTCGCGCAAGGTCTCGCAGCCATAGCCCTTTTCGGCGGAAATCATGAAGGTCTCGGCAAAGGGATAGGCGTCGTTCATGTCCTTGGTCAGCGCCAGCAGCACTTCGGATTTGACCTTGTCGATCTTGTTGATGGCCAGCGCCACGGGCACCTTGACCTCGCGGTCCGCCAGGGTCGCAAGGATGCGCTTGACCCCGTCGGTCATGCCGCGATGCGCCTCGATCAGCAGGACCACCACATCGGCATCCGCCGCCCCGCCCCAAGCCGCCGCAACCATCGCGCGATCCAGACGGCGGCGCGGCTGGAACAGCCCGGGCGTGTCGATGAAGATCAGTTGCGCCTGCCCTGCCATCGCCACGCCACGGATGCGCGCGCGCGTCGTCTGGACCTTGTGCGTCACGATCGAGACCTTCGCCCCCACCATGCGGTTCAGCAAGGTGGACTTGCCCGCGTTCGGTTCGCCGATGAGGGCGATGAAACCTGCTTTGGTGGCGTCGCTCATGTCAAGACTTTCTGCAAAAGGGCGGCGGCGGCGGCCTGTTCGGCCTGCCGTTTCGATCCGGCGGTGGCCTGTTCGGACGGCCCCGAGGCAAGCTGCACCGCAATGGTGAACTGTGGCGCGTGATCCGGCCCGCTGCGGGCGATCTCGGTATAGTGCGGCGGCACCTCGCCGCGGGCCTGCGCCCATTCCTGCAACGCTGTCTTGGCGTCGCGGGCGTCTTCCTCGACCTGTCCGATCCGGTCACCCCAGAGATTCAGCACGACCCGTCGCGCCGCCTCGAACCCGGCGTCCTGATAGACCGCCGCGATCACCGCCTCCATCGCGTCGGCCAGCAGCGCCTCTTTCCTGCGCCCGCCCGATTTCATCTCGGACCGGCCCAGTTTCAGCACAGCGCCCAGATCGATCTGGCGGGCCACATCGGCGCAGGTCTCGCGCCGGACCAGCGCATTGAAACGCGGGGCAAGCTGGCCTTCGGTCGCGTTCGGATCGGCATTCAGCAAGGCATCGGCCATCACCAGCCCCAGCACGCGGTCGCCCAGAAACTCCAGCCGCTGGTTATCGTCCCGATGAACCGAGGACATGGACGAATGTGTGACGGCGCGGATCAGGTAGGCGGGGGTCTTGAAGTCATGCCCGACACGGCCCGCAAAGGCCAGGAGGTCCGCCGACAGCTTCAATCCAGCGCCTTGAAGAAGCGGTCGCTGCGCCACGTCCAGAAGGCGAACATCGATCGGCCCGCGGACGAGAACATCACACGATCGGCGCGGCCCACGATATCCTTGCGCTCGACAAAGCCGACCCCGCGCGCGATCTGCGCCACGCGGCTGTCGGTCGAGTTGTCGCGGTTGTCCCCCATGAAGAAGAACTGGCCTTCGGGCACGGTGAAGACGCCTGTATTGTCGGTCGCACGGTCACCGATATTCAGGATCGCATGGCTGACGCCATTGGGCAGCGTTTCGATAAAGCGTTCCTTCTCGCAGACAGCGCCCAGTCCGACGACGCCGTTCGAACACTGCGGGCGCGTGCCCAGCGGGCCTTGCGGTTCCATGATTTCCGTGAAGGTGCCGGCGGGTTCGACCTGCACGGGTGCATCGTTGATGTAAAGCAGCCCGTCGCGCATCTGGATGCGGTCGCCGGGCACACCGATCAGACGCTTGATGAAATCGCGGCCATCGACGGGGTGGCGGAAGACGACGATATCGCCACGCTCGGGGTCCGAGCCGAAGAACCGGTCATCACGGTCCTCGATGAAGCCGCAGAAATCCTCGGCCCCGATGTCGATACCGACAGCCGGAATACGGATCGAGGGGCAAGAGGCATAGGAATAGCCATAGGCCATCTTGTTGACGAAAAGGAAATCACCGATCAGCAGCGTGTCCTTCATCGACCCTGAGGGAATCCAGAACGGCTGGAAGAACAGTGTGCGGAACAAACCGGCCAGCACCAGCGCCCAGAAGATCGTCTTGACGGTGTCCCATAGCCAGGCGATCACCCCTGTAGTCTCTGCCATTTCCGCGTCCTCTGCTGGTTGTCGGCGCTACATGATGCGCAGGGTGTGGAGTGTCAAGCGATGGGCCGCGCCTCGATCACGACAAAGGCCTGTGCCCATGGGTGATCGTCGGTCAGGGTGACGTGGATGATCGCCTCGTGCCCGTCGGGGGTCATTTCCTTCAGGCGTTCGGCGGCCCAGCCGGTGACATGCATGACGGGTTGGCCGGTCGCAAGGTTGCTGACCGCCATGTCCTTCCACGAAATCCCCATGCGCAACCCCGTGCCCAGCGCCTTGGAACAGGCCTCTTTCGCGGCCCAGCGCTTGGCATAGGTGCCCGCGACATCCTTGCGGCGTTCCGCCTTGCGCTGTTCGACCGGCGTGAAGACACGGTCGCGAAAGCGGTCGCCGAAGCGGTCCAGTGTGCCTTGGATGCGCTCGATATTCGCAAGGTCCGTGCCGATGCC
>NZ_DAIPIW010000050.1:0-13373 GCF_036770585.1 Yoonia sp. | reverse complement strand
AGCGGTCCAGTGTGCCTTGGATGCGCTCGATATTCGCAAGGTCCGTGCCGATGCCGAGGATCATGCCGCGACCTGAAGATCGACAACGGTGATCCCCGCCGCGCCAGAGTTGCACAACGCCACAAGGCGGGCCCCAAGGGCGCGGTGGTCGGGATCATCCAGATAGGCCCGCGCAGTCGCGGGACCGTCGAAGTCACAGGTAAACCCATAGGCGCAGTCGGGCGACTTGCCTTCGAAATCGCGGTTCGGGCCATGGGCAAAGCCAAGAAACCCCGCGATCTGGTCGCGCAGCGCATCCAGCCCCGCCATCACCTGCGCCAATGCGTCAGCATCATGGCCCGCAGCCAGATCAAGCATGACGATATGGCGGATCATCCGCGCGCCTCGTCCATGATCCGGCGCATCTCGGCAATCGCGGGGGTCAGACCGCGAAAGATCGCCTCGCCGATCAGGAAATGGCCGATGTTCAATTCGACCACCTGCGGCAGCGCGGCGATGGGGCCGACGCAATCGTAGGTCAGGCCATGGCCCGCGTGCACCTCCAGCCCCAGATCGGCGGCAAAAGCAGCCATATCGGTCAGCTTGGCGAGTTCCGCGTCGCGGGCGTCGAAACGGCCCTCGGCATGGGCGTCGCAATAGGCGCCGGTGTGCAATTCGATCACCTGCGCGCCGATCCGTTGCGCGGCCTCGATCTGGCGGCGGTCGGCGGCGATGAAGATCGACACGCGGCAGCCCGCCTCGCGCAGGGGAGCGATGTAATGGGCCAGGGCGTTTTCCTCGCGCGCGACCTCCAGCCCGCCCTCGGTCGTGCGTTCCTCGCGCTTTTCGGGCACGATGCAGACCGCATGGGGTTTGTGGCGCAGGGCGATGCCTTGCATTTCCGCCGTGGCCGCCATCTCGAAATTCAGCGGTGCGGTCAGCGCCGCCATCAGGTTCTCGATATCCGCGTCCGAGATATGGCGGCGGTCCTCGCGCAGGTGCGCGGTGATGCCGTCGGCGCCTGCCGCTTCGGCCATGATCGCGGCGCGCACTGGATCGGGCACGGCCCCGCCACGCGCATTCCGCACGGTCGCGACGTGGTCGATGTTTACACCTAGGCGCAGTTTCTGTGGCATCTCGACATCCTTCACATGGCGCTATTCACCGGCGCGCCGCGCAGGTGACGTCTTTTTGTTCAACTGGTCAAGCTTGGCGCGCAGCAGCTTCTTGCGGCGCTTCTGATAGGCCGCAATGACCGGCACGGACAGATAATAGATCGCCGTCGCCGTAAGGACACCGGGAAGGATACCGCCAACCAGATAGGGAAAGAACAGATCGTTGTAAAAGACCTTCATCCCGGCCCAGTCGATGGACTCGGGGGTGAAGATCGCAAGGAAATTGTACCACAGGTCCTGGCCTGCATCGCGGAACTTCTGCCCAAGCTGGTGGGGCGTGCCCTGTGGAAGACCCAGCATCCACGCCCCCAGCGTGATCGAGACATAGCCAATGGGTGGAAAGGTCAGCGGATTGCCGAAGAAAGTGGCCATGAGTGCGGCAAGGATGTTCCCGCGCACAAGCCGCGCGATAAGCCAGGCGACAAAGAAATGCAGCCCGAACAGCGGCGTGAACGAGACGAAAACACCCGCCCAGATGCCACGGCTGATCTTTTGCGGTGTATCGGGCAGGCGGCGCAGGCGATGCTTGACGTATTCGAACGCGCGGGCCCAACCGCCACGGGGATAAAAGAAGTCCAGCACGATCCGCCCGACCGCCCGTCTATCCCTGCGTTTGAAAACCAAGGCGCTATCCCTCTCTGCGGGGGCCCCCCGCCGCACCCGCGCCCATCAGCGAAGGGTCCCTGTGCCGCGAAATCGACGACACGTTGCTTTCTGCCTCCAGGGCCGTCACCACGCGGTGCATATGTTCGGCATCACGCAAATCGATATCGATCAACAACCTGAAGTAATCCGGTTTCCGGTCTATGAATCGCAGGTCAGAGATATTGGCGTTCTGTTCCCCGATCAATGTGCAAATTCGTCCCAAGACACCGGCATCATTGGCAATCGTGACGTCGAAGGTCACCGTATAGACCGGCTTGTGCACACCGTCCTTCCAGTGCAGGTCCATCCAGCGCTCGGGCTGCTCTTCGTAGTCGGCAAGGGCCGCGCAATCGATCGCATGCACCACCACCCCGTGACCGCGAAAGGTGATCCCCAGAATCCGCTCGCCCGGCACCGGCTGGCAGCAGGTGCCGCGCTGGTATTGCTGGTCGACGCCCAGACCGATGACCGCGCGCGCCTGATCGATTTCATCGCCGCGCTTCATTTCCAGTTCCGGATAGATCGCCCCGACGACCTCGCGGCCGGTGATCTCGGCGCTGCCCAGACGGGCCAGCAGGTCTTCGACATCGTTGATCGCCAGCGCCTTGGCGGCAGTGCGCAGCGCCTTGTCAGAGGCGCGTTTGCCGACATTCTCGAAGGCGACACGGGCCAGTTCGCGCCCCAGCTTGACGAAGCGTTCGCGGTCCTCTTCGCGCAGGGATCGCCGGATCGCGGTCTTGGCGCGGCCGGTGACGGCGATGTCAATCCATGTGGCCTGCGGGGTCTGGCCTTCGGCGGTGATGATCTCGACCGACTGGCCGTTCTTCAGCCGCGTCCACAACGGCACGCGCAGCCCGTCCACCTTGGCGCCGACACAGGCCGCGCCGATCCGCGTGTGGATGGCATAGGCAAAGTCGATCGGGGTCGCGCCGCGCGGCAGCTTGATCACGTCGCCCTTCGGCGTGAAGCAGAAGACCTGATCCTGATACATCTCGAGCTTCACCGCTTCGAGGAACTCATCGTGGTCCTGATCCTCGTCCAGACGTTCCGTCAGGGCGGAAATCCATTGCACCGGATCGACGGCAAAGCGGTTCTCGACACGTTCGCCGTTCTTGTAGGACCAATGCGCGGCGACGCCGGTCTCGGCGACCTCGTGCATCTCGCGGGTGCGGATCTGCACCTCGACCTGTTTGCCGTCACGGCCCGAGACCGTGGTGTGGATCGACCGATAGCCGTTCGACTTGGGCTGGCTGATGTAATCCTTGAACCGCCCCGGCACCGCGCGCCAGCGCTGGTGGATCGCGCCCAGCGCGCGGTAGCAATCCGCCTCGGTCGCGACGATCACGCGAAAGCCGTAGATGTCGGACAGGCGGCTGAAGCCCTGATCCTTCTCCTGCATCTTGCGCCAGATCGAATAGGGTTTCTTTGCGCGTCCGCCGACCTCGGCCTGAATATCGGCCTTGTCCAGTTCCACCCGCATGTCGGTGGTGATCTTTTGCAGCACGTCCCCGCTTTCGCGCTGCAAGGTGATGAAGCGCCGGATGATCGAGTTGCGCCCGTCGGCGTTCAGCACCTTGAAGGACAGGTCTTCAAGCTCTTCGCGCATCCATTGCATCCCCATCCGGCCTGCCAGCGGGGCGAAGATATCCATCGTCTCGCGCGCCTTCTGGACCTGCTTTTCGGGGCGCATCGACTTGATCGTGCGCATGTTGTGCAGACGGTCGGCCAGCTTCACCAGCGTCACGCGCAAGTCGCGGCTGGTCGCCATGAAGAGCTTGCGGAAGTTTTCGGCCTGTTTCGACTGGGTCGAGGTCAGTTGCAGGTTGGTCAGCTTGGTGACGCCATCGACCAGTTCGGCGATTTCGCGGCCAAAGCGCTTCTCGACCTCGGCGAAAGAGGCCTTGGTGTCTTCGATGGTGTCATGCAGCAGCGCGGTGACCAGCGTCGCATCGTCCATCTGCTGTTCGGCCAGAATCATGGCCACGGCGACAGGATGCGAAAAATAGGGCTCGCCGGAGTGGCGGAACTGCCCCTCGTGCATGGCTTTGCCAAAGGCGAAAGCCTCGTGCAGCAGTGTCTGGTTTGTCTTCGGGTTATAGGTGCGGACCCGCGCGATCAGCTCATCGACTGAGGTTATCTGGTCCAACACCGGCATTTGCCCGCGATGGGTCCGCGCTTAGCGCTGACCCTGCGCCTCCATCAGGGCGCGCAGCAATTTTTCTTCCGACAGGTCATCCTCGGCGGGCTTGTCATGTTCGGCGCCCATCAGCAGGGACATGCTGTCTTCTTCCGGTTCGTCCACCTCGATCTGGGTCTGGTTGGCTTCGATCATACGCTCGCGCAGGTCGTCGGCCAGTTGGGTTTCCTCGGCGATTTCGCGCAGCGACACGACGGGGTTCTTGTCGTTGTCGCGCGATACGGTGATCGGCGCACCGGACGAGATTTCGCGGGCACGGTGGGCCGCAAGCATCACAAGCTCGAACCGGTTCGGAACTTTATCGACGCAATCTTCGACGGTGACGCGGGCCATATCTTCGCTCCAGTCAGGGAAAAGGGGACTTCGGAAGCCGCTTCCTTACGGGGTTCCGTCCTGAATGGCAAGGGGGCGCGGCTGCGGAAATGCCACAAAATCAGGCGGTTTTTCAATGGGCGAGCGGGACGACACCGGCCTTGTCCGCCGCTGGCAGCGCGTCGCAAAGCGCGCACAGGCGCACGCCGGAAACGGGGTGCACCCAATCGGGCGCGATCTCGGCCAGCGGCACCAGAACGAAGGCACGGTCCTGCATCCGCGGATGCGGAAGAATCAGCGCCTCTGGCGCCCGCTGCATCTGTTCGTCCAGCGGCAGGTCGCGCCACGCGGCATAGGTCTGCGGATCGGGCAGCACCCCTTGGCCCAGCGCCACAAGATCAAGATCGAGCGTGCGCTGCCCCCAGCGCCTGACCCTTTCGCGGCCCGCCTCGGCCTCGATCCGGTGCAGGGCGGCCAGCAGGTCCGGCGCGGACAGTTCGGTCTCGAATGCGGCGGCGGCGTTCACGAAATCCGGCCCCGATCCGGCAGGAAATGCAGGCGTGCGATAGAACCGGCTGGCGGCCACCTTGCCTGTCGCCAGCGCAGCAAGCCGGGTCAGTGCCGCGGCGACCGTTTCCTGCGAACTACCCCAAAAGGATAGGTCATTACTCCCTAAGGATATAAGAGCAATCTCGCGCATAGGTGACTCGTCCTTCGGTTGCCTCTGATCCCGTCCTGTCTACATACTATCCGCCTACGCGTCGCCCAGGCACTCACGGGTAATTTTGGCGCAAACGACATTTGAAAGGACGAAGGATGTTTTACCGCGATGAGCGCCTTGCGCTCTTCATCGATGGATCGAATCTCTATGCAGCGGCCAGATCGCTGGGCTTCGACATCGACTACAAGTTGCTGCGGCAGGAATTCATGCGCCGGGGCAAACTCTTGCGGGCCTTCTACTATACGGCACTTCTGGAAAACGACGAATACTCGCCGATCCGGCCGCTGGTGGACTGGCTGCACTACAACGGCTTCAGCATGGTGACCAAACCGGCCAAGGAATACACCGACAGCATGGGACGCCGGAAGGTGAAGGGGAACATGGACATCGAACTGACGGTCGATGCCATGGAACTGGCCCCGCATGTGGATCATGTGGTGCTGTTTTCCGGCGACGGCGACTTCCGCCCGCTGGTCGAGGCCTTGCAGCGCAAGGGCGTGCGCGTCTCGGTCGTCTCGACGATCCGCAGCCAGCCGCCGATGATCGCCGACGAGCTGCGCCGCCAGGCCGACAACTTCATCGAGCTGGATGAACTGCGCGAGGTGGTCGGACGCCCCGCCCGCGAACCGCGCGATGACCTGTCCCAGACGCGGGAAACCGAAGACGTCTGACGGACAGTCCTGCGGGCAGGGTGTTTGGGAGGACGCCCTGCCCGTTCGACGCACTGGACCTGACCGCGTCAAACCCTTACCTCTGGTGCAAAGCCGGAGTGACCCATGCCGAAACCACCCCTGACATTGTATCTCGCCGCGCCGCGCGGTTTCTGCGCCGGTGTCGACCGCGCCATCAAGATCGTCGAGATGGCGCTGCAGAAATGGGGCGCCCCCGTCTATGTCCGCCACGAGATCGTGCACAACAAATTCGTCGTCGACGGCCTGCGCGATCTCGGCGCGGTCTTTGTCGAGGACCTGGACGACTGCCCCGATGACCGTCCGGTGATCTTCTCGGCCCATGGCGTGCCAAAGGCGGTGCCAGCCGCCGCCGCCAAGCGCGAGATGATCTATGTCGACGCCACCTGCCCGCTGGTCAGCAAGGTCCATATCGAGGCCCAGCGCCACGCCGACAACGGGTTGCAGATGATCATGATCGGCCACGCAGGCCACCCCGAGACCGTCGGCACCATGGGCCAACTGCCCGAGGGCGAGGTCTTGCTGGTCGAAACGGTGGAAGATGTGGCAAAGGTGCAGGTCCGCGACGCGGGCAAGCTGGCTTTCGTCACGCAGACCACGCTGTCCGTTGACGACACCGCCGATATCGTCGCGGCACTGCAGGCGCGGTTTCCCGACATCGTCGGCCCCCATAAGGAAGACATCTGCTACGCCACCACCAACCGGCAAGAGGCGGTCAAGGCCATGGCCCCCAAATGCGACGCGATGCTGGTTGTCGGTGCGCCCAATTCCTCGAACTCGAAACGGCTGGTCGAGGTGGGCGCGCGCGCGGGCTGCGACTATGCGCAACTGGTGCAGCGGGCGGCGGATATCGACTGGCGCGCGCTGGAGGGCATCCGCTCGATGGGCATCACCGCCGGTGCCTCGGCCCCCGAAGTCCTGATCAACGAGGTGATCGACGCCTTCCGTGACCGCTATGAGGTGACCGTGGAAATGGTCGAGACCGCCAAGGAAAACGTCGAATTCAAAGTGCCGCGCGTGCTGCGGGAACCGGCCTGATCCGATGACCCAGATCCCTCGCTCTGCCCTGATCCTCGGCCTTGCCGGATTGCTGCCCTTCCTCTGGGGGGCGCTGACGGTCGTGAACGCGCCCGTGCAGCAATGGGCGCTGAACGCACTCGGCGGGCGGTTCGTCGGGCCTTTCGTGCAATTGTCCTACGGCGCGGTGATCCTGTCGTTCATGTCCGGCGTGCTTTGGGGCTTTGCGACGCAGGCGACGGGCCGCGTTGCCACCGCCGGTTATGTCCTGTCGGTGATCCCCGCGCTCTGGGCCTTTTTCATGGTGGGCGGCGGGCCGACGACCGCGGCGATGAACCTGATCACCGGCTTTCTGGGGCTTCTGCTGCTGGACTGGCATTTCTGGCGCCTCGGCCTTGCGCCGCGCTGGTGGATGCACCTGCGGGTGCTGCTGACCGCGATCGTCGTGCTGTCCTATCTGCCGCTTGTGATCTGATGGTCGATGCCCGCACGATCGCCTTTTATGACAGCGCCGCCGACCGCTATGACAACCTGACCAAGTCAGGCGCGCCGGACGGTGATCTGCGCGACTTCATGGCGCTGCTGCCCGAAGGCGCCCGCGTTCTAGACCTTGGCTGCGGGCCTGCCCGTGCCTCGGTCCATCTGCGCGCCGCGGGCTTTCGCCCCGATCCGGTGGACGCCTCTGCCGGCATGGTCACGCTGGCGAACGAGGCCCATGACATCGGCGCGCGCCTGCTGACCTTCGACGAACTGCAGGCCGAGGCCGCATATGACGCGGTCTGGGCCAATTTCAGCCTGCTGCACGCCCCCCGCGCCGACCTGCCACGCCATCTGGCGGCAATCGCGCGCGCGCTGAAAACGGGCGGTGTCTTTCATATCGGCATGAAAACCGGCGAGGGCGACCTGCGCGACGGTATCGACCGCTTCTATACGCTGGTCAGCCTTCCCGAACTGACGGGGCTCGTCACGGGTGCCGGCCTGACGGTCATCGCCACCCGCGAGGGCGAGGGCAAGGGCTGCGCGGGCACCATCGACCCTTTCGTGATCATGCGGGCGCGCAAGGATGGCTGAGGTTTTCGCCTATACCGACGGCGCCTGTTCCGGCAACCCCGGCCCCGGCGGCTGGGGCGCGCTGCTGATCGCCCGCGAAGGGGACCGCGTGGTGAAGGAGCTTCCCCTGCAAGGCGGCGAGCCCGAGACCACCAACAACCGGATGGAATTGATGGCCGCGATCTCGGCGCTGGAAAGGTTGGACCACCCCACGAAACTGACCGTGGTGACCGACAGCGCCTATGTGAAGGACGGGATCACCAAGTGGATACACGGCTGGAAAAAGACCGGCTGGAAGAAAGGCAAGGTCAAGAATATCGAGTTGTGGCAACGGCTCGATGCGGCCGCCGCGCGCCATGACGTGACGTGGCAATGGGTCAAGGGTCACGCCGGCCACCCCGAAAACGAACGCGCCGACGCATTGGCGCGGGCGGGCATGGCCCCGTTCAAAGGTTAGCACGCAGAGTTTCGCGAAACTCTGCCCCCACTTTCTGGCACAGAAAGTGGCCGCTAGCCGACCTTCAGCACGATCTTTCCGATATGCGCGCTGCTTTCCATCCGCGCATGGGCGGCCGCAGCCTGATCCAGCGGAAATTCCTGATCCATCACCGGCGCGACCTTGCCCGCCGACAGAAGCGGCCAGACATGGGTGCGCAACGCATCCGCAATCCGCGCTTTCGCCAGATCGGATTGCGGACGCAGGGTCGATCCGGTGATCGTCAAACGGCGGGTCATCAGTTGCACAAAGTTCAGATCAGCCTTCGGTCCTTGCAGAAAGGCGATCTGGACCAGCCGCCCGTCATCGGCCAGCGCCTTGAGGTTGCGCTGGATATAAGGCCCGCCGACCATATCGAGGATCACGTCCGCCCCGCCGATCTCTTGCATCTTTGCGACAAAATCGGTCTCGCGGTAGTTGAAGGCGGCCTCGGCCCCCAGAGCCTTGCAGGCCGCGCATTTGTCATCCGAACCCGCGGTCGCAAAGACCCGCGCGCCAAAGGCCCGCGCAAGCTGGATCGCCGTTGTGCCGATCCCCGAACTGCCGCCATGGACCAAAAACCGCTCGGCCGCGCGCAATCCGCCGCGCATGAAGACGTTGGACCAGACGGTGAAGAACGTCTCGGGCAGGCAGGCGGCCTGTTTCAGGCTCAGACCGAACGGCACCGGCAGGCAATGGGCGGCGGGGGTCGCCACATATTCCGCATAGCCGCCACCGGGCAAGAGCGCGCAGACCTGATCGCCGACCTTGAGGGATGACACCGTCGCACCCACCGCCACGACCTCGCCTGCGGCTTCCAGCCCCGGCAGGTCGCTGGCCCCTGCGGGCGGATTGTAAAGACCCGCACGCTGCAGCGCGTCAGGCCGGTTCACGCCCGCGTAGGCCACCCTGATCACGACCTGATCGGCAGCGGGTTCGGGCATGGGCCGTTCGGTCAGTTGCAGAACGTCCGGCCCGCCGGGGGTGGTGATCTCGATTGCCTTCATCGCCGCTGTCCTTTCGCTTTGCCCCAGCTATGCGGCATCGCGCGGCGAATGACAAATGCCCGCTCAGGGATTGCGCCAGACACCGGGCAGATCGGGGTCCTGCATCCGCGCGGGGGCCTTCACATGCGCCGTCAGACGGCCCAGCGCCGTGGCGAATGGCCTCGTCAGCGGGTTCGCCCGGGCATCGGCCTTGAGCTTTTCGAACCGCATCACATCGTCGATGCGGCGGTCGATGAAGGCATCGGTGGCCTGCGCATCCAGACTGTCATCGCCCAGCCAGAACAGCACCACCGCCGAATAGACCCCCGAGAGCGTCAGCCGCTTGGTATACCAGTTCACATCCAGCGAGGTATCGCCCAGCGCCGTCCAGATCGCATCCGCCGTGCCCCAGATCAGCTTGGCCCCGTCAGGCGCCATATGCGGCAGCGCGAAAAGTGTCGTGCCACGGCGCACCGCCTCTTTGTCGGTGATCGCCTGCAACCGCAGCCGGATCGCATGGGCGACCTTGTCGCGGAAACGCATGTCGCGCAGATCGGCCGCGCCAAGCGCCGCCACCATCAGGGCATCGCCGCGCCTGTGATAGGCGATGGCAAGGTCCACCGCGCCGCGCGGACAGATCGCGCGGGCATGGGCCGGATCAAGGCCGGCATCCGCCACGGCGGCATCGAAAGTGGCCTGCGACCAACCGTCGAAGGCCACATGCGGCAGGGCGGCATCCAGCATCTGGTCCAGCATCGGGTCGATTGGCGCTTGCATCATTCTCTCCTCACGTCAGGTACTGGACAAACTAGCCTTGCTTTGCTATCTGGCCACTTCCTGCAATTTTTGCAAATCCAACTTAGAAAGGTGGTGTATACCACATGCAGGTAAGTGTTCGTGATAACAACGTCGATCAGGCGTTGCGTGCCCTGAAGAAAAAACTTCAGCGCGAGGGCGTGTTTCGTGAAATGAAGCTCAAGCAGCATTTCGAAAAGCCCTCGGTCCGCAAAGCGCGCGAAAAAGCCGAAGCGATCCGCCGTCAGCGCAAGCTGGCCCGCAAGAAGCTGCAGCGTGAAGGTCTGCTGTAAGGCAAACCGTGCGACGTGAAAGTCATGAACCCCCGTCTGAGCGATCAGGTGGGGGTTTTGCATTGGGGGGGTGGTGCAAGCCCGCCCCTGCTGGAAGGCAGGCGTTTTTGCCGGACGTCTTCGGGGCGCTATATTCCCAGACATGGGCAGAAGGCCCATTTTTCTGGGAGGAGAAAATGAACAAGTTTATCTTGGCCGCGACAGCAGGAATTTTGATCACGGGAACTGCCTTCGCCGACGGCCACCGAAGTGCAGCGCCCGAAGGCGCCAAAGCCTACATCATTTCACCGGCAGACGGGGCGACGGTGTCGAACCCTGTGACCATCGTTTTCGGATTGGAAGGTATGGGTGTGGCTCCGGCCGGGACCGAGGTGGACAATACAGGTCACCATCATTTGCTGATCAACACCGACCCGGCCAGCTTGGACATGGATTCGGGTCTGCCGGCGACGGACCAGATCGTCCATTTCGGTGGCGGTCAGACGCAAGTGACCAAAGAGCTGCCAGCAGGCACCCACACATTGCAACTGCTTCTCGGCGACTGGGGACACGTTCCGCACAACCCGCCCGTGATGAGCGAGATGATTACGATCACTGTGAACTAACCCGATAGTGCAGCGCATGATGCGCGCACCTTAGACGAAGCGGATCGGTCCGCTTCGTCACCGCCCCCGCAGCCGCCAGACCAGCGGCACGATCGCGACCACCATCACCCCTGCCAGCAGGAACGGCGCGCCCGGGAAATAGACGCCCTCTCCATCCGTCGCCGCTTCGAATACGCCGGTCAGCAACAGGGGCGAGACCACCGCCGCCACCGATGAAAGTGCTGCGATGACGCCCTGCACCAGCCCTTGCATATCCTCGCCCACGCGGTTGGCGGCATAGGCGGTCATCAGCGGCGGGGCCATGTCCGAGAGCGCCGAGATCGGCAGAAAGATCACCACCGCCCAGACCGCACCGGTGAAGCCGAAGCCGATGAAAGCGGTGATCGAGGCCGCGAGCGCCAGCATCAGCGTCGGAAAATCACCCAGACGTGCAGTCAGCGAGGGCAGCAACCCCGCCTGCACCGCCGCGATCAGGATACCGTAAGCCGAAAGCGTCAGCCCGATGGTGAAGCCGTCCCAGCCGAAGACCTCGCGCCCCCAGAAGGCCCAGAGCGTCACATAGGTCATGTTCGCGAACTCGAAGACGAACAGGCAGACCAGTGGCACCGCAAGCCCGACAATCGCAAAGGCGCGGATGATGCTGCCGAAAGGGTTCAGATCACGCCTGCCGAAGGGTCTCCGGTTTTCGGGTTTGAGCGATTCAGGCAGGATGAAAAAGCCGAAGATCACGTTCGCCCCCGACAGCACGGCGGCGATCCAGAAGGGTGCGGTGATGTGGATACCGGATGCCAGCCCGCCCAGTGCCGGCCCCATCACGAAGCCGATCCCAAAGGCCGCGCCGATCATCCCGAAGGCGGCGCTGCGGTCCTCGGGCTTGGCGATGTCGGCGATATAGGCGGTCGCCGTGATATAGGTCGCCCCCGCCATGCCTGCGAGGATCCGGCCCAGCAAGAGCACCCAATAGGTCTGCGCCAGCGCCATGATGATATAGTCGATGGTCAGCGTCACCAGCGCGAAGATCAGCACCGGACGCCGCCCGTAAGCGTCCGAGAGGCTGCCGATCACAGGGCCGAACAGGAACATCGCCGCCGCATAGGCCGACATCATGATCCCGCCCCAAAGCGCGCCCTCGGCCGTGCTTTTCGCGCCCACGCGGTCCATCAGGTCGGGCATGATCGGAAACACGATCCCCACCCCGATCGCGTCGATCAGAAGTGTCGCCAGAATGAACAGGAAAGGGCCGCGCAGCTTCATGCGCTCCTGTGGCACGTGGTCTGTGCCGCTGGCAAGAGAATATGCTGTCAGGTCCTGTCAGCAGACTGCCAGAGCCGGCCTAGCACGATCAGGACAAAGCCCATGGCGCTGACGAAGCCTGCAAGGTTGATCGTGACCCAAAGCACCCGCCAGCGGACGGGGTGGGCCTCGGCGTAGGTGGGCATTTCAGGATCGCGCAGATCGAAGGGCACCCGCGCGATGTCCAGATAGCCATAGGCCATTCCCGCAACGAACATCCCCGCCAGCATGGCGACCGGGGCCTTGCGGATGAGAAAGCCCGCCACGCCGCCCCCTACGCCTAATGCTGTTCGGGCACCAGAATCTCGCGCTTGCCGACGTGGTTGGCGCTGCTGACGACGCCTTCCTCTTCCATCTGCTCGACGAGACGCGCGGCCTTGTTATAGCCGATCGCCAGTTTGCGCTGGATGTAGCTGGTGGAACACTTGCGGTCCTTGATCACGATGGCCACGGCCTGATCGTAAAGCGCGTCCTCGCCATCGGTATTGCCGCCCAGACCCAGCACCATGTCGATATCGCTGGCCTTTTCATCCTCGGGGCCTTCGACCACGCCGGACATATAGGCGGGCGGCCCATAGGATTTGAGGTGGTTGACGATCTCTTCGACCTCTTCATCGCTCACGAAAGGCCCATGCACGCGGGTGATCTTGGACCCGCCCGCCATATAGAGCATGTCACCCATGCCCAAGAGTTGCTCGGCCCCCATTTCACCCAGGATCGTGCGGCTGTCGATCTTCGACGTCACCTGAAACGAAATCCGCGTGGGGAAGTTCGCTTTGATCGTGCCGGTGATCACATCGACCGAAGGCCGCTGTGTGGCCATGATCAGGTGGATGCCGGACGCCCGCGCCATCTGTGCCAGACGCTGGATGCAGGCCTCGATTTCCTTGCCCGCGACCATCATCAGGTCGGCCATCTCGTCCACGATGACGACGATGTAGGGCAGCACCTCGGGCTGGAATTCTTCCGTTTCGAAAATCGGATCGCCGGTTTCATCGTCGAAACCTGTCTGCACGGTGCGGCTGAACATCTCGCCCTTGGCCAGCGCGTCCTTCACGCGGCCGTTGAAGCCGTCGATATTGCGCACACCCATCTTGGACATCTTGCGATAGCGTTCCTCCATCTCGCCCACGACCCATTT
>NZ_DAIPIW010000049.1:0-19087 GCF_036770585.1 Yoonia sp. | reverse complement strand
CTACCATGCTGGATTCACAAGATGAATCCCTTACGTGATTTGTGCAACAGAGCCTCTCGACACACAAAACGACTGGGATTAAAATGAAGCAAATGAGATGACCCCCGAAGTATTGTCAGGGGATGATCGATCGCACCGGCACGGCAAGGTGGTATTTCCGACGCCCCGGCTTTCCGCGTCGTGCTCTACCTGGCTTGCCTTGGTCGCCGCAATTCATGGCTGAATATGCCGCGGCGATGGAAGGTCAGAGAGATGACATCGGCAAGAGCAAGACCATCCCCGGCAGCATATCCGCGCTTGTGGTCAGCTACTATCGCAGCTCCGAATTTCTGGCACTTGCCGACTCTACGCAACGCACGACCCGCAACATCCTTGAACGCTTCCGGGCTGAGCACGGGCATAAGCGGGTGGCGCATCTGGAAAAGCGTCACGTCCAGTCGATCCTTTCCGAAAAGGCAACGACTCCGACCGCAGCCAACCGGCTGTTGCGGCTGATCCGCGGCTTGATGATCCACGCGATCGATCTTGGCTGGCGTCGTGATGACCCGAGCGTAGGGATCAAGAAATTACGCCACAAAACCGTGGGCTTCCGAACATGGGAAGAGGAACACATCGAGTCATTCCTCAGCCACCATAAGCCGGGCACCCGGGCGCACCTTGCTTTTAGCCTATTACTGTACACTGGGCAGCGCCGTAGCGACGTGGTGCGCATGGGGCGGCAACATATCCGCGGCAATGTGCTGTCGATCACGCAACAGAAAACGGGGCAGACCGTCGACATCCGTCTGCATGGTGAATTGCGTTCCATCATAGACACGCTGCCCCGCGACAACCTGACGTTCATTCTTTCGGATCGTGGGAAACCCCTGACTCCAGAGAGCTTTACAAACTGGTTCAAGCAACAGGTGGCGGCTGTTGTCGATCAGGATGGCAACCGCCTATTGCCTGACGGGCTGTCTGCCCATGGACTGCGCAAGGCGACATGCCGGCGACTCGCGGCAGTTGGATGCAGTGCGCATGAAATCATGGCTATCAGCGGGCACCAAACGCTTGCAGAAGTGACACGCTACACTATCGCGGCGAACCGGATTCACCTTGCGGAACGGGCTGTCACTGCGATGGAAAAGAAAGAAAGAGTGTAAAACCAAACACTAGGTTTTACAAAACTGCCCCGCAAGGGCTTGATAACAATGACGGAAAATAACCAATGGCAGTCCCTAGGGGAATCGAACCCCTCTTTCCAGGTTGAAAACCTGGCGTCCTAACCGATAGACGAAGGGACCACGCTTTGGTGCGCCGCTTTTAGGGAATGTGCGCAGGGCACGCAAGGGGCTTTTTGTGGTTTTTCATGGAAATCGTCAGTGCGCCGGCGCGGCATCTTCGAGCCGCAATTGCACGCTTTGCCGACCCTGCCATGTGTTGATTTCCAACCGTCCGGCAAGGTGAAAACGGGTCCCCTTGTGGTGCATCAAAAGCGGCCCGAGGGGGCCATCCATCGCGCCGAAGGCGATCCCTTCCAGCCTCGCGCCGATCCCGTCGCCAAAGCTGATCTTCAGGTGGCTCTCGCCCACCGCCTTTGCGAAATGGATCTGGCAATCAGGGAAGGCAAAGCGCGGGGCAGGGGCGCCGGCACCGAAGGGGCCCGCGCTGTCAATCAGGCTCAGCAGTTCGACTGTCGCGGCACCCGGCATCAAAAGCCCGCTGATCCGCAGGTCCGCCGGGCCCACGGCATCCGCCCCCTGTCGGGCCAGCAATGCGCCCAGCCGCGCCATCGCGCTCTCCAGCTTGTCGCGGGAGACGGTCAGCCCTGCGGCCATCTTGTGACCGCCGCCCTTGATCAAGAGCCCCTCCATCGCGGTGCGCTGGATCGCGGCGCCAAGGTCGATCCCGCTGACCGACCGGCCCGATCCCTTGCCTTCGTCCCCGTCCAGCCCGATCACGACGGCGGGGCGGTTCGTCGCCTCTTTCAGACGTGCGGCGACGATGCCGACCACGCCGGGATGCCAGCCTTCGCCCGCCGCCCAGACCAGCGGCCCGTCGAGGCCGCGCGCCTTTGCCTGCGCCAGTGCCGCATCGCGCACCGCAGCCTCGATCGCGCGGCGCTCGGTGTTGAGCGTGTCAAGCTTCGCAGCCAGCCCCTGCGCCTCTTCCATGCTGTCGGTCGCCAGCAGCCGCGCCCCAAGATCCGCCTTGCCGATCCGCCCGCCCGCATTGACACGCGGTCCCAGAAGATAGCCCAGGTGATAGCTCGAGGGCGCTTCGTTCAGGCCCGCCACGTCGCAAAGGGCCGTCAGCCCCGGACGCTGCCGCCGCGCCATCACCGCAAGCCCCTGCCGCACGAAGGCGCGGTTCACGCCGATCAGCGGGGCGACATCGGCGACCGTCGCCAGACCCACCAGATCCAGCATCCCGATCAGGTCCGGTGTCGCCGCGCCCGCCTCGCGCAGGATGCGGTTGGCATCGACCAGCATCAAAAAGACCACCGCCGCCGCGCAAAGATGCGCCAGCGCGCCGCTTTCGTCCTGCCGGTTGGGGTTCACGACGGCAAGGGCCTTGGGCAGGGTCTCGGCGCCCAAGTGGTGGTCAAGCACGATCACATCCGCCGCTGTCGCCGCCGCGATCGGCCCATGCGACAGGGTTCCGCAGTCGACGCAGATGATCAGGTCGTGATCTTTGGCCAACATCTCCATCGCCGCCTCGTTCGGGCCATAGCCTTCGTCGATGCGGTCCGGAACATAGAGCGTCGCCGCCAGCCGCATCTCGCGCAGCCACACCAGCAGAAGTGCGGCCGAACTGCCGCCATCCACGTCATAATCGGCGAAAACCGCAATCCTCTGGCGGTTGCGGACGGCGTGGATGAACCGCGCGCTGGCCGCTTCCATATCCTTCAGGCTGCGCGGGTCGGGCAGCAGGTCCTTGAGTCTCGGGGAAAGGAAGCTCTCGACCTCTTGCGCGGTCACCCCGCGCGACGAAAGCACACGGCAAAGCGCGGCTGGCAGGCCGGTCTGCTGTTCGAGCGTCTCCGTCATGCGGTCGTCCGCGACCGACGGCCCGACCCAGCGCCGACCGGTGGCCGAGCGTTCGACATGCAGGAATGCGGGCTGTGCGATTGTTTGCGTCATCGCGGACAAGATAGCCAGATGTCGTGGGCTTGGCCACGCCTGTCACATGATCTTGCAGGCATTCGCCGTGATCAGCTGACCGGATTGCGGTAGATCATCCGCCGCACCGATCCAGTCTTGGAACGCATCAGGATCGTCTCGGCGGTGACGAAACCGACCTCGCGCTTGATCCCGGGCACGAGGCTGCCATCGGTGACACCGGTCGCGGCAAAGATCACATCGCCGGTGACCAGATCGTCGCGGGTATAGACGCGGTCGAAATGGGTGATTCCCGCTTTCTTGGCGCGCGCCTTTTCATCATCGTTGCGGAACAAGAGCCGCCCGAAAATCTGCCCGCCCATGCATTTGAGCGCGGCCGCGGCCAGAACGCCCTCGGGCGCGCCGCCCGATCCCATATACATGTCGATGCCGGTCTTGCCGGGTTCGGCGGTATGCATCACGCCCGCCACATCGCCATCGGTGATCAGCCGGATCGCGGCACCGGTGCTGCGGATCTCGGCGATCATCTCTTCGTGGCGCGGACGTTCGAGAACACAGACGGTGATGTCGTTCGTCGAACAGCCCTTGGCGGCGGCAAGGGCCGAGACCCGTTCGGAAGGTGACATATCCAGTGTCACCACCCCGCGCCGGAAGCCGGGGCCGATGGCCAGTTTGTCCATATAGACGTCCGGTGCATGCAGCATCGACCCGCGCGGTCCCATCGCAATGACGGCCAGCGCGTTGGGCATGTCCTTGGCCGTCAGCGTCGTGCCTTCCAGTGGATCCAGCGCGATATCCACGCCGGGGCCGTTGCCGGTGCCGACCTCTTCGCCGATGTAAAGCATCGGGGCCTCGTCGCGCTCGCCCTCGCCGATGACGACGACGCCTGCGATATCCAGCTTGTTAAGCTGGTTGCGCATCGCATCCACAGCGGCCTGATCGGCGGCCTTTTCATCGCCACGCCCGATCAGAGAGGCACAGGCGATGGCCGCAGCCTCGGACACGCGGGCAAGGCCCAGCGACAGGTTGCGGTCGTTGAAGTCGGTGGGCTGGGGCATGCGGGCTTTCCTTTGCGGCTTGCCCTTCGTAAAGCGGGTCTTCGCACGGGCGGCAAGCCTGTTTGCGCTAAACCGCCTCGATCCGGATGGCGACGGGCTCGCCCGCGACGACACCGGTGGCCGCAAAGCTTGCAATCGCCTCGTCCAGGGCCGTGCGCGTGGTCTTGTGGGTCACGATCAGCACCGGGGCCTCGGTGGCGCTGTGGTCATACTGGCGCATCCGGTCGATCGAGATACCGGCCTCGCCCAAGGCATGGGCAACCTTGGCCAGCGCGCCTGGCTTGTCGATCAGATGCATCCGCAGATAGTAGGGCGCGGGAATGGCCGCGCGGGCGGCGCGCGCCTTGCGCAGCTTGCGCGCGGGCTGGCCAAAGGTCGAGACCCGCAGGCCGCGCGCGATGTCCATCACGTCCCCCATCACCGCACTGGCGGTCGGACCTTCACCGGCACCCGGTCCGCGCAGGACGATCTGCGTCACGGCGTCGCCTTCGATCACGACCATATTTGTTCCGCCCTGCAACTGCCCCAAAGGCGAGGTATCGGGCACAAGGCAGGGCGACATGCGCTGTTCCAGCCCGCGCCCCGTCATCTGGGCGACACCCAGCAGCTTGATCTTGAAGCCCATGTCGGCGGCCTGCCGGATATCCTCGATCGTGACGGACCCGATGCCTTCAAGTTCGACCGCGCCGAAATCGACCTGCGTGCCGAAAGCGATTGCCGACAAAAGCGCCAGCTTGTGGCCTGCGTCGATGCCGCCCACGTCGAGTTCCGGATCGGCTTCGAGATAGCCAAGGGCGTTCGCCTCGTCGAAGACTTGCTGGTAGGTCAGGCCGGCATTCTCCATCCGCGTCAGGATGTAGTTGCAGCTTCCGTTCATCACGCCCATGACGCGGGTGATCTCGTTCGCCGCCAGCCCTTCGGTCAATGCCTTGACGACGGGTATGCCACCGGCGACGGCGGCTTCAAAGCGGATGACAGCGCCCTTGTCCTCGGCCGCTTCGGCAAGCGCCTGCCCGTGGATCGCCAGCAGGGCCTTGTTGGCGCTGACCACGTCCTTGCCGCTGGCAATCGCCGCCTCTGTCGCGTCCTTGGCGGGGCCTTCGTGCCCACCCATCACCTCGATGAAGACGTCGATATCGTCGCGGCGGGCAAGGGTGACGGGATCGTCCTCCCATGCGTAGGCGGACAGATCGACACCGCGATCCTTGTCCCTGGCGCGTGCGGAAACCGCGACGATCTCGATCGGGCGACCGGCGCGGGCGGCCAGCAGTTCAGCATTCTTCTGGACGATGCGCACCACGCCGACACCCACCGTGCCCAAGCCCGCAATGCCCAACCGGAGAGGTGATGTCATGTCCCGTGATCCATCCATGAATGCCGTCCCGAGCGGTCTAGCCAATTGCCGGGACTACTGCAACGCGGCGATGTCGATTTGGCGGATCGCGGCGGCGCGGGCCTGAAGGGCGGCCATGCGCCGGGCCATGACAGCGGCATCGTCATCGGCCATGGCGGGAAGATCGGGCAGGGGGGTCAGCACCGGATCGGGTGCGGCGCGCGCGCCTTCGGTGATCCGGTCCTCCAGCGCGGGGAACGGCGTGCAGGCCGCAAGACAGAGAAGGACAAGGGGCAGGCGCATGGCGGCACCATAGTCCCGCACCGATCCAAGGGAAACGATGATCTGTGCTTTTCAAATGAACAGGCGTTCAGTTATATGCGGTATGGCGCGCAAGCAAGGTTCCCATTCCGACATCACCGGCCCCAAGGTGCAGCAAACAGCCCTGCGCCTGATTGCGCAACACGGGTTCGCCGCCGTCTCGATGCGCCAGATCGCGGCCGAGGTGGGTGTGCAGGCGGGTGCGCTCTATAATTACACCTCGGACAAGCAGACGCTGCTTTTTGATCTGATGCGCGACCATATGGTGGCACTGCTGGCCGCATGGGAAGCCGAGGCGAAACCCGATGACCCTGTGGCGCGGCTTGACCATTTCACGCGCTTTCATATCCGGTTTCACCTGCCGCGCGCCGATCAGGTCTTTGTCGCCTATATGGAGCTGCGCAACCTGACACCCGAGAACTTTGCGAAAGTCGAGGCGCTGCGCCGCCAGTATGAGGACAGGCTGGAAGATATCCTGCGGGACGGCACGGCGGCGGGTGTCTTTGCGATGCAGGACAGCCGCGTGACAACGCGCGCGCTGATCGCGATGCTGACGGGGCTGATCAACTGGTATCGCAGCGATGGCCGGATCGAGACGGCGCGGATCGAGGCGATCTACGGGGATCTGGTGCGCAAGGCGGTTGCCGTCTAAGTAGGGGGCACGCGCACCGCCCGAAGGGGCGTAACCAGCGAAGGAAACAGCATGTTCAATCCCGATCAGGACGGCGTCTATGCGCGCGTTGCGGCATCGAAAGGGCGGGCCGTCTTTTCTTATGGGGTTCTCTTCGGGCTCGGGCTTCTGGTGCTTTACACCACGGTGATCCAGCCACCGGCCTTGGGCTGGATGATCTTCATGCTGGGGTTCGGTGTGCTGATGCTCTGGATGGCGGAAAAGCAGCGGCGGGCATCGAAACTGGAAATCCTGCTGACAGCGGACGAGGTGATCGACAGCGAGGGCCGTGTTCTT
Organism: Yoonia sp.; assembly: GCF_036770585.1. Lineage (GTDB taxonomy): Bacteria > Pseudomonadota > Alphaproteobacteria > Rhodobacterales > Rhodobacteraceae > Yoonia. The sequence continues at coordinate 12,307 of NZ_DAIPIW010000049.1, read as the reverse complement.
GCAAGGGTCGATGACATCCTGCGCGTCTCGCGCGGGGCCCTGGCGTTCAAACCGTCAAACGGATTCACCATCGTCACGCGCACGCCCGGGCCGCGCGTCTATATTCCCGGCATGTGGTGGCGGATCGGTGCGCGGGTGGGCGTCGGCGGCATCACCGGGGCCGGTCAGACCAAGTTCATGGCAGAGCAGATCGCCCTGCGCATCAACAGCGACGGTCGCTAGCAGAGCGACGGAGCAGGCGGCGGGACTTCCCAGCACAGCGACAGCGTAAAGCGGGGCCGGATCACATTGAACGTTCTGAACGTGATCGAGTCCAGCTCTTCCCTTGGTGCGACGCCATCAGCGGAAAAGAATGACGTCAAAAAGCGGATACCGGTATCGAAGGGCGGTTCGTAATCGGTGAATGTCTCGACCAGGATCGCGCGGTCATCGTCCGCCATGCGCGGCAAACGCCCCGCTGTCTGCAGAGCCAGAAGGTCGGCATTCGTCAGATTTGTTCCCACGCCACGGTTTCTTGACCAGACGCGCCGGAAAGTGTCGTCGCTTTGCTGATACCGATACACGGTGATCCGAAAACCGGGGGTGGCGTCGTCAAGCGTCAATGTCTGAAGCAGTGATCTCGCCCCGTTCAGATAATTGCCGTCGATATCTGTCTGTTCCCGACTGAACATGTCGGCAAGTGTCAACGCCGCCCGGTGTGCGTTTGCCTCGTTCCGGAAGAGGTCGAAATAGACGAACGTCGACATGATGATCCAGACAAGGATCGGGGTGACCAGAACGAATTCCACGGCCATGGACCCGCGGTCATCCGCGCGAAATTTTCTCCACGTATTCATCTCGGTGACCTTCACGCGTCAACTTCCGGTGCTGTTGAATGGTTCGATCACGAACGCCGAATGGGCGATAAGCGCGACCGACCCACCGGCGGCGTCATTCGAGTTCGCCTCGACGATCGCCTTGCCAAGCCCGGTCGTGGGCAACAGAGGATCGATACGGACACAGGCGCGCAGAACCATCATGTCGTTGTTTCCGCCATTGGAAAATGCAACGACCGGCTGAACGGTCAAGCTGCGATTGATGCACTCGACACTGCCACTCAGATTGACCCAGGCGCGAGGATCGCGCTGGACCATTTCAAGCTGAATTTGCGACACGCAATTCGGAATGATGCCTGCAACCTCGCAGATGCGCGCTTTCAGTGTCTCCTGTGTCGGGTTTAACATCGACCCGATCCTTACGTCGCGCACCGCGATGTCGAGGCCACGTTCCAGCATGACGTGCTGCAAGGACACCATGCCGCTTTCGTAGGTCATCAGAAAAAACGTGAAGAAGACCGGGAAGATGATCACGAACTCGATCGAGGCCGTCCCCCGCTCACATTTCGCAAATCGTGTCAGAACATGTCGCATCTTGCCAGACCCACTCATCAGTTGCTAAGCCGCAGATCTGTGATCTGCCCAGCGATATCTTCGAAAACAGCGGTCAACCCTGCCCCTGCTGCAGAGAAGTACATCGATGGTTTCGATGCGCAGTTCTGCATCTCTGTCGCGCCGTTTCCGTAGGTCTCGAATGCGACGGTGAACACCTCGACGTCCCTTGAGGGATGTTTTGCAAGGTTACACGCTGCATAGAAGTTCGCGAGGTTGGTGCTGCGTGGCGTCAGCTCGTAAACCGACGCAGTCTGCGTCAGGTTTTTCGGGTCCATGGGAACATCGGGGCGGAACTGCTGGGTAATCTGCCCGTCGGTCATCAAAACGATGATCTTGCGCGTTTCACCGTCATCCCATGCAGAAGGGCGGTTGCGGAATTCGTTGTCCAGTTGCCCTGCATTTGCCAGGAGGTCAAAGGCCGGCTGAAAGGTCGGGTCAAGCGCGGCCAGACCCCACGCCATCGCGTAATGTGTGCCGGTACCATCGTGCATACCAAGCGAACTGATGTAAGCGGTGGCATCGGCAATCGTCCGCAGACCATATCTGATGGATGACACGTCCGTCGGGCACCAACCCCACTGAACGACCCCCGCATCACCCCATCTCATGAAAATCGGAACTTGCGGTTGCCCCTGTCCCGGAGGACCGGATGTTGTCCAATCGGCAGCCGTGAATTCCAGACAGGATGAATTGTTCGGAAAAGGGTTTCCGTTGATATCAAGTTCCGGAAGCCGCACACCGTTCATGTAGTCGAACACAATCGGGCCGGGGTTCGTCATGCCGGCATAAGGCACGATGTTCAAAGACACCTGGCCGTCATACTTCGGGTCAAGCACCTTTGTGGCAAAGGCCACAGCGGCGTTCTTCATATCCTGAAACCGCCCGCCGGGGCCGGATCCGCCATAACGCATGGAACCGGAAATATCCATGACCAGCGAAATCTCGACCTTGCCGACCCCTTCGGTCGCGGTCGAGGTGGCGGGCGCTTCCAGCGTATCGATCCCGATCAGCCGCAGATAGTAGGTGTTGACGTCGATGGCGGACCGCACACTGACTGTCCGCGAGTTACCCGTGTCGTTGACCGTGGGTGTGCCTACGATCTTGTCCTCGAGCCCTTGGCTGCGGAAAAACTCGATCACAACTTCCTCGCTGTCGAGGTCCTGATCCAGCTCGGCTGCGGCGAGGACGGCGCGATCAGAGACACTTTGCAACTGCACGCGTTCGGATTCGAACCGCATGAAATCGACCGCCATACCCGCGACGACCAGCATCACGATGAACAGCAAGAGCGTGAAGACGATGATCCCGCCCTCTTCGTCGCGCGCGAAACGCGCACAGAAAGAACGGAACCTTTTCGGATCTCGCTTGTTGATCTTCATATCAAAGCTCCCAACGGTTTCGGGCCGACCGAAATATTACCTGTAATGATCATAGCCGGAATGACGGCAAATCTACGTCAAAAAAAGATTATTGGAAACTTCGGTCCATCCGTAGGTGACAAACTGCCCAAGTTTCGTGCAAAGTGTCTTGTATTTCGAAACAATGCCACGTTTTTGGTGGTATTGTCGAGAAAAACTAGACGTGTCATGCGTGCTTCGGTGTGTTTGGTAAACTTGGCCATAATCGGTCCCGGGGTCGGACGAATCACTTTTTCAAGCCGTTTCTGCCTGACAATCCCAAGGCAACTGGGGAAACGCAGGTTGACCCCTGCGCTCTGGAAGGGCGCCGATCACCTGCCTTCGGCGTGATGACGGCTGCCTTTGGTGATGGCCTCTCTGCCTATCGCATCGGCGTGCGGCGGGTTTGAAAGCCCTGGACGGCGGCGGTTTGGCGGAAAGGGCCTTGTCCCATCACACGCGGGCAAGACCCTGCCGCAGATTTTTCACCCGACGATCCGGATAGCGACAGCGGATGTCGAAAAGAGGACATGCATTGCGCCTGCGGCATTGCTAGGCTCGGCCTTGCGCAAGCAGGGGAGTCAGCATGGGCTATTCCGGTTTCCGGGTCATCAAGGAAGGGATCTTCGGGCAGAAAGGCTGGAAGCCGGTCTGGCGCGATCCCGCACCCAAGGCCGAATATGACGCGGTGATCATCGGCGGCGGGGGGCATGGCCTTTCGACGGCCTATTACCTCGCCAAAGAGCACGGGATGACCAATATCGCGGTGCTGGAAAAGGGCTATATCGGCGGCGGCAACGTGGGCCGCAATACGACCATCGTGCGGGCCAATTATTTTCTGCCCGGCAACTCCGAGTTCTATTCCCATTCCCTGAAGCTCTGGGAGACGATGGAACAGGATCTCAACTACAACGTCATGCATTCGCAGCGCGGGCTGATCAACCTGTTCCACTCGGACGGGCAGCGCGATGCCTTCGCCCGCCGTGGCAATGCGATGATCAATCAGGGCGACGATGCGGTGCTGCTGGACCGTGAAGGGGTGCGGCAATACCTGCCCTATCTCGATTTCGACAATGTGCGCTTTCCGATCTACGGCGGATTGCTGCACCCGCGCGGTGGCACGGCGCGGCATGATGCGGTGGCATGGGGCTATGCCCGGGGTGCGGACCAGCGCGGGGTCGATATCATCCAGAATTGCGAAGTGACCGGCATCGATATCGAGGGCGGCGTCGTCAGGGGTGTGCAGACCACGCGCGGGGCGATCCGTGCGCGGAAAGTCGGGATCGTGGTTGCGGGGCGCTCGGGTCAGGTGGCGGCGATGGCGGGGATGCGCCTGCCGATCGAAAGCCATGTGCTGCAGGCCTTCGTGACCGAGGGCCTCAAGCCCGTGATCGACCATGTGGTCAGTTTCGGTATGGGACACTTCTACATCAGCCAGTCCGACAAGGGCGGTCTGGTCTTCGGCGGCGACATCGATTTCTACGCCTCCTATGCGGCGCGGGGGAACCTGCCGATGAAAGAGCATGTGATGGATGCGGCCATGACGCTGATGCCGATGATCGGCAAGGCCCGCGTGCTGCGCTCTTGGGGTGGGATCATGGACATGACGCCCGACGGCTCGCCCATTATCGACAAGACCCCGACCGAGGGGCTCTTTATCGATTGCGGCTGGTGCTATGGCGGGTTCAAGGCAGTGCCCGGATCAGGCTTCAGCTTCGCCCATTTGATGGCGACCGGAAACCACCATGAACCGGCGGCCAAGTTCCGGCTGGACCGCTTTCGGACCGGCGTCGGCCTGATGGATGAAGAGGGCACGGGATCGCAGCACAACCTGCACTGATCCCGGGCGGCGGAGGATAAGAATGTTCGGCAAGATCAAGATGAAGAGACAGCGATGCGCATAAACTGCCCCAATTGCGGCGAAAGAGACCGGCGCGAGTTCTATTATCAGGGTGACGCCATCGCGCTGGACCGTCCCTCTGAAGATGCGGGCGATCAGGCATGGGATGACTACCTGCACAACCGCGACAATCCGGCAGGTGTGACGCGCGATCTGTGGTGTCATGAGGCCGGTTGCCGCGCATGGATCGTGGTGACACGCAACACCGTCACGCATGAGGTTTTGGAAACGGCATTGGCCGAACAGGTGCAGGCATGAGGCTGCAAGCCCCTGAAAAGACCGTGACATTCACCTTCGATGGCAAGCCCGTGCAGGGCGTGCCGGGCGAGCCTGTCGCCGCGGCCTTGCTGGCCGCAGGGATCAGACTGGTGGCGCGGTCCTTCAAATATCACCGCCCGCGCGGGATCATGTCGGCGGGGTCCGAGGAACAGAACGCGCTGGTGACCGTCGGGCGCGGCGCCACGCAAGAGCCCAACCTGCGGGCGACCACGCTGGAGGTGTCCGAAGGGCTGGAGGTTTTCAGCCAGAACGCATGGCCCTCGCTGCGTTACGACATGATGGCGGTCAATGACCTGATGTCGCCGTTTCTGGCGGCGGGATTTTACTACAAGACCTTCATGTGGCCGCGTACATTCTGGGAAAAGCTCTATGAACCGGTGATCCGCCGCGCCGCAGGGCTGGGGGCGCTGTCGGGGCAGAGCAATCAGGACGCTTATGAAAAGGCCTTTGGCTTTTGCGATGTGCTGGTGATCGGCGCGGGGCCTGCGGGGCTGATGGCCGCGCTGACGGCAGGGCGCGCGGGTGCGGATGTGATTTTGGCCGATGAGGATACGGCCATGGGCGGCCGTCTCTTGCGCGAGCGTGAAGAGATCGACAGCAAGCCCGCGACCGATTGGTTAGCTGGTGTGCTAAGTGAACTTGACGCGCTGCCGAATGTCCGCCTGATGACCCGCACGACCGTCACGGGCGCCTACGATCAAGGCACCTTTGGCGCGTTGGAGCGGATCGTGGGGCCGCGCGCGGCAGGCAAGCCGCTGGAATGTTTCTGGCGGATCGTGGCCAAACGCGCCGTGCTCTGCGCCGGTGCCTTGGAGCGCCCCATCGCCTTTCCCGACAACGACCGGCCCGGGATCATGTTCGCCTCGGCGGTGCGGGCTTATGTGAACCGCTGGGGCGTTGCCCCGGGCAAATCCGTAGCGGTCTTCGGCAACAACGATGACGCGCACCGCACCGCGCGGGATCTGGCGGCGGCGGGTGTCAGGGTCGCCGCCGTGATCGACAGCCGCGCGGACGCCAAGGTTGAGGGCGATTTCCCGATCTATACCGGCGCAGAGGTGATCGCGACCAAGGGCCGTCATGCCTTGGAAAGCATCACCATCAAAACCGGCAGCGCGACACGGGTCATCGGCTGCGATTGTCTGGCCATCTCGGGGGGGTGGAACCCGACGGTGCATCTGACTTGCCATATGAATGGCCGTCCGACTTGGGACGCAAGGATCGCCGCCTTCGTGCCGGTGCCGGGCAGTGTTCCCGGGCTGGTCACGGCAGGGGCCTGCAATGGGGTTTTCAGCACGGCGGGCTGTCTGAAGGAAGGGGCAGAGGTCGCCGCAGGGGTGCTTGCCGATCTGGGTCACAAGGCGCAGATCACCTTGCCCTCAGCCGAAGATGCAGCTTACGCGATCCAGCCGCTCTGGGCGGTCGAAGGCAAGGGCCGCAAGTGGATCGACTTTCAGAACGATGTCCATGTGAAGGACATCACGCTGGCCGCACAAGAGAACTTCCGCTCGGTCGAGCATATGAAACGCTATACCACGCAAGGCATGGCGCCCGATCAGGGCAAGTCGTCGAATGTGGTGGCGCTGGCCGTTCTGGCCGATGCCACGGGGCGCGGGATACCCGAAACCGGCACCACGACCTTTCGCCCGCCCTATGTGCCCGTGCCGATCGCGGCGATGGGGGCGGGCAGTCAGGGCAAGGGCTTTGCGCCCGAGCGGTTCACCACCTCGCACAAGGCAAGTCTGGATCGGGGCGCACCGATGATCGAGGCGGGGCTGTGGTATCGCCCCAGCTACTTCCCGAAAGACGGCGAAACCCACTGGCGGCAGTCCTGCGACCGCGAGGTGGGCCATGTCCGCGATGCGGTCGGGGTTTGCGATGTCTCCACCTTGGGCAAGATCGACATTCAGGGGCCGGATGCGGCGGCGCTTCTGGATTTCGTCTATACCAACACCTTCTCGACCCTGCCGGTGGGGCGCGTCCGCTACGGGCTGATGCTGCGCGAGGACGGGCATGTCATGGATGACGGCACCTGCGCGCGGCTGGGCAAAGGCCATTTCGTGATGACGACGACCACGGCAGCCGCCGGTCTGGTGATGCGCCATCTGGAGTATGTCTTGCAGGTGATCCGGCCCGATCTCGATGCGCAGGTGATGTCCGTCACGGAACAATGGGCGCAGTTTGCCGTCGCGGGACCGAAGGCGCGCGAGGTGCTGAATACCGTGCTGGATCGTGCGATCAATGACGGGTCATGGCCCTTCATGGCCTGCGGAGAGGTGCGGGTCGGCGGCGTTCCGGGGCGGCTGTTCCGGATCTCGTTCTCGGGTGAACATGCCTATGAGGTCGCCGTTCCCGCCCGCTTCGGCGAAAGCCTGTTCCGCCTGCTGGTGGCGCAGGCCGAGGTCTTCGGTGGCGGGCCCTACGGGATGGAGGCGCTGAACGTCCTGCGGATCGAGAAAGGGTTCATCACCCATGCGGAAATCCACGGACGCACAACCGCCTTCGATATCGGCATGGCGCGCATGGTCAGTGCCAAGAAGGATTGCATCGGCAAGGCGGCCGCAGCGCGCCCGGGGTTGCTGGGCGATGGCCGACAGCAACTCGTCGGACTGCGGGCAAAGGATGCGGACCAGGTGCTTTCGGCGGGGGCGCATCTGTTTGATCAGGGTGCGCGCTACTCACGGATGAATAGCAAGGGCTATACGACCTCGGTTTGCTATTCACCGACGTTGGAGACCCATCTTGCGCTCGGGTTTCTCGAAAACGGCCGCGCCCGCCATGGCGAGGTGATCGTGCTGCGCGATCATCTGCGCGACATAACCGCCGAGGTCGAGGTCTGTGATCCGGTCTTCTTCGATCCGACAGGAGGGCGCGCCCGTGGTTAGTCTGATCCCGTTGACCCCCGCCGAGGGGCTTTTGCCGCTGACCATCGGCAATGTGTCCGTAACGGAAGTGCTGGCGGGGCCGCTGACCTCGGTCGCCCCTTTCAAGGGCCAGCACGGGGCCGTGTCGCAGGCCTTGCAGGATCAGATCGGCGTCGGGCTGCCCGCGCCGAACCGCCGCACCAGCCCGGTGACATGGTTCGGGCACGGTGTCTGGATGGTGCGGGGGAAGGTCTCGGTCGCGGGTGCGGCGGTGACCGACCAATCCGATGCCTGGGTGATTGTTGCGCTGATGGGACGCAAGGCCGAGGATGTGCTGGCGCGACTGGTGCCGGTCGATCTGCGCGCGACCGTGTTCGGAAAGGACCATGTGGCCAAGACCATGCTGGCCCATATGCCGGTGACGATCACGCGGACCGGACCCGAGGCCTTCGAGATCATGGCGATGCGGTCGATGACCGGGACCCTCGTGCATGATCTGGAGGTCGCTATGCGCGCGCTTGCCGCGCGGGGGACGTGATGAGGGCAGAAGCCTCCGGCGGGAGTTTCGAGGGAGAAAGAAGTCCGGCCTCTGGGTTTCCGGCGCCTGCATATATGATATAGAACCGCATGAGCCTGCCGCCTGGATTCTTGGACGAATTGCGCAATCGCCTGTCGCTGGGGCAGGTCGTGGGCCGCAAGGTCATGTGGGACCAGCGCAAGTCCAACCCCGGCAAGGGCGATCTTTGGGCGCCGTGCCCCTTCCATCAGGAAAAGACCGCCAGTTTCCACGTCGATGACCGCAAGGGCTATTACTACTGCTTCGGCTGTCACGCGAAGGGGGATGCGATCTCTTTCGTGCGCGAAACCGAGAATGTGGATTTCATGGAAGCCGTGAAAATCCTTGCCACCGAAGCAGGTATGCCGGTGCCGGAACGCGATCCTCAGGCACAGGAAAAGGCCGACCGCCGCACGCAATTGGTCGAGGTCATGGAACAGGCGGTCAAATGGCACCGGATGCAGCTGCAAACAGCGGCGGCGGGCGAGGCGCGGGATTATCTGGCGCGCCGCGGCCTGAGCCCCGAGGCGCAGGACCGCTGGGAAATCGGCTTTGCCCCCGCAAATGGCGGCGTCTTCGCCCATCTGACGGGCAAGGGTGTCGCAGCGCAGCAGGTCATCGATGCGGGGTTGGCGGCCGAAAGTGATCGCGGCGGCGCCCCCTATGACCGCTTTCGTGGCCGCATCATGTTCCCGATCCGCGATGCGCGCGGACGCGCTATCGCCTTTGGCGGCCGCGCGATGGACCCCAACCATCCGGCGAAATACTACAATTCCCCCGAGACGGCGCTTTTCGACAAGGGGCGGAGCCTCTTCAACCACGGCCCCGCGCGCGAGGCGGCGGGCAAGGGGCAGCCGCTGATCGTGGCCGAAGGCTATATGGACGTGATCGCCCTTGCCGAGGCGGGGTTCGGCGCGACCGTCGCGCCGCTGGGCACGGCCATCACCGAAGACCAGTTGCAGCTTTTGTGGCGCATGGCGGACGAGCCGATCATCGCGCTGGATGGCGATACCGCCGGTCTGCGCGCCGCGATGCGGGTGATCGACATTGCCCTGCCGCTGCTGGAGGCCGGCAAATCCCTGCGCTTTGCGCTGATGCCCGAGGGGCTGGACCCGGACGATCTGATCAAGGCGCAAGGCGCGGGCGCGATGCAGCGGGTGATCGAGGCCGCGATCCCGATGGTGCAGCTGCTTTGGCAGCGCGAGATCGAGGGGAAGGTCTTTGACAGCCCCGAACGCAAGGCGGCGCTGGACAAGGCGCTGCGCGAGAAGATCAAGCTGATCCGTGATCCCTCGATCCGCAATCACTACGGTCAGGCGATCAAGGATCTGCGCTGGGCGCTGTTCTCGAACCGAAAGCCCCCTGCGCGTCGGGTGCAAACCCGGCAGCCATGGTCGGCCGCGCGCGAGCCATGGAGACGCGAGATCAGCCCGGTCGCGGCTTCGCGTGCCTCGCCGCTTGCCGCCGGGCTGGGGGACGAAAACCACATGCGCGAGGCGGTGATCCTTGCGGCGATGATCTCGGCCCCCGGTGTTGCGGTGGCCTTCGAAACCGATCTGGAACGCCTTGAAATCCGCGAACCCGGGCACCGCGCCCTTCAGGATGCGATCCTGCGGCACATCGGCGCCGCGGATCTGTGGCAGTGTGTGGCGACGGATTGTGGACCCGATGCCCTTGAAAAGCTCATGTCCCAGAGCCATGTCCGGATCAGCCCCGCGATCCGGCAGCGCGGCAACGACGACATCGCGCGGTTATGTCTGGCGGAAGAATTCGCGAAACTGACGGCGCGTCGCGGCCACCAGCGCGAGATCGAGGATGCCATCCTCGACCTCGAAGGTGTCGCCGACGAGGGGCTGACATGGCGGCTGGCGCAAGCAAGCGAAGCGGTCAATCGCGCCGGGCGTGGCAATGGTGAGGACAAGGTCGACTATGCCATCGGCGAAAACGGGGCGCGGATGAGGAAAGAGGAACGGTCGGCCTTCGATGACCTTCTGCAAAAGATCGACTTTGCCAAGGGACGAAAGAACCCTAACTGACCATTGATGCAACACATTGGAAAAGCAGGGGCGACCTGCTTGCGAATCACCCGAATGCACGGTTGATTCGACGACAACCGAATCAGCCGTGAGATTTCCGGCGTGACCGCTTTGAAAGGGCACCTTGCATGGCCGCGAAAGATACAGATGATCGCAAGGACGACGACCAGGATGGCGATATCAGCCTTGATATGAGCCAGACCGCGGTCAAGAAGATGATCGCCGACGCACGCGAGCGTGGCTATATCACCTACGATCAGTTGAATGCCGTGCTGCCCCCCGATCAGGTCTCTTCCGACCAGATCGAGGACGTGATGTCGATGCTTTCGGAAATGGGCATTCAGGTCACGGAAGAAGAAGAAAGCGAAGAGACCGAAGAAAATCAGGGCAATACCGCTGTCGCGACGCTGAACGGGTCGCGCGATGTCGCCCTTGGCGGGGCCGAGACGGAAAAGCTGGATCGCACGGACGATCCAGTCCGCATGTATCTGCGCGAAATGGGTTCGGTCGAGCTTTTGTCGCGCGAAGGCGAGATCGCGATCGCCAAGCGGATCGAGGCCGGTCGCAACACGATGATCCTGGGGCTCTGCGAAAGCCCGCTGACCTTTCAGGCGATCACCATCTGGCGCGACGAGCTTTTGAACGAAGACATTCTGTTGCGCGATGTCATCGATCTCGAAACGACGTTCGGCAACCAGTTGGGCGACGATGTCGAGGAAACGGTCGTGGCACCGACCGGCGCGGGGGCTGGCGAACGCGAGGACGACAGCGAGGAACTGGATGCCGATGGCATCCCGATTGCAAAGGACGATGACGAGGACGACGATGATCAGGCCAATATGTCTCTGGCCGCGATGGAGAACGCGCTGAAGCCGCGCGTTCTGGAAACCCTCGAACTGATCGCCCGCGACTTTGCCAGGCTGTCCGACATGCAGGACGCGCGGATGTCCGCGACCCTGAACGAGGATTCGTCCTTTTCGGACAAGGACGAAACGAAATACCAGAAACTGCGGTCCGAGATCGTGGAGCTGGTGAACTCGCTTCACCTGCACAACAACCGCATCGAAGCCTTGATCGACCAGCTTTACGGCATCAACCGCCGGATCATGGCGATCGACAGCGCGATGGTGAAACTGGCCGATCAGGCCCGCATCAACCGCCGCGAATTCATCGACGAATATCGTGGCCGCGAGTTGGACCCCAACTGGCTGGATGACATGGCCGAGAAGTCGGGCCGTGGCTGGCAGATGCTGGTCGAACGCTCGACCCCCAAGATCGAGGAACTGCGCAGCGACATGGCGCAGGTCGGCCAGTATGTCGGCGTCGATATCACGGAATTCCGCCGCATCGTCCAGCAGGTACAGAAGGGCGAGAAAGAGGCGCGTCAGGCCAAGAAGGAAATGGTCGAGGCGAACCTGCGTCTGGTGATCTCGATTGCCAAGAAATACACGAACCGTGGCCTGCAATTCCTTGATCTCATTCAGGAAGGCAATATCGGCCTGATGAAGGCCGTGGACAAGTTCGAATACCGCCGCGGCTACAAGTTCAGCACCTATGCGACATGGTGGATCCGGCAGGCGATCACGCGATCCATCGCCGATCAGGCCCGCACGATCCGTATTCCGGTCCATATGATCGAAACGATCAACAAGCTGGTCCGCACCGGCCGCCAGATGCTGCACGAGATCGGTCGCGAACCGACGCCCGAGGAACTGGCCGAAAAGCTTCAGATGCCGCTGGAAAAGGTCCGCAAGGTGATGAAAATCGCCAAGGAACCGATTTCGCTGGAAACACCGATCGGCGACGAGGAAGACAGCCAGCTTGGCGATTTCATCGAGGACAAGAACG
>NZ_DAIPIW010000119.1:0-4619 GCF_036770585.1 Yoonia sp. | reverse complement strand
GCCATCACCCACCACTTCAGATTGCGGTAAAATCCCTTGACGCGGCGCGGGAAGATCGGTTCTCGCGCTGCATAAAGCGGTTGGTTTTCGGTCGTCGACATCGAGGATCCATCGGGAGAGTTTTCTGTTCGCAAGAGCGGTATCGTCGCAAACCCGGTGCGATGCCTTGATGTGGATCAAGGGGTGTCCAGTCCGACGCTGCGGTGGGGTGTCGCAGCGCCTGCCAGACCGGTGCGCTACTGCTGCGGCCTCTCGGCCCAGCCCGCAAAGATCCGTTCCAGCGCGACGACAGCGTAGTAAAGCAGGATACCAAGCACGGCGAGCGCGATCAGCACGGCGAACATCAGCGGGTAGTTCGAATTCGTCTGCCCCGACAGGAACAGCGCCCCGAGACCGCGCCCGTGGGGCGAGATGATCTCGACCAGATTGGTGCCGATGAAGGCCAGCGTGACGGACACCTTCAGTGCGCCGAAGAACTCGGGCAGGGTCTTGGGCAGGGCGATCTTGCGGAAGATGGTAAAGCGGCTGGCCCCGAGCGACCGCAGGATATCGCGGTATTCGGGTTCAAGCGTCGACAGACCGATCCCCACCGAAACAGCAATCGGGAAGAACGAGATCAGGAAGGCCATCATCACGGTGTTGAAGTTGTGCTGTCCAACAAAGAGCAGGGCCAGCACCGGCACAAGCGTCGCTTTCGGCACCGCGTTGAAGCCCACAAGCAGCGGATAAAGCGCGTCGCGGGCGATCCGCGAAAACCCCATGATCATCCCGATGGCGGTTCCGACGATCACCGCCAGAAGCAGCCCCAGAACCGTCCGCCAAAGTGTTTCCCAGCCGCCGGAAATGAAAAGCGGCCAGAACCGGCGATAGGCGGCAGGCAGGTCCGAGGGCGAGGCCATGACGAAGTCCGGCCAACCGTTCACCCAGACCAGCGCCTCCCACAGGATGACGAAGATGAGGATGGCAAGAATGGGGGTCGCGATTTTCTGAAAGGTCTGCATCAGTGAAGTCCTGCCTCGGGGTCGCGGCCTTGGGCGATCTTGATCTGGTCGCGCAGGGTCGCCAGCATCTCGGCACAGGCGGGGGTGTAAAGCCCGTCGATCTTGCGCAATCCGCCGTCTCCGCCGTCCTGGGGATACTTCACGTCCATCACGTATTGCGTCCTTGCGGGACGGCCCGACAGCACGATCACCTGATCGCCCAGATAGACGCTTTCGCGCAGGTCATGGGTGATCAGCACGGCGGTAAAGGGTTCCTGCGCGCGCAGCGCGTGCATGGTCTGCCAAAGGTCCTCGCGCGTGAAGGCATCGAGTGCACCAAAGGGTTCGTCCATGATCAGCACTTCGGGCTTGTGCACGATCGACCGGCAAAGCGAGGCGCGCTGGCGCATCCCGCCCGACAGCTCGGAGGGGCGCTTGTTTTCGAAACCGGCAAGGCCGACCAGTTCCAGCAGTTCCATTGCACGGGCCACGCGGTCGGCGCGCGACATGCCGGGCGCCACGATTTCCAGCGGCAGGATCACGTTGTCGAGGATGGTGCGCCATTCCAGAAGCACGGGGTTCTGAAAGGCCATGCCCACGGTCTTGCGCGGGGACTTGACCAACTGGCCATGCAGCCAGACCTCGCCCTCGTCGGGCTTCATCAGGCCGGCGACAAGCCGCGTCAGGGTGGACTTGCCACAGCCCGAGGGGCCGACGACGGCGGCGAACTCGCCTTCTGGCACGGATAATTCCAGACCGTCCAGCACCGGCAGCGGGCCGTTGGGTGTCTTGTAGGCGTGTTTGACGCCCTTGATTTGGATCAGATCGGTCATCGGGGGTTGCACCCGCCCCGGGGGGGGCAGGTGCGGGTCCTTGCTACTGCAACATCAGCGCGTCGGCGGCGGGCAGGTAGCTTGCATCGAAGTAAAGCGACATATCGGGTTCATTGATGAACTCGTAAACCGATTTGGTCTGTTCGATGGCGGCCATCATGCGGTCGGCATCAACGCCGCCCATACCGTTGGCAATGACATAATCGGTCAGCACGTTGGCATCGATGGCCATTTGCAGACGCTCGGTCTCGAGGTCGGCATCAGCGGCCGGATTGCGCTGGATCAGTGACGCAACGGCGGTTTCAGGGTCCGCAATCGCGGCTTTCCAGCCGGCCGCGACGGCGCCGAGGAAGCTGGTCACGACCTCGGGATTGGCGGCGGCAAAGTCGGTGTTGACGATAATCGCATTGCCGTAAAGCGCGACGCCGTGGTCTGCCATCAGGATCACGCTGATATCATCCGCAGGCACGCCCAGCCGCATCAGGTTCAGCGTCGACGAGAACGAGAAACCGGTGACGGATGCGACCTCACCTGCGGCCAGCATCGGCTCGCGCGTCGGGAAGCCGACGGGTTCGACCGTGATCGTGTCGACATCCAGATTGTTTGCGGCTGCAAAGATCGGGAACTGCGCCCATGCGCCATCCGGTGGCGGGGCACCCAGCACACGGCCTTCGAGGTCGGCAGGGACCTCAATGCCCAGCGACTTGCGGCCCACGATGGCGAAGGGCGGCTTGTCATAGACCATCATCACCGCCTTGACCGGCGCATCGGGGTTCTGGTCGAGGAATCGCATCAAGCTGTTGATGTCGGCAAAGCCGATGGGAAAGGCGCCTGTCGCCACTTTCGGGATCGCGTCGAGCGATCCGTTGCCTTCGGAGATATTCACCGCCAGCCCGGCTTCGCTGAAGATGCCGGTGTCGATCGCAACGAAATAGGGGGCGGCGGGACCTTCGAATTTCCAGTCGAGGGCGAATTCGATTTCGGTTTGGGCCGCAGCACTTGTCGGGCCGAAGACGGCAAGCGACGCAGCGAGGGCGGCAGAGGTAAGACGGTTGAACATGGCATGCTCCTTTAACGACATGTGGTGCGTGAAGAGTGTCCACGCCTTGAGGGGAAGGGGAACCCGATCCGCGCTTTCCTGACGCAACACCCTAACGCTGCCAAAACTTTAGGCAACTTCTATTCTTTCAGCACTTTCACTGGGCGCAGGCGTGGTCGCATGCTTGCGAAAGCGACTCAGACGGCGCTGCTTTTGCATCTCGCCAAGGCGCAAAAAGCGGCGTAATCGGATAGCCATGAAGATCGTGCGTCTCGCGGATGCGCAGAGCCTGCCACTCTGGCGTCGTCCCACATCCTTGCTGTTCGTCATGGCGATGGCCATGCCCGTGGCCTTCGCGACGTGGTCGGCGCTGCTGAACAACTTCGTCATCGAGGTGGCAGCGTTCGACGGGTCCGACATCGGCTGGCTGCATACGGTGCGCGAAATTCCGGGCTTCTTCGCCATTGGGGTCATTGCCCTGATCATGTTCATCCGCGAACAGGTTTTGGGCCTTGTCGCCTTGATCATGCTGGGGGCCGCCACGGCCGTCACAGCCGAGTTTCCGCAGATGGCGGGTATCCTGACGGTGACCATGCTGTCGTCCATCGGTTTTCATTACTACGAGACGGTCAACCAGTCGCTGCAACTGCAGTGGATCGACAAGAAGCGCGCGCCGCAGACCTTGGGCTGGATCCTGTCCGCGGGGTCGGGGGCGACCTTGCTGGTCTATCTGCTGATCGTGACGACATGGGAAAGCCTCGGGCTGACCTACAATACCGTCTACTGGGTCTCGGGCGGCTTTACCGCGGTGGTCGCGGTGATCTCCCTGCTGGCCTATCCGCAGTTCGAGGCCCCGCACCCGCAGACCAAAAGAATGGTCCTGCGCAAGCGCTATTGGCTCTATTACGCGCTGCAATTCATGTCCGGCGCACGGCGGCAGATCTTCGTGGTCTTCGCGGGGTTCATGATGGTCGAGCGCTTCGGCTTTGCCGTCGATGACATCACCAGGCTTTTCATGGTCACGCTTCTGATCAACATGCTGGCCGCACCGCTGCTGG
This sequence comes from Yoonia sp., assembly GCF_036770585.1. Taxonomy (GTDB): domain Bacteria; phylum Pseudomonadota; class Alphaproteobacteria; order Rhodobacterales; family Rhodobacteraceae; genus Yoonia. The sequence goes on along the minus strand of NZ_DAIPIW010000119.1, from coordinate 709 downwards.
GACGGATCGTGCAGGTCTTCGGCGAGCGGCGGGCGATGATCGTCGAATATGTCGGCCTCTCGCTGGTCTTCTTCGCCTATGGCGGGCTGTATTATTTCGGCTGGGGTGTCGCGCTGGCGATGGTCCTTTATGTCGTGAACCACATCTTCTTCAGCCTTGCGCTGGCGATGAAGACCTATTTCCAGAAGATCGCAGACCCGCAGGATATCGCCCCGACCGCTGCCGTGGCTTTCACGATCAACCATATCGCGGCGGTGTTTCTGCCGGCGATGCTGGGTTACATCTGGCTGCAGTCTCCCGGGCTGGTGTTCTTGATGGCGGCGGGCATGGCGATGGTGTCGCTTGTGTTGTCGCTGTTGATCCCGCGTCATCCCGCCCCGGGTCACGAGACCGTGTTCCAGACGCGGCTATTGGCGGCGGCAGAGTAGAAATATCGTCCGCTGGCCCCTATGTTCAGGCGACGCTGACAAGGAGAACAGGATGTTTTTCACAAACACCGCAAAGACCCAGATGGTAACGCCCGACGCGGCCCTGCCCGGACGTGCCGCGCCGATCCCGACGGCTGCAACACATCATGTCTACGGCACGCCACTATTGGCCGAGACGCCCGAGGGCCTCGAACAGGCCATGTTCGGCATGGGCTGCTTCTGGGGTGTCGAGCGGATGTTCTGGAAGCTCGACGGTGTGCAATCGACCATGGTCGGCTATG
>NZ_DAIPIW010000048.1:0-19790 GCF_036770585.1 Yoonia sp. | reverse complement strand
TGTAGAGGTCCTTGATCGGATTGTAGCCCCCCGCCATGTCGCCATAGATCGTGGCGTAGCCCACCGCGACCTCGGACTTGTTGCCGGTGGTCAAGAGCATCTCGCCGAACTTGTTGGATTGCGCCATCAGCAGCAGCCCGCGGATCCGGGACTGGATGTTTTCTTCGGTCAGATCGGCGGGGCGGTCACCGAAGAGCGGGGCCAGGGCCTCGGTCACGGCGGCGCGCGGGCCTGCGATGCTGACGGTGTCATAGCGGCAGCCCAGCGCCCTGGCCGCTGCAGCGGCATCGTCAAGCGAGCCTTGCGAGGTATATTCCGAGGGCAGCATCACGCAACGGACGTTCTCGGCCCCCAATGCATCGGTGGCAATGGCCGCAACGATCGCGCTGTCGATGCCGCCCGAGAGCCCGAGCAGGACCTTTGTGAAGCCCGTTTTGCGCATATAGTCGCGCAGGGCTTCGACCATCACGCGATAGTCCTGCTCGATCGATGGCGCGAGCGTCGCCTTCGGACCATCTTCGGCCACCCAGCCCTCATCGGTCTGCGCAAAGGTCAAATGGGCGATTGCCGCGTCGAATTGCGGCAGTTGCGCCGCGAGTTTCCCGCCACGGTTCAGCACGAAGGACCCGCCGTCGAACACCTGATCGTCCTGCCCGCCGACCATGTTGAGATAGATCAGCGGCACCTCGTTCTCGATCACGCGGGCGACCATCGTGTTCATCCGGATCGGGAACTTGTCGCGGAAATAGGGCGAGCCATTGGGCACCAGAAGGATCTCGGCGCCGCTTTCGACCATGGCTTCGCAGACGTCGGGATACCAGGCGTCCTCGCAGATCGGATTGCCGATGCGCGGGCCGTTCTCGAATGCGAAAGGCCCGCCGATATCCGCGCTTTTGAACAGACGCACCTCGTCGAAGACATTGAAGTTCGGCAGGAAGTGCTTCTTGATCGTTGAAACGACGCGCCCCTGCCGCAAGGTGAAATAGGCGTTGTAGAGTCTCTTGTCTGCGACAAGGGGACCGCCGATCGCCAATGCGGGACCATCGGCGCAATCACGGGCTAGCGCCTCAAGATGGGCCATCGCATCATCGACGAAGGCGGGCTTGGCGATCAGGTCCTGCGTCTGGTAGCCGACCAGAAACATCTCGGGCAGCGCCACAAGATCGGCACCCACAGCTTTGCCCGCCGCCCATGCGTCGCGCGCCTGTTGGGCATTGCCCGAGATATCGCCGACAGTCGGATTGAGCTGCGCAATGGTGATGCGAAAGCGTTTTGTCATAGTTTTGTCCCAATGGCTTGCCATGGATGTAGCAGACTGACACGCGGTGGGAAGCCGATAAGGTGGCGTGCGCGTGATAGAGATTGTCACCAGCGGCAGGCTTTCCTAAGCTGAACGGGGAACTGAGGGAGACACAGATGGCAGCCTTTGGCATTCGCAACGGTGTAGCAATTGCAGCCCTGATCGCAGGGCTGGCGACAACGGCTGTCGCGCAGGACATCCAGACCAAGCAATATGACGACGGTGGCGTCTACGAGGGGACCTTCCTTGACGGCAAGCAGCATGGCACCGGAACCTACCGACTTCCCAACGGCTACGAATACACCGGCGAATGGGTCGAGGGCGAGATAAGCGGTCAAGGCGTCGCGGTATTTCCGAACGGATCGGTCTACGAAGGCACCTTTGCAGCGGGCAAGCCCGAAGGGCAGGGTCGGATCACGTTCGCCGACGGCGGCACCTATGAGGGTGATTGGATCGACGGCAATATCACGGGCTCTGGCATCGCCACCTATGCCAATGGTGTCGTCTACGAAGGCGAATTCCGCAACGCGATGCATCACGGCACAGGCACGATGACCAGCCCCGGTGGCTATGTCTATCAGGGCGCATGGGAGAACGGCCAAAAGCAAGGCGAGGGTGTGATCACTTATCCCGATGGCTCGGTCTATGAAGGCACGCTTGTCGCAGGTGAACGTGACGGCACCGGCACCCTGACGATGATCGACGGCATGGTCTATGCCGGCGCATGGGTTGACGGACGGATCGAAGGGGTCGGAACGCTGACCCAGCCGAACGGTGATGTCTACGAGGGAACCCTTGTCGACGGGCGTCGCGAAGGTCTGGGCAAATCGACCTATGCCAATGGTGACATCTACGAGGGCGAGTTCCTGAATGACCGCCGCCATGGCACCGGCAAGTTCACGGCCACCGACGGCTTTACCTACGTCGGCCAATGGGCCGATGGGCAGATCGCGGGCGAGGGCGAAGTGACTTATGCCGACGGCTCGGTCTACGTGGGCAGCTTTGCCGCCGACCTCGCCAATGGCAACGGCAAGATCACCTACCCCAACGGCGCCACCTATGAGGGCGAGTGGGTCAACGGTGTGATCAGCGGCTCAGGGACCGCCACGTTCGAGAACGGTCTAACCTATGTGGGCGAGTTCCTCGAAGGCAAGCATCACGGCCAAGGCACGTTGACCTACCCTGACGGCTATGTCTACGAAGGCGAGTGGTCCGAGGGGCAGCGCAACGGCCAAGGCCGCGCGAGCTATGCCGATGGCACGGTCTACGTCGGGGCGTTCCTGAACGGCCAGCGGCATGGGCAGGGCGAGATCACCCTGCCGGACGGGTTCAGCTATGTCGGCGAATGGAGCGACGGTGAAATCAACGGCCTCGGCGTCGCGACTTATGCCAATGGCGATGTCTACGAAGGCAGTTTCGTCCGTGGTCGCCGCGAGGGTGAGGGGACGATGACCTATGCCAGCGGGCAAGAAGCTGTCGGCACATGGTCGAACGGCGCGCTGGTGTCGGAAACCAACGGGGACAACTGATCGCCTGCAAACGTGTCTCAGGGGGCCATCCTGCGGGGTGGCCTTTCTCGTCTCGCGCTAGACAGGCGCACCAGCGCTAAGCGCATCAAGGAAAATCCCGGCCTCTTTCAACACTGTCTTGCGCCTTTCCTCGTCCATCCGGTCCCAGACGCGATACATATTGCCCATGCGCGGATTGCCGTCGAAACGGTCGCGGTGACGGTCAAGAAAATGCCAGTAAAGCAGGTTGAAGGGGCAGGCATCTTTGCCGGTCTTGTCCTGCACGCGGTAGGCGCATTGCCCGCAATGGTCGGACATCTTGTGGATGTAATTGCCCGACGAGATATATGGCTTTGACGCAATGATCCCGCCATCGGCAAACTGGCTCATGCCGATGACGTTCGGGGCCTCTACCCATTCATAGGCATCGGCATAGACCGCCAGATACCACTCATGCACCTCGGCCGGGTTGATCCCTGCGAGCAGCGCGAAATTTCCCGTCACCATCAGGCGCTGGATATGATGGGCATAGGCCTCGGCCTGCGTCTGGGCGACGGCCTGCTGCATGCAGCGCATCTTGGTCGGCCCACCCCAATAGACAGGCGGCAGTTTGCGCTGGGCGTTCAGGGCATTACGCGTCACATAGTCCGGCCCTTCGTGAAAATAGATGCCGCGCACATATTCGCGCCAGCCGATGATCTGGCGGATAAAGCCCTCGACCGCGTTGAGAGGGGCATCACCATCGCGATAGGCCGCCGCGACCTCATGACAGACCTCCAGCGGGTCCAGCAGGCCTGCGTTGATGTAAAGACCGATCACCGCATGATAGAGAAAGCGGTTGTCGTCCAGCATGGCATCCTGAAAATCGCCGAAATGGGGTAGACCGCCCTTGATCCAATGGGCGAGATGCCGTCGCGCCTGCCCGGCGTCGGTTGCAAACCAGAAGTCGTCGAGAGAGCCGAAATTGTTGCCGAACCTGTTCCGCACGAGGTCCAGCACCTCTTGCACGGTGTCATCCGGCGCAAACCGCATCGGTCCGCCATAGGACACCTCATCAGGTGCGGGTTTGCGGTTGTCGTGGTCATAGTTCCACTTGCCGCCTTCGGGCTGGTCCCCATCCATCAAAAGGCCCGTCTTGCGGCGCATGTCGCGATAGAAATACTCCATCCGCAGCGCCTTGCGGTCCTTCGCCCAGGTATCGAATTCTTCGTGGCTGGCGATAAAGCGGCGATCCGGCAGGCAGTGGGTCTTGAGCGGCATATCCCCCAAGGCCTTGATCAACCGCCATTCACCCGGTTCGGTGTAGACGACACCCGTCGCGTCGCATTCTTCGGCGCGGCGAAGCAACTCGCCCGTGATGCTGCCCGCGTTCTGCGGATCATCGAGCCTTGTGTAAGCGACCCGCCAACCGTCACCTTCAAGCCGGGCTGCGAATTTGCGCATCGCGGCAAAGGTGAAGGCGATCTTCTTGGGATGGTGCGGGACATAGGATGCCTCATCCGCGACCTCTGCCATGACGACGACGTCCTGCGACTTGTCCGTCTTTTGAAGCGCGGTCAGATCCGGTGAAAGCTGATCTCCGAGAACCAGAACCAGCCTCACCAGACGATCTCCTTGCCGGCATAATCGAAAAATCCGCCTGTCCGGTCCGGCGTCAGCCCCATGATCACGTCCAGCAGGTTTCGTGCCGCCTGTTCTGCCGGCACGGTCTTGTGCCGCCCTGCGTAGTCGGCGGTGAAGGGCGTTGCGACGGTGCCGGGGTGCAGGGCCACGCAAATGGATTGCTTGTGGGACCGGCCAAGCTCGATCGCGGCCCCGTGCACGATCTGGTTCAGGGCCGCCTTGGACGCCCGATAGGAATACCACCCGCCGATCGTGTTGTCGCCGATAGACCCGACCCGCGCCGAAAGAACCGCCATCACCCCGCGCCGGTCCCGCGGCAAAAGGTCGGCAGCATGGCGCAGGATCAACGCCGGACCAAAGGTATTGACGGCAAAGACCTGCTGCATCTGCGCGGCAGTGATCGCGGAAAGGCTCTTTTCCGGCGCACCGCCTTCGGGGGCGAGGATGCCGAGGGCGACAAACACAAGATCAAAGGGGCCGCCAGACTGGGCCAGCGCCGTTTGCACGGCATCCGGATCGGTCACATCGAACCCATCGTCGCGCCGCGAAAGCCCGGTCACAGCCCAGCCGCGCGCGCGCAGTTCGCCCGAAACCGCCGCACCGATCCCGCCACTTGCGCCGATGACCAAGGCGCGCTGTCTGCTGTCTTCACTCATGACCCGCTAGTTAGAGCGTCCCGACCGAGGTTCCAGCGATGCGCCGCCCCTCATTTTGCCAAAAATGCGCATCTTCGGCGCAAAAGGCTTTTCAAGCCCGTCGTGGTTTGTATAGTCGCCCCCATGATGACCCGCGCCCATATCACCAATGCAGCCTCTTCGGGGCTGATTTCGCGCGACATCCTACGCCTTAGCAGCCTCTGAGCGTGCCTTTCGGCGCGACCGCTCAGAGGGGACCAGCGCCGGTTTTTTCACGCTAAGGACAAAGGACCACCAAAATGACCAAAGACCGTGTGTTGATTTTCGACACAACCTTGCGCGACGGCGAGCAATCCCCGGGCGCGACCATGACCCATGACGAAAAGCTGGAAATCGCCGAGATGCTCGACGAAATGGGCGTCGATATCATCGAGGCGGGTTTTCCCATCGCCTCGGAAGGGGATTTCAGGGCGGTAAGCGAAATCGCCATGAGGGCCAAGAGCGCCACCATCTGCGGCCTGGCCCGCGCCAACTACAAGGATATCGACCGCTGCTGGGAGGCCGTGAAACACGCCAGATCCCCGCGCATCCATACCTTCATCGGCACCTCGCCCCTGCATCGCGCCATTCCCAACCTGACCAAGGACGAAATGGCCGAGCGGATCCACGACACAGTGACCCACGCGCGGAACCTTTGTGACAACGTCCAATGGTCGCCGATGGATGCCACGCGGACTGAATGGGACTATCTGGCCCGTGTCGTCGAAATCGCGATCAAGGCCGGTGCGACCACGATCAACATCCCCGACACCGTCGGCTACACCGCACCTGTCGAAAGCGCGGACCTGATCCGCCGTCTGATTGCGGAGGTCCCCGGCGCAGACGCAGTGATCTTTGCCACCCACTGCCACAACGACCTTGGCATGGCGACCGCCAACTCTCTTGCCGCGGTCGAAGGTGGGGCGCGTCAGATCGAATGCACGATCAACGGGCTGGGCGAACGCGCCGGCAATACCGCGCTGGAAGAGGTGGTGATGGCCCTGAAGGTTCGCGGCGATATCATGCCCTATGAAACCGGCATCGACACGCGCAAGATCATGGCGATCTCGCGCCGCGTGGCGACCGTCTCGGGCTTTCCGGTGCAATTCAACAAAGCCATCGTCGGCAAGAACGCCTTTGCCCATGAAAGCGGCATCCATCAGGACGGGATGCTGAAAAATTCCGAGACCTTCGAGATCATGCGCCCCGAGGACGTAGGGCTGGCAGGCACATCGCTGCCCTTGGGCAAGCACTCTGGCCGCGCGGCGCTGCGGGCCAAGTTGAAGGACATGGGGTTCGAACTGGCCGACAACCAGTTGAACGATGTCTTTGTCCGGTTCAAGGATCTGGCCGACCGCAAGAAGGAAGTCTTTGACGACGACCTTATGGCGCTGCTGACCCAGAACGAAAGCGGTGACGATCGTCTGAAGCTGAAATCGCTGCGCGTGATCTGCGGCACGACCGGCCCCCAGACCGCCGAGATGGTCTTGGAGATCGACGGCGAAGACGTCGCGACGACCGCCACAGGCGACGGTCCGGTCGATGCCACCTTCAACGCGGTCAAGGCGCTGTTCAGCCATGGCGCGCGGCTGCAGCTTTATCAGGTCAACGCGGTGACCGAAGGCACCGATGCACAGGCGACGGTCTCGGTCCGCATGGAAGAGGACGGGCGCATCGCGACGGGTCAGTCAGCCGATACGGACACCGTCGTCGCCAGCGCAAAGGCCTACATCAACGCCCTGAACAGGCTGCTTGTCCGGCGGGAAAAATCCGCGCCCGGCCATGACACGAAGGAAATCAGCTACAAGGACGCCTGAGGCATTTCGCGACGACTCGGGCGCGACAGCGGCGGTATGCAAAGCGTGCCGCCGCTTGCGCGTGTCCGACCGGTGCCCCGGAACATGCCGGTTGCGGGATTGGATCGATCGCAAAAGTGCAAGCCTTTCGCCCGCTTGATCCGCCCGGATCACCCCTGAAAATCGCAAAAGTACAAGAAGCGATATGCCGCCGCGTTTCCCCACGCGAGGGCTTCTATCCCCTGCCCTGCCGCTCTATAACCATGCGGTGGCAGCGATCGCGCGATTTCGCTGGTCACGGGCAATTTTGGGGAAAGACTGATCTGATGGGTCTCTTGCGTGGACTGTTTTCGTCTGATATGGCGATCGATCTCGGGACAGCGAACACGCTTGTGTTCGTGAAGGGCAAGGGGATCATCCTCTCCGAACCCTCGGTGGTGGCATACCACGTCAAAGACGGCGTCAAGAAGGTGCTGGCGGTCGGCGAGGATGCAAAGCTGATGCTGGGCCGCACCCCCGGTAGCATCGAGGCGATCCGTCCGATGCGTGACGGGGTGATCGCGGACTTCGATACCGCCGAAGAGATGATCAAGCACTTCATCCGCAAAGTGCATCGGCGCACGACCTTCTCGAAACCGAAAATCATTGTCTGCGTGCCGCATGGGGCAACCCCGGTCGAGAAGCGGGCGATCCGGCAGTCGGTGTTGTCGGCAGGTGCGCGCCGCGCCGGTCTGATCGCCGAGCCGATTGCCGCCGCCATCGGGGCAGGTATGCCGATCACGGACCCGACCGGCAACATGGTCGTCGACATCGGCGGCGGCACCACAGAGGTCGCAGTCCTGTCGCTTGGCGATATCGTCTATGCGCGCTCGGTGCGCGTCGGCGGCGACCGCATGGACGAGGCGATCATCAACTACCTGCGCCGCCAGCATAACCTGCTGATCGGCGAAAGCACCGCCGAGCGGATCAAGACATCCATCGGCACCGCACGGATGCCCGATGACGGGCGCGGCCAGACGATGCATATTCGCGGGCGCGACCTGCTGAACGGTGTGCCGAAGGAAACCGAGATCAGCCAGGCCCAGGTGGCCGAAGCGCTGGCAGAGCCGGTCCAGCAGATCTGCGAAGCGGTGATGACCGCGCTCGAAGCCACGCCGCCGGATCTGGCTGCGGATATCGTGGACCGTGGTGTAATGCTGACCGGCGGCGGGGCGCTGCTTGGTCAGCTTGACCTTGCGCTGCGCGAACAGACCGGCCTTGCGATTTCGGTCGCCGACGAGTCACTTAATTGTGTGGCGCTGGGGACCGGACGGGCACTGGAGTATGAAAAACAGCTGCGGCATGTGATAGACTACGATAGCTGACCGAACAGACGAGGGATAAGCCGCCCTTGGCACGTGACAAATCCAGTGAAGACTACATTGGCCCGATCCGCAGATTGCTGTTCGGCGTGATCGTCTTTGCGCTGGTGGCCCTGTTTCTTGTCTGGCGCATCGACAGCCCCCGGGTCGAACGGCTGCGCGCGCAAGCGATTGATACCTTTGTGCCCTCGTTTGCCTGGGCCATGGCTCCGGTCACCGGTGCGGCGAAACTGATCAGCGATTTCCAAAGCTATCAGCAGTTGCGCGCGCAAAATCAGGATCTGCGCCGCGAGTTGCAGCAGATGAAAGCCTGGCGCGAGGCGGCGCTGCAACTGGAACAGGAAAACGCCAAGCTTCTCGATCTCAACAATGTCAGTCTCGATCCACAGCTGACCTTCATCACGGGCGTGGTCATCACCGACAGCGGATCGCCCTTCCGGCAGTCGGTGCTTGTGAACGTCGGCGCCCGCGACGGCATCATCAACGGCTGGCCGACAATGGACGGGATCGGGCTTGTCGGCCGGATCGCAGGGGTCGGCCGCAAGACAAGCCGCGTGCTTTTGCTGACCGATACATCCAGCCGCGTTCCCGTGATCATCCAGCCTTCGGGCCAGCGCGCCATTCTGGCGGGTGACAACACGCTTGCGCCGCCGATCGAGTTTCTCGAGAACCCTGCCCTTGTGCGCCCCGGCGACCGTGTCGAATCCTCGGGCGATGGCGGCGTCTTCCCCTCGGATCTTTTGGTTGGGCAAGTGGTCCTGGGGACCGATGGACGGTTTCGGGTGCGACTTGCCGCCGACTATGGGCGGCTGGAATTTCTGCGCGTCCTGCGTGCCCAACCCCACGAGCGGATCGGCGACCCCGAGGGGCTTGTCGGTCCCCAGGGCGAGTTCTTCGGCCCCGCCGTGCCGGGCACGTTCAACCCTGCCGCACTGACACGAAACGAGGTCGGTGATGGCTGAGCGGGTTGATGGTCGGATATGGGTATTGCGGGGTCTGTTCGTCCTGCTGGCATTCGCCCTGATGGCGGTGGCGCTGGTTCCGCTGGATATGCGCCCCTCGACCTGGGCGGGGCCCGACCTCTTGCTTGCGGTCGCGCTGGCTTGGGTGGTGCGGCAACCCTCTGCCCTGCCGATCGGGGTGGTGACGATTGTGTTTCTGATTGCCGACCTGTTGCTGATGCGGCCCCCGGGGTTGTGGGCCGCACTTGTCGTGGTTCTGACCGAGGCGATCCGTCGCCGGCACAGCGAGTTTCGAAGCATGTCGTTTCTTGCCGAATGGGGGACTGTCGCCGGTGGGATCGTCGCTGTCGCTTTGGTCTATCGGACAATCCTGTTCGTTCTGGCGGTGCCACGCCCCCCGCTGGGTCTGTCGGCGATGGAAACGGCCGCAACGGTCATCGCCTACCCGGTCGTCGTGCTCTTGGCACATTTTCTTTTCGGTATTCGCAAGGCCACCCCCGGTGACATGGGTGGCAAGAGGCAGGCAACATGAAGCGGACCCCCAAAGAAACAGCACAAAGCGCGCGCATGATCAGCCGCCGTGCCCTTGTGGTCGGCGGGGTGCAACTGGGCGTGGTCGGGGCGCTGGGCTGGCGGCTGCGCGACATGCAGGTCGAACAGGCGGATCAGTTCCGTCTGCTCGCCGAGGAAAACCGCATCAACATCCGCCTGCTGGCCCCCGAGCGTGGTTTGATCTTCGACCGCAACGGGATCGCGATTGCGGCCAACGAACAGAACTACCGCGTCGTCATGGTGCGCGAAGATGCAGGGGACGTGGGCGAGGTTCTGGCCCGCCTGACCGAGATCGTCGACATCGCCCCGCTCGACCTGACCCGCGCCATGGAAGAGATGCAGCGCCGCTCGCCGTTTGTGCCGGTCACGATCACCGACCGGCTGAGTTGGGAAGACGTCGCGGCGATCAATCTCAACACCCCCGCCCTGCCGGGCATTCAGGCCGAAGTCGGCCTCAGCCGCGTTTACCCTTGGGGTGCCGACCTTGCCCATGTGGTCGGTTATGTCGGTCCGGTCAGCGATTTCGACCTCGGCCGGATCGAGGACCCCGATCCGCTGCTGCAGATCCCGAAGTTCCAGATCGGCAAGACGGGCGCGGAAAACAAGCTGGAACACTCGCTGCGCGGCAGTGCGGGCACCCGCCGGATCGAAGTGAACGCCGCAGGCCGGATCATGCGCGAGCTTGACCGGCAGGAAGGCGACCCCGGCAAGGACATCCAACTGACCATCGACAGCCGTCTGCAAAGCTATGCGCAGGCGCGGATGGATGGGCAATCTGCTGCCGCGGTCGTGATCGACCTCGAAAACGGCGACCTGCGCGCCGTCGCCTCGGCGCCGTCGTTCGATCCCAACCTCTTTGTGCGTGGCATTTCGGTTGCCGACTGGAACAGGCTGAACGCCGACAAGTATCGCCCGCTTGCCGCCAAGGCGGTGCAGGGCACCTACCCGCCCGGCTCGACCTTCAAGATGATCACCGTCATGGCCGCGATGGAAGAGGGGCTTGTCGCGCCGGATGAGACTGTCTTTTGCCCCGGCTACACAGACGTCTTCAACATCCGCTTCCACTGCTGGAAGCGCGGCGGGCATGGCAACATGAACCTGCATGAAAGCCTGAAGCAAAGCTGCGACTGCTACTATTACGAGGTCGCCCAGCGCGTCGGCATCGACAAGATGGCCGAAATGGCCCGGCGGCTGGGGCTTGGCGTGCGTCATGACCTGCCGCTGTCCGCCGTGGCCGAAGGGCTGGCCCCCGACAAGGACTGGAAGGCCCGCGTGCGTGGCGAGGAATGGCGGATCGGCGACACCGTCAACGCCTCGATCGGTCAGGGCTACAATCTGGCCTCGCCGCTGCAACTGGCCGTGATGACGGCGCGCTTGGCCACCGGTCGCGTCGTGACACCGCGCCTTGTTCGCCTGATCGACGGGGTCGAACAGCCCAGCGGGATCGGCGAAAGCCTCGGGATCAATGAAAACACGCTGCGCCGGATCCGCGCCTCGATGGATGCGGTCTGCAATCACCGGCGCGGCACGGCCTATGGGTCGCGGGTGCTGGCCGAAAACCACAAGATCGCGGGCAAGACCGGCACCAGTCAGGTCCGCCGGATCACCCCCGAAGAACGCGCCGCAGGGATCATCAGGAACGAGGACCTGCCGTGGGAAAGGCGCGACCATGCGCTGTTTGTCGGTTACGCCCCGGTCGAGAACCCGCGCTATGCCGTGTCTGTCGTGGTCGAGCATGGCGGCGGTGGATCAGCGGCCGCCGCCCCGATCGCTCGGGATATCCTGTTGCAGGCGCAATATGGTGGGCCGCCACCACTTGAAGCCTATCCCGAAAACCTCCGCGACCAGATCGCCGAGCAGCAGCGCCAGATCAGCGCCCGGATACCTGACGGCGCCAAACTGCGTGGCCGCGCATGAGCTATCTTGAATACAACACCAAATCGGTGCCGACCGGCCTGCGCAAGGTTCTGTATCTGAACTGGCCGATCATCCTGCTGCTGATCGCTGTCGCCTCTGCCGGTTTCCTGATGCTCTATTCCGTGGCGGGCGGATCGGTGCGGCCTTGGGTCGAGCCGCAGTTCCAGCGATTTATCCTTGGCCTTGTTCTGATGCTGGTCGTCGCGATGATCCCGATCTGGTTCTGGCGCAACATGGCCTTTCTTGCCTATGCCGGCTCGGTCGTCCTGCTGCTTGGGGTGGAATTCTTCGGTGAAGTCCGCATGGGCGCGCAGCGCTGGATCGATCTTGGCTTCATGCGGCTGCAACCCTCGGAGCTGACCAAGATCACGTTGGTGATGTTTCTTGCCGCCTATTACGATTGGCTGCCCAACAAGAAGACCTCGCACCCGTTCTGGGTCATCGTGCCGGTCTTTTTCATCCTGCTGCCGACCATGCTGGTGCTGAACCAACCCGACCTCGGCACGGCCATATTGCTGCTGATCGGCGGGGCGACCATGATGTTTCTGGCCGGTGTCCACTGGGCCTATTTCGCGACCGTGATCAGCGCGGGTGTGGGCGGCATCGTGGCCGTATTCCAAAGCCGTGGAACACCATGGCAATTGCTGAAGGACTATCAGTATCGGCGGATCGATACCTTTCTTGACCCGTCGAACGACCCGCTGGGTGCAGGCTATCACATTACGCAGGCAAAGATCGCGCTGGGTTCAGGGGGCTGGACGGGGCGCGGTTTCATGCAAGGCACCCAGTCGCGGCTGAACTTTCTGCCCGAAAAGCATACCGATTTCATCTTCACGACGCTGGCCGAGGAATTCGGTTTCATCGGGGCTTTTACGCTTTTGATGCTCTATCTGTTGATCATCATTTTTTGCGTGATCTCGGCCCTTGGGAACCGTGACCGCTTTGCCTCGCTTCTGACGCTCGGGATCGCGATGACTTTCTTTCTGTTCTTTGCCGTCAATATGGCGATGGTCACAGGCCTTGCCCCCGTCGTTGGCGTCCCCCTGCCGCTGGTCAGCTACGGCGGTTCGGCCATGCTTGTTTTGTTGGTGGCTTTCGGTCTGGTGCAAAGCGCCCATGTTCATAGGCCCCGCTGATGCTGAATATCCTTTTCTCGGCCAAACCCGCTGCATGGGAAGAATATCAGGCACCGCTTCTTGAAGCTTTTGCCAAGGTAGACCTCAACGTGCATTTATCGCGCGATCACGCGCCCGAGGATGTGGACTACATCATCTTCGCGCCAAACGGCCCCGTCCGTGATTTTCGTCCCTATACACGAACCAAGGCCGTGATGGGCCTTTGGGCGGGCGTCGAGACCATCGTGAACAACGAAACCCTGACCCAACCCCTCTGCCGATTGGTGGACGACAGCCTGACAGACGGGATGGTCGAATGGGTCACAGGGCACACGCTGCGGCATCATCTGGGGATGGATAGACACATCCTTGGGCAGGACGGGGTCTGGCGGGATGACAGTTTCCCGCCTCTTGCCAAGGACCGCCCCGTGACGATCCTCGGGATCGGGGCGCTTGGGGCGGCCTGCGGGCAGGCGCTGCATTGCTTGGGGTTTCCCGTCACAGCCTGGAGCCGAAGCCGGAAAAGCCTGTCGAACCTGCGCTGCCTCTCGGGCGAGGACGGGTTGCGCGCGGCCCTGACGGGTGCGCAGATCGTCATTCTGCTGCTGCCACAGACACCTCGGACCGCGAATATCCTGAACGCGGACAGGCTTTCCCTGCTGGCGAGGGGCGCTTTCATCATCAACCCCGGGCGCGGCCCGCTGATCGACGATGACGCCTTGCTTGCGGCCCTTGACAGCGGTCAGGTCGCCCATGCGACGCTGGACGTCTTCCGCACAGAGCCTTTGCCCGCAGACCACCCCTACTGGTCCCATCCGCACGTCACCGTCACCCCCCACATCGCCTCGACCACGCGGCCCGAAACGGCAGCCGAGGTGATCGCGGGCAATATCCTGCGTGGCGAAAGGGGCGCGCCGTTTCTCTATCAGGTGGACAGGACGCGCGGCTACTAGCGCAGTTTCGGCGGCGCGTCAGGGTCCATGCCCGGCGCGCCCGGAACATGCGGCTTTGGCGGCTCGGGCAGATCGAACCGCAGACCAACTTTGGCCAGATGCGCGGCCAGCGGATCGGACGATCTGACAAAGACCACATCCATCATGCCGGCCTCGATGCCGGAAAATGTCAGCGCCTCGCTGGCGGCCGAGGCAAGGGCCTTTTCTGCCCCGTCAACCGCATCGACATAGGCAAGCACATGCCCGCGCGCACCGTCCTCATAGGTCGCCGCAGCGAGATAGGCAGAGCGTGCCAGACCGGCGGCAATGGCCAACTTGCGGTCAAGGGCCGTCACGACCGCCTCGGCCAGGCCCTTGGGTGCCAGAATTTCGGTCAGTCGCGCTTCGGTTTCGTCCGGTCCGTGTTGCAGGGTCTGCACCAGCCAGTCCACCGCCTCGGCGGGGATCAGCATGGCCGAGGGTGCCACGTCAAGGTTCAGCGCCAGACCGATACCCTGTCCCTGCAACATCTGCGCCAGTGCCCGCCCGGGCAGTCCGGCATAGGGGGCCACGCGCCCCACGAATTGCGCCAGACGTTCCTCGCGGTCGAAGACAAGCGTGAACCGCTGGTCCTCGAGTTCGAAGAGTTCCGGCGTGATCTGCTCGTTGACGGCCTCTTCGCCCAAAAGCATGAACAGCTCTGTATCGGCCAGACGCTCGTAGAAACGCAGGCGCGCGGCATCGTCATCGGGTGCGGCTTCCATGGCCGCATGGGCCTGATCAAGATCGGTCATTCCAGCACCTTCGCGACTGTGGCACGCAGGTCCGGCAGAAGCGCGGCCGCGAACCACGGGTTGTTCTTCAGCCATCCGGTATTGCGCCACGACGGATGAGGCAAGGGAAAGACGCGCGGTGCAAGGTCGCGCCAGCCCTTGACGGTCGCCGTGACGCCAGCGCGGGTGCCCAAATGCCAGCGGTGGGCATATCCACCGACCAGCACGGTCAGCGGAACCTCGCCCAGTGTCGCCATGACCTGATCATGCCATGTGGCCCGACAGACAGGGGGTGGGGGCAGATCGGCACCTTTGGCGTCATAGCCCGGAAAGCAAAAGGCCATCGGGACAATGGCGATCCGGCTGCGATCGTAGAACGTCTCTTCGTCCAGCCCAAGCCAGTCGCGCAGCCGGTCGCCCGAGCGGTCGAAGAACGGCTTGCCGGCCTCGTGAACCCGCAAGCCCGGGGCTTGGCCCGCGATCAGGATACGCGGTGACGCGCCGAACCAGACAACCGGTCGCGGCGCATGTCGTGTCGCGGTTTCGGCAAAACGCCCCGCACATATCCGGCAGGCTGCGATCTGGTGTTGCAGGGGCAAGGGGCTTTGCATGGCCGACATACTAAAAGACTGGCCGCCAACCGCCAGCTTTCAGGCGCGGTTCGACCTCACGGGAATGTCGCTATATTCCTGCCGCATTGCCAGTATATGGAAACAGGGGCGGGTTCTTCATAATTTGGCCCCATACCGGTCAGCGCAACGATACGAGCAACAAGGTCCGCATGCTGGAGTTTCATGAAGTCAGCAAGTCGTTCTGGACGGGAACGCAGCGCAAGGTCATTCTCGACCGCGCGTCCTTCCGCGTGGAACTGGGCAAGTCCTTGGGCATTCTTGCGCCGAACGGCACCGGCAAGACGACGCTGATCAATATGATGGCAGGGCTGGAAAAGCCCGATGAGGGGACGATCCGGCGTGAATGCCGCATTTCCTTTCCGGTGGGCTTTACCGGCGGCGTGAACCCGCGTCTTTCGGCAATGGAGAACGCGCGCTATGTGGCGCATATCTATGGCCTCGATCCCGACTATGTCGAAGCCTTCTGCCGCTGGCTTTGCGATCTCAAGGAATATTTCGACCAGCCGATCGGGGTCTATTCCGCGGGCATGCGGGCGCGCTTTACCATGGCGCTGACCCTGTCGCTGGAATTCGACATGTATCTTGTCGACGAAGGCATGCCCGGTGCCGTCGATGCCGAATTCAACCGAAAGGCCGGCGAGGTCCTGCGCCAGCGGATGGAGAAATCAACACTTGTCATTGTCTCGCACAGCCCGCAAACGCTAGAGCGTTTTGTGAAATCGGCCGCTGTGCTAAAGAATGGCCAGTTGCACATGTTTGACTCACTCGAAGAGGCACGCGTCCTTTATGACTACCAAACCGACCATTAAGCGGTTTCAGGTGCGCCGCCGATCAGAAACGGCAGCGGAAGCTCCTGCACCGGTAGAGACCGAAAGCCCGGATGCGGGCAGCGCAGAGGGAACCGCCAAGCTTTCCCATGCCGAACAGATCGCCGCGATCAGCAAGGAAGGCCTGTCCGCGCGGCAGTTGCGCATGGCGCGGCGTGTCGCGCTCAAAAACGGTTTTGAGGCCTCATCCGACTATGACGCCGTGCGCCAGCTTCGCGCAGCAGGGATCGACCCCTTCCAGCGCAGCTCGGTCGTCAATCTGGTGACGCCGGACAAGAAAACCAACCTGGCCAAGAAGGGCCGCATCCAGCTGCCTGAAGTGACGAAAAACGGGCAGCTCACGACCCCCGACCAGGGCGTGCAGGACGCGGCGCGGCGCAACGCACAGGAAATCCTGCAAATCCAGCGCGACATCGCGCGGCGGCGCAAGCGCAAGCTGCTGCTGCTCTGGACGCGGCTGTCGATCTTCATCCTTCTGCCCACATTCGCGGTCGGCTGGTACTTCTACAACATCGCCACACCCATGTACGAGACCAACGCCGAGATCGTGATCCAGCAGGCCCAGCCGCAGGGCGGCGGTGGCGGCGGCCTTGCGACCTTGTTTCAGGGCACCTCGATGGCGACACAGCAGGACAGCATCGCGGTGCAGTCCTATCTTGCCTCGCGCGAGGCGATGGTGCGCCTGAACGAAGATCACGGGTTCAAGGCGCATTTCAGCGATCCCGCCATCGACGGGATCCAGCGTCTGCCCCCCGATGCGACAAACGAAGATGCCTATGGCGTCTATCAGGATCACGTCCGGATCAGCTATGACCCGACAGAGGGCCTGATCCGCATGAAGGTGATCGCGACGGATCCCGTCAATAGTTATGAATTCTCGCAAGCGCTGATCGGCTATGCCGAAGAACAGGTCGACCAGTTGACCAGTCGCCTGCGCGCCGACCAGATGGCGGGTGCCCAGCAAAGCTACGAAGACGCCGAACGCCGCCGCGCCGAGGCGCTGGCGACCTGGCTTGCGATACAGGAACGGGTCGAACAGATCGATCCCCGCACCGAAACATCGGCCCGTATGGCCCAGATCAACAGCCTCGAAAGCGAGCGTCAGCGACTGGAACTGGTGCTGCAATCCCGCCTGAACGTGGATCGCCCCAGCGAGGTGCAGGTCCAGACACTGCGCGACCAGATTGCCAATATCGACCAGCTGATCGCCGAACTGCGGACACAGCTGATCAGCGGAACGGGCGACGAGATCTCGCTTGCGCAGCGCAACACCGAACTGCGCACGGCCGAAGAGAACTACAATTTCCAGACCGTCATGGTGCAGCAGGCCCTGACCCAGATGGAAACCGCGCGGATCGAGGCAAACCGGCAGGTCCGCTATCTGTCACAAAGCGTCCGTCCCGTGATCCCGGATGCGGCCACCTACCCCAAGGCCTTCGAGAACACGCTGCTTGCTTTCCTGATCTTCTCGGGCATTTATCTCATGATCTCACTGACCGCTTCGGTCCTTCGCGAACAGGTCAGCGCCTGATGCATAAAGTCGATATCGGCCCCCTTTCGGTCAGCAACGACCTGCCCTTGCTTGTCATCGCTGGCCCCTGCCAGCTTGAAGGCACCGATCACGCGCAGATGATCGCGGGCAGGATGGCCGAAATCTGTGCCGCCCATGGTGCGCAATTCGTCTTCAAGGGCTCTTACGACAAGGCCAACCGCACCTCGCTGGGCGGCAAGCGCGGCCTTGGCATGGATGAAGGTCTGAAGGTCATGCAGTCCGTCAAGGACGCGATCGGCTGCCCCGTGCTGACCGACATCCATACGGCCGACCAATGCGCCACCGTGGCCGACACCTGCGACATCCTGCAAATTCCCGCCTTTCTGTGCCGCCAGACGGACCTTCTGCTGGCTGCAGGCGAGACGGGGGCGGTCATCAACGTCAAGAAGGGGCAGTTTCTTGCCCCGTGGGACATGCCCAATGTCGTCTCCAAGATCGAAAGCACGGGCAACAAGCGCATCCTGCTGACCGAGCGGGGGGCGTCCTTTGGTTATAACACGCTGGTTGCCGACATGCGGTCGCTGCCGATCATGGCCAAGACCGGTTATCCGGTGGTCATGGACGCGACCCATTCGGTCCAGCAGCCGGGCGGTCAGGGGGGATCCTCGGGCGGCCAGCGCGAATTCGCGCCCGTGATGGCGCGCGCAGCGGTCGCGATCGGGATTGCGGCGGTGTTCATTGAAACCCATGAGGACCCCGACAATGCACCCTCTGACGGGCCGAACATGATCCCGCTGGACCAAATGGATGGGCTTGTGAAAGGCCTGATGGCCTTTGACCGGCTTGCCAAAGCCGATCCGCTGCGGGTCTAGGCGAGGCTGCTGGTGAGACTCGTCCTTTTGCTTTTCGGCTTCCTTGCCATCGCCCAGTTGGCAGGGGCCCAGGACACGACTGCCCCGATCTCGACGGCAACTTCTGCGGCAGACGACGCCGCCATTGCGACCCGCATCCGTGACATCCTTGCTGAACTCGGGGGCTACGACGACATCACAGTCACCGTCAGCGAGGGCGTTGTGACCCTGCGTGGAACCACGATCACGATGACCGAGGCCGCAGCCCTCAGCCCTCTTGCGGGACGGGTGGAGGGGGTCGTCGCGGTCCGCAACCAGGTTGTCGAGACGACCGATATCAGCCGCAGGCTCGACCCCGCCATCGGCCGCTTCCGCGACAGGATCGACCAGTTCATCGCCTTCCTGCCGCTGGCGCTGATTGCGCTTGGGGCCTTCCTGCTGGTGATCGCGATGGGTTTTCTGATCGCGCGGATGCGGCAACCTTGGGAAAGGCTGGCCCCCAATGCCTTCATTGCCGAGATTTACCGCCAGTTGGTGCGGATCACCTTCCTGATCTTCGGGATCGTGATCGCGCTCGATATCCTCAGCGCCACGGCCCTGCTGGGCACGATTCTGGGCGCGGCGGGGATCATCGGTCTGGCGCTGGGCTTTGCCGTGCGCGACACGGTCGAGAACTTCATCGCATCGGTGATGTTGTCGATCCGCCAGCCGTTCCGGCCCAATGACACGATCGAGATCAACGGCGATATCGGCAAGGTCATCCGTCTGACAAGCCGCGCGACGATCCTTCTGTCCTTTGACGGCAATCACATACGGATCCCCAATGCGACGGTCTTCAAAAGCCGGTTGATCAACTACAGCCAGAACCCAGAGCGGCGTTTCATGTTCGTGATCCCCGTGGTTCGTGGCACCGACCTTCTTGTTGCGCGCTATCTTATGGAAGACACGGTGAAGGGCCTGCCCTTCGTTCTTGAAGAACCGCCCGCACAGGTCTGGATCGAAACGTTGCAGCCGGACGGTGTCGAGATGGTCGTGACCGGTTGGGTCGACCAGACGGCAACCTCGATCGTGCAGGCCAAGGGCGAGGCATTGCGGCAAGTCAAGCTTGCCTTGCTGAACGCGGGCATCGGCATTCCGGATGCGTCACAGACGATCGAGATCAACCGCGACAGCGCCCCGGTTCAGGTCGCACGACCGAGCGAGAGCAAAGCGGTCGCAGCCGTCGAAGCCCGCGAAGACGCCGCATTGGAACGGATCGTCGACGCCGAGCGCGAGCAGGGCATGACCGAGGATCTCTTGCACGAAAACAACCCGAAGGAATAGGCGCATTTCTTTGACATTCAGGGCTTGAACCGCCCCCGCCTTCACAGTAACAAGCGTCTCGCTGTTGGGGTGTAGCCAAGCGGTAAGGCAGCGGTTTTTGGTACCGTGTACCGTAGGTTCGAATCCTACCACCCCAGCCAGCGATCTTCCTG